>DATCOZ010000207.1:0-8273 GCA_036564345.1 Candidatus Dormiibacterota bacterium | reverse complement strand
ACCCAGCCACTCGGCAGTACATCGCTCGCCGAACTGCGGAGGGCAAGTCACCTCGAGAAATTCGCCGCTGCCTAAAGCGCTACCTCGCCCGCCGCTTCTTCAAGCTCCTTCAGCGGCTTGACATGACATAGAAGCGTCATTTATGGGGAGGTGGCGCCGCGAAGCGGTGCCGGAGGGGCCTTCTCCGACGGATGGCCGTAGAAGGTCCTTCCGGATTCATCGGTGACAGCCCCTCCCCCCTTCGGGGACCTCCCCATGGGGAGGCAAGAATCGCCGAAGTGCGGGTCTAGGGAGTACCCCGGCGGGCGATCGCCGACTTGAGGGTTGCGACGACCTGGCTCAGGTGGTCGCGCATGGCGGCCTCGCTCTCATCCGGGTCCCGCCCGGCGAGCGCCTCGACGATGCGGGCGTGCTCGCGCAGGGAACGCTCCGGCCGGCCGGGCTGGAGGATGGTCCGGTACTGGAAGCGGATGCTCTGCGACTTGAGGTTGATCAGCATCCGCTCGGCGACGCCGAGGTCGGCGAGCGCCCAGATCCGGCTGTGGAAGCGCGCGTTCAGCTCCGAGTAGCCGACCGGGTCACCCGACTCGACGTGCTCGGTCATCTCCTGGAGGATGGCGCGGAGATCGGCAAGGCCTTCCGGGGTCAGGTTGAGTGCGGCGTGCCTCGCCATCAGCTGCTCGAGGGAGACCCGGACCTCCTCGATCTCCAGCGCCTCCCGGTCGGAGACGCGGCGCACCCGCGCGCCCCGATTGGGCTCTCGCTCGACGAGGCCTTCCTGCTCGAGCCTGACCAGGGCGGCGCGGACGGTCGTGCGGCCGGCGCCGAGCAACTTGGCCAGGTCGGCTTCGACGAGCCGCTCATTGGGATGGAAACGGCCGTCGACGATCGCCTCGCGGAGCGATCGATAGGCCACCAGGCTGCCGTCTGTCGGACCCTCTGCCTCCCCCACGGGCGGACGCTTCAAACCGAGCGTCGTCACCCGCATATTTGAACACGTCGCCCGGATTGTGCATAGAATTGTCGACAATCCGGGCGCCAGCTCGGCCGGTGGAGGAAGTGAACCAGATGGATCGATTCCTTTCGGCTTTCCGTTCTGGGCTCGGGCGCGGGCCGGCCCTCGCTGTCGCCGCTTTCTTGACAGTGGCGGCCTGCGGCACCTCGACCGCCCCGACCGCGTCGGGTGGTACGGGCCCGATGATCGTCGGCATCCTCGCACCCTTCACGGGCGCCGACGCGGCCCTCGGGCCCGCCTACTTCGCCGCCTGCCTGCCTGCCGTGAGGGCGATCAACGCCTCCGGCGGGGTCAATGGCCGGACACTGAGCTGCAAGCAGTTCGACACCCGCGGCGACCCCGCCGACGCCGTCCCTGCCGTCCGGGCGATGATCGCCGGCAACACGAACCTGTTCATGGTCATCGGCTGCACCTCGGACGAGGCTGCCAGCGTCATGCCGATCCTCGAGCAGAGCCACATTCCCGCCTTTTGCCAAACCGGCCAGTCGGAGTTTGACAAGAGCAACTTCAAGTACTTCCACAGGCTGGTCCCGCCTGACGCCTATGACGCATACGGGATGGTCGGGATCGCCTACTTCAAGGACAACTACAAGAAGATCGCTCTCGTCTTCGGAAACGACATCGGCTCCCAGACCTTCGTCGGGCCCGCCACGACGGCGATCCAGAAGCTGGGCGGACAGATGGTTATAAACCAGGCGATCGCTCTCGGCCAACCCTCCTACCGAACCGAGGTCCAGGCCCTCATCAACACCCATCCCGACGTCATCCTGACCGAGGCGCTGGGCTCGACCGACGCCACCTACCTATCGGAGCTGAAGCAGCTGAACGGCGGGATGATCCCCGTCATCGGCTCGTCGGCGACGATCGACCCGGTCTGGTTCAAGGCCGTTTCCGACGCGATCGGCGTCTCCGACCTCGTCAAGTACTACCAGGCAAACGACACCCCGACGGACTTCAAGGGCCCCGGCTATGACGAGTTCAAGACCAACCTGCTCGCGTCAGCCGGCGACTTCGCCAACGCGCCCAAGTACGTCACGCGGGCGTCAACGATCCACCTCTACGACGGCATGATCATGACCGCGCTTGCGGCCACCTCGGCCAAGAGCACCGATCACACGGTCTTCAACCCCTGGATCATCAAGGTCGGCAACGGCGTGAGCGGTGCCACCGAGGTGAACAAGTACTCGGACGGGATCGCGGCGCTGAAGAACGGCAAGGCGGTCCGCTTCAACGGCGCCGGCGGAGCGACCTTCTTCAACCAGTACAACAACTCCCAGGGCGGCTACATCATCGCCAACTACGACGCCCAGGGAAATGAGGTCGTGGCCGGGCAGCTGAGCCAGGACCAGATCAACCAGATCATCAAGCTGGCGGGAGCGTGATTCCGCCAGCGTCCGGCGGCTAAAGAGCAAACTCGAGGGCTGCGGTGTCCCTTTACGCGGCGGCTTTTGGGTTCGGCCTGGTCAGCCTTGCTGTGATCGCCGTCGGGGCGGTCGGGTTCACGATGCAGTTCGGCATCACAAACCTGATCAACCTCGCCTACGGGGACATCATGATCACCAGCGCCTTCGCCGCCTACTTCTTCAACCACGCCGGCGTCAGCATCTGGATCGCGCTCCTCGCGGGAGCGGCCACCGGCGCCATCTTCTCCTTCCTCCTGAACCGCTTCATTTACACGCCCTTCCAGCGCAAGGGCACCCCTCTGATCGGGATGGTGATCGTCTCCCTCGCGATCGGGATCATGACCTCCAACCTCCTGCTCGCCTTTGTGGGCTCGGACAACGTGTCCTACCACCAGGACCCCGGTTCCACGGTGCGGGTCGCGGGGATCATCCTCACCAACGAGCAGCTGCTTCTGATCGGCGTGGCGGTCGTCCTGATGCTCGCCATCCACGCCCTGCTCCGCTACACGCGGCTGGGCAAGGCGATGCGGGCGACCGCCGCCAACGCGACCCTTGCCCGCAACTGCGGCATTCCGACCGGTCGGGTGATCGACGCGGTGTGGCTGATCACCGGCGCCCTCTGCGGGATGGCGGGAACGATCGCGGCGATGAACTCGGATTCCTTCGCCGTTGCCAACGGCTCCGGCTTCCTGATCACGATCCTGGCGGCGGCGGTCCTGGGTGGAGCGGGCCAGCCCTACGGCGCGATGCTGGGAGCGGTGATCATCGGCGAGCTGACCGAGCTGAGCGCCGCGGTCATCTCCCCGGAGTACAAGGCGGTGGTCGCTTTCAGCGTCCTGGTGGTGGTGATGGTGCTCCGGCCGCAGGGGCTGCTCGCCAAGTTCGGCGCGATGGCGGCGGCGGGATGACCTTCTACATCACGACGCTGCTCGTCTACGCCGCGGTCGACATCATCGCCTGCATCGCGCTCAACATGCAGTTCGGCGTCTCCGGCCTCGTCAACTTCGGCTTCATCCTCTTCCAGGCGGCGGGGGCCTACACCGCGGCGGTGCTGTCGCTGCCTCCGCAGTCGGCGAACGGCGGCTTCCAACAGTACGTGCTCGGCCTCCAGCTCCCCTTCCCCTTGCCCTGGATCGCGGGCGCCATCGCCGGCGGGCTGGTGGCGATCCCGATCGGCTTCGTCGTCCTCCGCAGGCTCCGCGGCGACTACCAGGCGATCGCGCTGCTGGTGATCTCGATCATCGCGAACCTCGTGATAACCAACGCGCGGCCCTTCCTCAACGGGGCCGCAGGGGTGTCGCTGATCCCGCCTCCGCTCGCCGACCAGATCGGCGTCGAAGCAGTCAACACCTACGAGTACCAGTACTTCTACGTCGTAATCAGTCTCCTCTGCGTCGGCCTCGTTCTCTTCACGGCCAACCGGATCGCCAACTCCCCCTACGGTCGCTCGCTGCGCGCGATGCGGGAGAACGAGGTCGCCGCGGCGGCGCTCGGCAAGAACCTCCTCGCCCAGAAGCTGACGATGTTCATCGTCGGCGGGGTCATGGGCGGGCTGAGCGGCGCCATCCTGGTCGGCTTCATCGGGCTCTGGGCGCCGGCTGGCTGGCTCTACCCGGAGACGATCGTGCTCTTCGCCGCGATCATCGTCGGGGGTCGCGGCAACAACTGGGGAGCCATCCTCGGGGCCATCCTGGTCCCGGTCGGCTTCTTCGAGGCGACCCGCTTTATGCCCAACTTCGGGCAGCCGGGACTCATCCCCGCCTTCCAGTGGGTTGCCATCGGCAGCCTGATCCTCGGCTTCCTCTGGTTCCGCCCCAAGGGCGTCTTCCCCGAGCGGCGGAGAACCTTCCCGAATCCCGGTGCCGGCTGACCTCACCCCCCTGCTGACGGCGACCGACATCCATCGCCACTTCGAGGGGATGCACGCCGTCGATGGCGTGTCGATCGAGGTCCTGCCCGGCCGGCTGACGGGGCTGATCGGCCCGAACGGCGCGGGCAAGTCGACCTTCCTTGCCGTCCTCGCCGGCACCCTGCCGGCTTCGTCGGGCTCGATCGTCTTCGACGGCGAGGAGATCGGCCGGCTCCCCACCTTTCGGCGCGCCCGCCGGGGCCTGGTCCGGACCTTCCAGCTACCGAGCGAGTTCGCCCAGCTGACCGTGCTCGAAAACCTGCTCGCCGCGGCCCCCAAGAACCGGGGTGACAGCGTTGGCGGCGCCCTGCTCGGCCGGCGCTACTGGGGAGCCGACGAGGACGCCCTCGTCGAACGCGCCCGCGGTCTGCTGGCGCGCTTCCGGATGACCGAGAAGGAAGACCAGTACGCGGGGGACCTGAGCGGAGGCCAGAAGCGGCTGGTCGAGATCATGCGGGCGCTGATGCTGGAGCCCCGCCTGCTCCTCCTCGACGAGCCGATGGCCGGCGTCCACCCGTCGATCGTCGGCGAGATAGCCAGCTACCTGGAGAGCCTCCGCGACGAGGGCCTCACGATCCTCATGGTCGAGCACCAGCTCGCCATCGTGGAGCGACTCTGCGACCCGGTCATCGTGATGGCGCAGGGAAAGGTGATCGGGCACGGTTCGCTGGTCGAGCTGCGCCGCCAGCGTGAAGTCGTGGACGCCTACCTTGTCGGCTAGCGGCGGCGGCGCGCGGCCGGAGGGGGTCCTGACCGCAAAGGGACTGACCGCCGGATATGGTGGCGTCCCGGTCGTGCGCGACATCTCGATCAGCGTCGGCGCGGGCGAGGTGGTCGCGATCATCGGGCCCAACGGCGCCGGCAAGAGCACCCTCCTGAAGAGCCTGGTCGGCATCCTCCGGGTGACGACCGGCGCGGTCGAGGTCGCCGGCGAGGACGTGACCAACCATCCGCCCGAGGACCTCGCCCGGCGCGGCGTCGGCTACGTGCCGCAGGTGCAGGACATCTTCGAGCCCCTGAGCGTGCTCGAGAACCTCGAGATGGGCGGCTACCTGCTCCGCGGCTCGGAGCTGCCGGCGAGGGTGGTGGAGGTCTGCGCCGTCTTCCCGGCGCTGGCCGCAATGCTCAGGCGAAGGGCTGACAAGCTCAGCGGGGGCGAGCGAAAGATGCTCGCCATCGCGCGCGTCCTGATGCTCGACCCGCGGGTGCTGATCCTCGACGAGCCGACCGCCAACCTTTCCCCCAAGCTCGCCGATGGGCTCCTCCGGGAGCACGTCCGCCGCCTCGCCGACCTCGGCAAGGCGGTGCTCCTGGTCGAGCAGCGAGCGCGCGCCGCCCTCGAGGTGGCGAACTGGACCCAGGTCCTCGTCTCCGGCCTCACCCGGTTGGAAGGACCGCCCGGCGAACTCCTCGAACGCCCCGATTTCGAGGAATTGTTTCTTGGAGCCGGTCCGCCGGTTCGGGAGGTGTCGAGCGAATGAAGCTGTTGATGTTCCGCGAGGCGAACGGCCGGCGGCTGGGCGTGGCACTGGAAGGTGCCGAGGACCGGGTCGTCGACGTCTCGGAGCTGGCCAGGGCGACGGGATCGCCGTCACCGCCGGCAGACCTGCTGGGGCTGGTCCAGGAGGGCCCGAACGGACTCCAGCGGCTCCGCGCGTTGCTGGCGAAGGTCGACCATTCCGCGTCGGAGCCGATCATCCGGAGGCTCTCGGCGCTGCAGCTGCTGGCTCCGCTCGACCCGCCCGTCGGCAACATCCTCGCCGTCGGGCGCAACTACCAGAAGCACGCCGAGGAGGGCGCGCGCGCCCAGGGGACCGAGGTGAAGCCGCCGACCTTCTTCACCAAGGCCATCACGAGCGTCGTAGGGCCGAATGACGAGATCCGGATCGACCCCGCGGTCAGCGACAAGATCGACTGGGAGGTGGAGCTCGGCGTCGTCGTCGGCAAAAGCGGTGTGAACATCCAGCGGGCCGACGCCCTGGGCCACGTCTTCGGCTACACGGTCATCAACGACGTCAGCGCGCGCGACATCCAGAACGGCTGGGGCGGCCAGTTCTTCAAGGGCAAGAGCCTCGACGGTTCCTGCCCGTCGGGCCCGTGGGTGGTGACCGCCGACGAGGTGCCCGACGCGCAGGCGCTCCGCCTGCGGCTGCTCGTCAACGGGGAGGTCAAGCAGGACGCGACGACGGCCGACATGATCTACCCGGTCGACGAGATCATCCGCTGGCTCTCGATCGGCATGACGCTGCTGCCGGGGATGCTGATCGCGACCGGCACTCCCGAGGGGGTCGGCTTCGCCCGCCAGCCGCCGGAGTTCCTCAAGCCGGGGGATCTCATGGAGTCGGAGGTGGCCGGTGTCGGCAAGCTGAGCAACCGCTGCGTCGAGGCCGGCAAACCGGTGCCGGCCGGCTGAACCGCCGGAGCGGTCGCGGCTATGCCGCGCGGGTCAGGTTGAGAAGGAACTCGATCGTCACCTGCGGCTGGACGACCGTGATGCCGACCCGGGGCGGAGAGATGCCGAAGTCGGTCATCGCGGTCGCGATCGTCCCCTCGGCCTGGACATTGCTGCCGCTCATCTGAGCCTGGATCGTCGCCGTCACCGACCGGGTCACGCCGTGGATGGTCAGCTGACCTGGCAAGCTCAGGCTGACCACCTGCCCCGACTCGAGCCCGGTCGGGATCGCGAAGGTATCAGCCTTGAAGGTCGCCTGCGGGAACTGCTGGACGGAGAGCGACTGGCTGACGATGCGGTCCCGCTGGCTGACATTGAAGCCGAGCACCTGGTCGACGCTGTGCAGCGAGGCGAGGTCGACGACGACGCTCGTTGCTGTCGCCTGGAGCGCGCTTGCCGAGCCGGTGACGGCGAGGTTCCCGGTGACGGAGGTCGTTTCGGCGACAGCCTCGTGGCTCGAGGATTGTCCGGCGAACTTCTCGCTCACGTGGTAGCGGGCAACTGAGCCCGAACCCACCGTCCAGGTTCCGGCGAGGCCGGTCGCGGCTGCCGGCGTCGACGCGGAGGCCGACGGGGAGGGCGTGCTCAGGGCAAGAGCTTTCGGTGCCGTGTGGATTCCGGTGAAGTAGTAGGCGTAACCACCCGCGAGTCCGAGCGCGACCAGGGCGACCAGGACGCCCGCTGCGATGTAGATGGTTCTTCTCACTGCGGGCCCATGCTCCGCTGCGCACCTGAAGCCCGGGTGAGCCCCTTCATGGTTTGCTCCGCCGCCGCCGGCCGCAGGCTCAGGGCGAGCAGCGGGCAGGCGGCCACCGCACGCCGGGCATGGGGCACGAGGTGCGCCGGGATCGCGCCCGGCGTGATGATCGGATAGCCCCAGTCGTCGAGGCGGATCCGCTCCGGCAGCAGCTCCGCACAGAGGCGGCTGCCGTCGCAGCGGGTGCGATCGATGGCCAGCTCCAGCTTGTCGCTCACGCCAGTGCTCTGATCCGCCGGTGCGGGCGGTGAGCCTCGAAGTCAGCACCGAAACGGGTGAGAGCTGAGCGCAGGAAGCCGGTGGCCCCATCGGGATGGTGGCAGGCGCCCCGTCCCGGCAGCTCACCGACCCAGCGGCGCAGGCGTTCGAGCTCGCCGGCCTGAGGCCGGCCGTCCTGGACGCGCTCGCAGGCGTCGGCGATCGCCCGCAGGCCGAAGAAGCAGGGGCCGCACTGGGCGGAGCTCTCGCCGGCCAGGTAGCGCATCACCGCCGCCGTCTCGCAGACCACGCAGCCGGCCACATGGAGGGCAGCAACAACGCCGGAGCCGAGCGACAGGCCGAGCTCCTTCAGGGCTTGCTGGTCGAGAGGCAGGTCCCAGGCGTCGGCGGCCGGCAGCCAGGACCCGAAGTAGCCGCCGAGGAGAACGGCGCGGGTCTCCTCGAGGGAGCCGCCGCTCGCTTCCAGCGCCTCGCCGACCGAGGACCCGGCGTCGAGCTCGCGGACGACCGGCGTGCCC
>DATCOZ010000132.1:0-2087 GCA_036564345.1 Candidatus Dormiibacterota bacterium | reverse complement strand
CGATCGAGATCCAGACCCAGACGGCCGACCACCAGTGACCGAGAAACGCGTCGGCCAGGCCTCCGGCCCCGAGCAGGACCATACCCCCGTAGGTGGAGCCTCTGGCCGCCGCCGAGGCGTCCAGGAGGGCAGCCATCCGCGCCGGATCGCGCTCCCGGCGGTGCCTGCGGGGGCCGCTAGGCGGCTGTCCCGAGCACGACGATCGAGGGAGCGGGCAAGACTGACGGCCCCCACAGCACCCTGTTCGGCTCCGGCATGCGGGGGAACCTCAGACCAGCCTGAGGGGTAGCCCTGGCCCGTCGGTTTGGTCAAGGTTGCGCCCCGTAGGCGTCGTCACGGCCGCTCGAATGCGCCGCAACCCCTGTCGCCCGCCACGCCTTAACCCACTAGCCGTGGCCTCGGCGATTACTTCAGGGAATCCCTAACCAGCTGGCCGCAGCACGACTTGCGGTGCCAGTCCGGCTGCCGTCGCCCGAAAGGGCGGCTACTCCCAAGTCCGATGTAATCTCGATTCCTCCAGGAGGTGGGCGAATGGAACGGGCTCTGGGCTCCGCCGACGGCGACCGGTCACCCGGCGATGCCCTAGGCCGGCCTCTCCGGGACCTGAGGATCTCGGTCACCGACCGGTGCAACTTCCGCTGCGTCTACTGCATGCCGACGGAGGTCTTCGGTCGCGACTTCCAGTTCCTCGAGCGAGAGGAGCTGCTGACGTTCGAGGAGATCGCTCGGCTCGCCCGCGGCTTCGTCGCCTGCGGCGTGCGGAAGATCCGCGTCACGGGAGGGGAGCCCCTCGTGCGGCGGAACGTCGAGCGCCTGATCGAGCAGCTGGCGGGGATCGACGGCCTTCGCGACCTCACCATGACGACGAACGGCGCCCTGCTCGCGCCGAAGGCTCGGATGCTTCGCGAGGCCGGCCTCCGGCGAGTCACGGTCAGCCTCGACTCGCTGGAGGACGACGTCTTCAAGGCCATGAACGACGTCGGCTTCCCGGTCGCCCGGGTGCTGGAGGGGATCGAGGCCGCGGCCCGGGCGGCGTTGACGCCCGTCAAGGTCAACATGGTGGTCAAGCGCGGCGTCAACGATCACAGCGTGCTCGACATGGCCGAGCACTTCCGGGGGACGGGGCACGTCCTTCGCTTCATCGAGTACATGGACGTGGGCACGACCAACGGCTGGCGGCTCGAGGACGTGGTTCCCGCCGCCGAGATCGTCCGGTCGATTGACGCCGTCTGGCCGCTCAAGCCCGTCGAACCGAACTACCGGGGCGAGGTCGCGAGGCGCTACGGGTATCGCGACGGCGCCGGCGAGATCGGCGTCATCGCCTCCGTGACGCAGCCGTTCTGCCGCGACTGCACCCGCGCCCGGCTCTCCGCCGACGGCCAGCTCTATACCTGCCTGTTCGCCTCGCGGGGCCACGACCTCAGGTCTTTGCTCCGGGGGGGCGCGGGCGACGACGAGATCGCCGAGTGCCTCGCCACCATCTGGACAAGGCGGACGGACCGCTACTCCGAGCTCCGCACCGCTGAGACACGTCCGCTGCCCAAGGTGGAGATGTCGCGGATCGGGGGCTAGCCCTAGCCCATCCGACTGCGGACCCCGTCGTAGCCTCGGCAGCGTGAGCCCGAAGTCGCTCCTGGTCGCGACACAGACGAGATCTACAGTGGAGCCGTGGCCAGGCCCGCGGGTACTTGATGGAGGATCCCATGGGGACCGCGACCTCGGCCCTGCGCAGGTATCACGAGGCCACCAAGCACTCACTCGCCAGCGTGCGGTCGAGCGTCCACACCCTCGACTGGGCCAACAAGCCGCTGGCCTTCAAGATCTACACCGGCCTGGACGCCATCCCGCCCCCCGAGGACATCGGCCGCCTCTGCCTCTACACGAACGGCGTGTTGCGCTGGCGCCGCTCCCCGGACAGCCAGGTCTACGGTTTTCGAGCTGGGGCGTGCACGGGTGCGCTTTACCACATCGAGCTCTACCTGGCCACGGCCGAGCGGCCTGACCTCCCCGCCGGCCTGTATCACTACGGCGCCCACGACCACGCCCTTCGGCTGCTCCGGACCGGTGACGTCCGGGGGGCGCTCCTC
>DATCOZ010000104.1:0-3432 GCA_036564345.1 Candidatus Dormiibacterota bacterium | reverse complement strand
GGGTTGTCGCCGGCGGCGATGAGTAAGGCTGCAGCTGAGTCCGAGCCAACCCCGAAACGGCTGCGCAAAACCGGCGCGCTGTCGGAAGTCAGCTGATCGAGCTGGATCTCCAGCTCGCGGGCCTCCGCTTCCAAGGCTTGGCAACGCAGGGCCAGCGATCTGAGCGCGGTCTTGGTGGCGGCGGTCGGGTCGACGACGTGGCCCGGGCGAAGGCGCGCGCAAGTGCTCGTGAGGTGGGCATTGGGCAAGTTGCGAAGCGTGTCTCGGACTGCCTCAGGGGCCATGACGATAAGAGCCTTGATGGCGTTCATCGCCTGAGTCCGGGCCTTGGTTGCGGACGCGCGCGCAATTCGGAGAGACCGAATCATCTCGACCCTCTCGGCGGAAGCGCGGGGGAGGTTGCGAGCCTTGCCGGAGAGAACGGCGGCGGCCGCCGCCTCGGCGTCGAGGGGGTCCGACTTGCCGCGCAAGCGTCGATCCTGTCGGCCCGGCCGGATGACCTCCAGCACCAGGTGGCCTTCGCCCTGCAGGTAGCGGCTCAGTCCGATGCCGTAGCTGCTGGTTCCCTCAACCCCGAAAGCGACCACCTCACCGTGGCTCCTCGCCCAGGCCAGCAGCGCCGCATAGCCGCGAGCTGTGGTCGGGACCTCGAGGTGCCCAAGATCGCGACCGAGCTCGTCTTTGGCATGCCCGACATGGGTGTCCTTGTGGGTGTCGACGCCGACCGTGACGCGTGCTGGATCGTGTGCGTGTGCAATGCTGGCTGCTGCCATCGGCTCTCCTCTATCGGGGTGATCGGTGGTCGACTCCCGGGCGGGCGGACAGCACTGCGATGGGGCTTTGTGCCAGCCTCCTATCAGGTCACTGCTCGCTCGGCGAGTCGAGCCGGAACAGTGGTGGCCGGCCGTGAGTGACAGATCCTTAAGAGGGCACGAGGCCGGTGTACGAAAGGGTCAACTCTGGGCAGCCAACCACCACCCAGGAATCGTCGCAGTGTACGGACTTACCGACCGTCCCAGTCTGCCCGACAATTACGGCTAGCCGCCGATTCTGATCATCCGCCAGGCGGTTCGGGGTCCGTCCGGGTGGGCCGGGGTTCTGCAACGCGAACCGCGACTGTCGGATGAGCAAGTGGCACGCGGCCTGGAGAGATAGCGCGACGAGAGCCGAGACGGCATCGAGGAGGCGCTGGACGCCAACTCGGAGGCGCTATTCCGGCCCTGAAAGGAGCTGGGAACTTCGGCGTGCTTCCCCGATCGCTCGTCCGGACCAACTTCGCCATCGGCCTGGGGAGGCGTGGGTCGCCGGCGTCTAGGGCACTATCGCGGTCGCCGGACTGTTTCGCTGACGCGCACGGCCCAGTTGGCGAAGCCCCGCGACAAGGCCCCGCACTGGCGTCGTCGCTTCCGATAACTTGCACCCACGAGCACCAACCAGGCGGACCTCGAGAAGCTGCTCCGGGTGACCCGGGCGATCCGGCCGCTGCCGGAGCCGCGGGGCGGCTTGTTCTTCGCCGCCAACTTCGAAGGGTACTTCCGCACCTATCACCTGGCCGGTCCGGGCGGGCAGCCGCAGCTCGTCGCCGACGCCGGCGACCGCACCATCCCCCACGCGCTGACGGACCTCGGCCTGCTGGTCCGCCACGACCGGGGCGGCGACGAGATCTGGCAGCTCAGCCTGGCCGGGCTAGACGGCGAGCTGCGCCAGCTGACACTCGACGCGCACGCGATCCACCAAAAGCGTCGCCCTGCACCCCGACCGGCGCCGGGTGGGACTGGGCTGGAACCCGGGCGGTCGCCGCCACGTCGCGCTGGGGGAGCTCGACCTGACCAGCGGCGAGCTGACCGAGTGGGCCACGCCGGGTGACTTCTGGCTCTGGGGCGACTGGAGCCCGGACGGCACCCGGGCAGTGGCGGTGAAGAGCTCCGGCAGCCGGCAGGAGGCGTACATCCTGGAGCGTGACGGCCACCTGGTCCGCGTCCTGCCGGGCGCCCGGCGCGCCCATTCGCCGCGCTGGACGGAGAGTGGGATTCTGCTCCTGACCGACGCGGGCGACCGCGATTTCCTCGACCTGGCGCTGGTCGAGCCCGAGCGGCCAGAGGACGTTGCCCGCTGGGTCTTCGCCGAGGATCACGACCTGGAGGGCTTCGTGGTCGACAACGCCGGCCGCCGCGCCGCGCTGGTCCTCAACCAGGGTATCTACGACGAGCTCCGGATCGTCGACCTAGCCGCCGGGGAGACGCTGGAGCGGATCGACTGGAGCGGTGGCGTGGCGATGCACGACCACACCGGCGAGCAGGGCTATCACCTTAACTGGGGCGCCGACGACCGCTCGCTCTTCGTCAGCTGGGAGCACCCGGACTTTCCCGCGGAGATCCAGGCCTGGCCTGGCGAGACGCGCTGGACTTTCGTCAACACGGACGAGGAGCTCGCCGGCCTGGTCAAGCCCGTCGAGCTGACTTAAGAGAGCTTCGACGGCTTGCCGGTCCACTGCCTCTTCTACCCCGTTGACGAGACGCCCCGACCGGCGGTCGTCAACTTCCACGGCGGACCCGTGGGCCAGAGCCGGGGCGAGTACATGCCCGTCGTGCACTTCATGAACCGGATCGGAGTAAATGTGCTGCGGCCGAACGTCCGCGGCTCGAGCGGGTACGGCTGGCGCTTCCAGAGCCTCGACGACAAGACGCTGCGCTGGAACTCGGTGCACGACGGCTGCGAGGCCGCCCGCTACCTCAAGCGGAGCGGGCTGGCCACTCGGACGGCGGCCATGGGCGTGTCGTACGGCGGCTTCATGGCGCTGGCCGTGATCGTCGAGGACCCCGAGCTCTGGGACGCGGCGGTCGATATCGTGGGCGTCGCCGACTGGCAGACCTTCTTCGCCAAAATGCGGCCCTGGCGAGGCGTGCTGCGGATGGCGGAATACGGCGACCCGAACGGCTCCGAGGCCGAGTTCCTACGCGAGGCGAGCCCGCTCCGGAAGGCGCACCTGATCCGGACGCCGTTGCTCATCCTCCACGGGCGAAACGATCCCCGGGTGCCGGTTGGGGAGTCGGAGCAGATCGCCGAACGGGCAGCCAACGCCGAGATCCTGATCTTCGACGACGAGGGACACGGGATCGCGAAGCTCGCGAACCAGGTGACTGCGAACAGCCGGATTCTCGCCTTCCTGCGGGAGAAGCTGCTGGCGTGAGCCGCGCGGCCGTCGCGCTCACTGCGTGGCCGCTCGCCGACTCGGCCGGCCGCCGAATCTCGCGTGCCACTATTCAACGATCCGACCAACTCCCAGGCGTTCGAGTCCGTCCTGGGGTCTACGGCGGACTCGAACTACATAGCTACGCCCTGCCCCGTATTTCCTAAAGGTGTACAGACTGACCGACCATCCCAGCCAACTCGGGTTAGCCGCCGATTTTGATCATCCCCAGGCGGTTCGGC
>DATCOZ010000078.1:0-7170 GCA_036564345.1 Candidatus Dormiibacterota bacterium | reverse complement strand
ACGCCTGCTCCAGTTCGACCCCCGCCAGCCGGGCTCGCAGTTCGCCCGCCAGCTCAATCCGCCCGGTTACCCGATCAGCGACTTCGGCGACGCCGTGAAGCCGGACTGGATGCGGGAGGCGCTGCTCGAGCTGAAGCAGTTCGGCAAACCGGTCTACGTCACCGAGAGTGGCATCGCGACGGCGGACGACTCGATCCGGCAGCAATTCCTCAAGGACTACCTGGGGGAGGTTCACCAGGCGATCGAGGAGGGCGTCGACGTCCGCGGCTACTTCCACTGGACGTCGATGGACAACTTCGAGTGGGGCCACGGCTACCGGATGAAGTTCGGTCTCATCGCCGTCGACCGCAAGACCCTCGAGCGGACGCCGAAGCCGAGCGCGGGCCTCTTCGCCCGGATGGCCATGGCCAACGCGGTCGTCGATTGAGCGCGACATAGCGCAGCGGACGCCAGTGACGCCGGACATGCGAGTCCGATACACCACAAAGTCTTTGTTGTGTCGTCCCAGCCGATTGGTTGGCAAGGATCGACACCAGAGGGTCGCGCCGAGGAGGAATCTTCGATAGGCGGGCCTGCTCGCCCATTGCCCCTCCACCTAAACTGCGAGCGTGAAGCTCGGGATCAACGTCCCGTACGCCGACTACCTGCCGCGCGAGATGGTCGTCGCCTACGTGCAGGAGGCTGACCAGCTCGGCTACGACACCGTCTGGGTCGCTGAGGCCTACGGCTGGGACGCCTTCACCATCTGCACCCAGCTCGCCTGCTCGACCGAGCGGATCAAGATCGGAACCGGCATCGTCAACGTGTTCAGCCGCAGCCCCGCGCTGATCGCCCAGACCGCGGGCTCCCTCGACCTGATCTCGAACGGACGCTTCATCCTCGGGCTCGGCACCTCCGGCCACCAGGTGATCGAGGGCTGGCATGGGGTCAAGTTCGAGCGGGGCGTGCGCCGGATGCGGGAGACGATCGAGATCGTGCGCATGGTCCTCAAGCGGGAGCGGCTCAACTACGAGGGCGAGATTTTCAAGCTCGGGATGGGCCTCAAGCTGATCACCCACCCGGTCCGCGAGTCGATCCCCATCTATCTCGCCACCCTCACCCCGACCGGAGTTGCACTGGCAGGCGAGCTCGCCGACGGCTGGCTGCCGGTCTTCTTCTCGCCGGCCCACTATGACGAGGTGATCAGGCCCGGCCTCGAGAAGGGAGCGGGGAAGGCAGGCAGGCCGCTCTCCGACCTCTCGGTCTGCCCGATCGTCCCGGTCGTGGTGACCGACGATCGCAAGGCAGGCAGGGACAGCAGCCGTGCCCACCTGGCCCTCTACATCGGCGGCATGGGCTCGCGGGAGAAGAACTACTACAACCAGCTCTGGTGCTCCTACGGCTACGAGGAGGAGGCGAAGCGCATCCAGGACCTCTACCTCGAGCGCAGGAAGGAGGAGGCGATGGCCGTGATCACCGACGAGATGATCAACCTGACCTCCATCATCGGCCCGGCCGAGGAGTGCCGGGAGCGGCTCGAGGGACTCGCCAAGGTCGGCGTGAACGAAGTCTCGCTGGGGCTCAGCGTTCCCGGCAACGACCCGCTGGAGACGCTGGCCGCGCTCAAGGCGCTCGCACCGCGGTGATCCTCCGCTGGGGCGCGCTGGCCGCCGTCCTGGCCGCCTGCGTCGGCTACTTGATCTTCAGCGCCACCGCCAGCAACGCCCAGTACTACCGGACGGTGGCGGAGTTGCGGCAGGACCCGGGCGCCGGTGACTCGCGGGTCCTGGGCACCGTCCAGGATGACGTGCAGCGACTCGACGGCGGGCTCGAGGTGCGCTTCACGGCGGCTCAGGACGGGGCGACCATCCCGGTCGACTATCGGGGCTCGCTTCCCGACATCTTCAAGCCGGGGATCCAGGTGGTGGTCGAGGGCAGGCTCGGGCAGGACGGCGTCTTCCACGCCAAGACCCTTCTGGCCAAGTGCCCCTCGCGCTTCACCACCGCCCCGTCAAAGTAGTCGTCGATGCTTCTCGCCGATCTGGGCGCCGGCGCCCTGCTCGCTGCGCTCGCGCTGGGCGGGTTCGCGACCATCCTCGGCTTCCTCGCCGGGGCACGCGGGATGCCCCTCCAGGCCCTCGTCGCGAGGCGCGCGCTGTGGGCGGCCTCGGCCGCCGTCGTCCTCGCTTCGCTGGTCCTCGAGGCGTCCTTCCTGAGCCACGACTTCGTCATCGCCTACGTCGCCGAGCACTCCGACCTGGAGACGCCGGTGCCGCTGCTGGCCGCGGCTTTCTACGGCGGCCAGGAAGGCTCTCTCCTCTATTGGACGCTGGTGCTGGCCGTGATCGGCTCTCTCTCGCTGGCCGGCACCGGGGCCGGCCGCCTGCCCGCCTACGCGACCGGTGTGCTGGGCGTCATCCTGACCTTCTTCCTGCTCGTCCTCAACTTCGTGGCCAGCCCTTTTCAGCTGCTCGGCTTCGTGCCCGCCGACGGGACCGGTCTCAACCCGCTGCTCCGCGACGGCGGGATGCTGATCCATCCGCCCTTCTTGCTGGCCGGGTTCGCCTCCTTCGGGGTGCCCTTCGCCTTCGCCATCGCGGGCCTGCTGGCGGGTCGCGCTGACGCCGCCTGGATCGCGCACACCCGCAGGCTCGCACTCCTCGCCTGGGGACTCCAGAGCACCGGGCTGACGCTCGGCATGTGGTGGGCCTACCACGTCCTCGGCTGGGGCGGCTACTGGGGCTGGGACCCGGTCGAAAACGTGGCCCTGCTGCCCTGGCTGGTGACGACCGCCTACATCCACTCCTCCCAGATCCAGGAGCGGCGCGGGATGCTCAAGGCCTGGAACCACGGCCTCGTGATCGCCGCCTTCCTGCTCGCCATCTTCGGCACCTTCGTCGTCCGGAGCGGGATCATCCAGTCGGTCCACAGCTTCGCGATCAGCTCCATCGGACCCTGGTTCCTCGGCTTCCTCGCCTTCGCGGTCGTCGCCTCGGGACTCCTGCTCGCGGTTCGCACGCCACTCCTCAGGTCGGAACGAACCTTCGAGAGCAGCCTCTCCCGCGAAGGCGCCTTCCTGCTCCAGAACCTGCTTTTCGCGGCGCTCGCCTTCGCCATCTTCTGGGGGACCGTCCTACCCCTTGTCTCCCAGCTCTACGACCACCGCACGGCGGTCGTCGGCGCGGCCTTCTACGAGCGCGTCACCGGTCCCCTCTTCCTGCTCCTGCTGGCGCTGCTCGCGGTCGGGCCGCTGCTGCCCTGGCGGCGCGCCGGGACCGCCTGGCTGCTGACGCTCAAGTGGCCTCTGACGGCGGCAGCGGCGGCACTTGCCGCACTGCTGGCCGCCGGCGTGCGCGATGCCGCGCCGCTGCTGGTGGCGCCGGTCCTGGCCGCCGCCGCGACGACCTCGCTGCTGGAGTACGTCAGGGGCGCCGGCTTCGCGGCCCGGCTGCCCGGCGCCTGGGCGGGCGCGGCTGCCCGGCTGGCGATCCGCAACCGTCGCCGCTATGGGGCCTACCTGGCCCACCTCGGGATCGTTGTGGCGGCGGCCGGCTTCGCCGGATCCCATTTCTGGCAGCAGGAAAAGCAGGTCGTGCTCCAGCCCGGCCACGCTGTCGCTGTCGCGGGCTACCGGCTGACGCTGCAGGAGACATCGAGTGCGACTGCCGGGCAGGTGACGGTGCACCGGGCGATGCTCGACCTGGGCGACGGCGAGCACCTCATCGCGGGCCGCACGGTGTACGCGGACTTCGGCGGCCAGTCGTCGACCCAGGTGGCCATCCGGAGCACGCCATTCGAGGACCTCTACGTCGTCCTCGGTGACTCGACCGACCCCAGCACCGCCAACCTGACCGTTTTCGTCAACCCCCTGGTCGGCTGGATCTGGGCCGGTGCGGCGCTGCTCGTTTTGGGCGTGATCGCCGGCAGCTGGCCGGGAGGTCGGCGCCCGCCCGAGCGTGCGCCGGTCGCGGCGCCGCGGCGAGTGCTGGCCGGGAGCTTGAAATGAGGGCCTGGGCCGCTCCCCTCGTGGTCGTCGCCGCCGCCGCCCTGGGCGGCTTTGCCTTCGCCAACCTCCATCCCGCCTCCGCGTCGGTGCCGGCCCAACTGGCGGTCGAGCAGCGCCTGATGTGCCCGCAGTGCGAGGCGGTCCGCCTCGATGTCTGCGACCGCCCGATCTGCGCCGACATGAAGGCCGACATCGCGCGCCGGCTTCATGCCGGCGAATCGCAGGATTCGATCGTGAGCTCCTATCGGCAGGCCTACGGCTCGTCCGTCCTCTCCGGCGACCAGCCACCGGGCGCTGTCGCCCTGCTGCCGTGGGCGGCGCTGGCGGTCGGTCTGTTGGCGCTCGCCGCCGTCGCCCTGCGGAGGCCGGCAGGGTGATCATCGTCGCCTCGACCGTCCTGCTGGCGGCGCTTCCCTTCCTGCTCTGGCCGCTGCTCCGCCCGCCCGAGCTGGCCTCGCCGGAAGACGCGACCATCCCGAATCGTGACGAGCTGGCCCACCAGGTCGAGGAGGTCGAGCTCGACCTCGCCTCCGGCCGCCTCGACCGCCGGGAGGCTGACCGCCGCCTGGCAGAGCTGCGGAGCGGTGCGCGATGAGAGCCGTCGAAGCGACCGGCCTTCGCCAGCGGTACGGGACGCGGACCGTGCTGGGCCCTCTCGACCTTGCCCTCGAAGCCGGCGAGTCGCTGGCCGTGCTGGGCGAGAACGGGTCTGGCAAGACGACCCTCCTCCGACTTCTCGCCACCGCGGCGCGCCCCTCAGGCGGACGGCTCCGGCTGTTCGGGCTGGACGCCTCGACAGAGCGCGCCGAGCTGCGGCGCCGGATCGGCTACCTGGGCGACATAACGGGCCACTACGCGGCCCTCACCGCACTGGAGAACCTGGAGTTCTTCTGCGACCTACACGGCATCGACCGCTCCCGGGCGCTGGGCTCGCTCGACCTCGTCGGCCTTGCGGCGGCAGCTTCCAAGCGTGCCGCTGAGCTCTCCCGCGGCATGGCCCAACGGCTCGGCCTGGCCCGCGCCATCCTCCACGCGCCGGCGCTGCTGGTGCTCGACGAGCCGGACGCGGGCCTCGACGAGGAGGGTCGCGAGGTCCTCGCCCGGATCGTGGCGGGGAAGACGCTGGTGATGGCGACCCACGACCGCGACCTGGCCGCAAAGCTCTGCGGCCGGACCCTCGACCTCTCGGTGCGCGGCCTCGAGGCCTACCGGTGAGCGGATTCTTGCGCGTGGCCACCGCCGTCGCGCGAAAGGACCTGCGCACTGAGCTGCGCAGCCGGGAGATGCTGCCGGCGCTGGGCCAGTTCGTGGTCCTCGCCCTGCTGATCGCCAACTTCGGCTTCGACGTCGGCACCGGCGGCACGCGGATCGCGCCCGGTGTGCTCTGGCTGACGATCACCTTCGCCGGCCTGGTCGCCTTCGGCCGGACCTTCGCCGCGGAGCGCGATCAGGCGTCCCTCGAGCCGCTGCTCCTGACCCCCGCCAGCCGCGCCGCGATCTTCCTCGGCAAGGCCTTTGCCGCCGCCGCCCTGCTGGCCGCCTGCGAGGTCGTGCTGGTGCCGGCGCTGGGCGTCTTCTTCGACATCCCCGTGCTCTCCCTGCCGCTCGCCGCTGCGCTCCTGCTCGCAACCGTTGGCATGGCCGGGCTCGGCTGTCTCTTCGCCGCCCTGGCCGCCCAGACTCGTGCCCGCGATCTCCTCCTGCCGGTGCTCGCGCTGCCGCTCTGGATCCCCTTCGTCATCGTCGGCGGCCGAGCCGTACAGGTTGCGCTGGGGGGCGGCGGAGCCCTCAACGGGGCGCTGGCCCTGCTGCTCGACTTCGACATACTGTTCGTCGTCGTGGCATCCCTCGCGGCCAAGTTCGTCCTCGACGATTGAAGTGAGCACCAGTCAGGCGCGACTGGCGACAGGCGCTGGGTCCCGCACCGACCTGTTCCGGCTGGCGGCCGCGGCCGATGCCGTGCTGCTTCTCGGGGCGGCCGGGTTGGTGGTCTTCTACGCGCCGGCCGATGCTGTGGAGGGGATCGTCCAGAAGATCTTCTACCTCCACGTGCCGGCTGCGATCGCCGCCTACATGTGCTTCGCCGCCGTCCTGGTCGGAGGCCTGGTCTACCTCTGGAACGAGTCCCCGACAGCCGACCGCATAGCCCGCGCGGGAGCGGAGGTCGGGCTCGTCTTCACGACGGTGACGCTGGTCATGGGCTCGATCTGGGCGAAGCCGATCTGGGGCTCCTACTGGGTCTGGTGGGACGCCCGGCTGGTCTCGACCCTGGTTCTCTGGCTGATCTACGCCGGCTACCTGCTCGTCCGCCGGATCGCCGCCCCCGGTCGCCAGGCGGCGCGGTTCGGCGCCGTGGTGGGGATCGTCGGCTTCATCGACGTGCCGATCGTCCACTTCTCGGTCAGCTGGTGGCGGACCATCCACCCGCCGGTCGAGACCGCCGCCCCCGAGTCGCTGCCGCCCGAGATGCTGCTGACCTTCGCCGTCAGCCTGCTTGCGGTCCTCCTGCTCGGTGCCGTCCTGATGGGCTATCGCTACCGTGTCGAGGAGCTCCGCGACCGGCTCTCGGCGGCTCTCGACCGATGATCTACCTGCTCGGAGCGTATGGCTTCGCGATCGTCGTGCTGGCCGCCTACGTCGTTCACATCGCCCTCCAGACCAGGGCGGCGGCCGGCCGGCTGCGGGAGCTGGAGCGAGAGGCCTAGGCCGCCAGCGCCTGGCGGAAGCGGGGCAGGAGGTCGGCCAGGATCCGGCCGGTGAGGCCCCAGATCGTCGACCCGTCCCACTCGAAGAGCTCGCCCATCCACTCCTCGCTGCCGAGCGCCCAGGCGCCCTCGTCGAGGAGGCGCTCGAGCGGCACCTCGAGGATGCCGACCAGCTCACCCGGGTCGTGGTTGAAGATGGCGTCCGGTGCCGCGAGGCGCGCCACGAAGGGGACCACGTGGAAGTTGGTGACCGAGGTGTAGAGCGATTCCCCGGCCCCGAGCGGCTCCAGCTCGCCCGCACTTACCCCGATCTCCTCTTCGACCTCCCGAGCGGCGGCAGCCCAGGCGTCCTCGCCCGGCTTGACGCTGCCGCCCGGAAGCGCGACCTGGCCGGGGTGGTCGGGGAGGTCGGGACGCCTCAGCACGAAGGGCAGGCAGAGCTCGCCCGCGCGTTCGTAGAGGAGCGCCGCGACCGCGGCG
>DATCOZ010000076.1:0-1953 GCA_036564345.1 Candidatus Dormiibacterota bacterium | reverse complement strand
CTTCACGCTGCTGGAGACGCCGACGATGGTGGAGCGACAGGAGAACCCGCGGCCGATGCCGAACCCGCTGCGCGGCGAGATCGAGTTCCAGGGCGTGTCCTTCGGCTACCCCGGCCAGGAGGGCCAGGCGATCAAGGACCTGAGCTTTGTCATCGAGCCGGGCGAGACGGTGGCGATCGTGGGCCGCAACGGCGCCGGCAAGACCACCCTGGTCAAGCTGCTGTGCCGGCTCTACGACCCCACCGCCGGCCGCATCCTGCTGGACGGCATCGACATCAGGGAGTTCGACCCCGACGAGCTGCGCGCGCAGGTCGGGGCGATGTTCCAGGACTACGTCACCTACCAGGCGACGGCCAAGGAGAACATCGGGCTGGGGTCGCTGCCGGAGCTGGAGGACGACCACGCGGTGGCGGTGGCGGCGCAGCGCGGCGGCGCCGATGAGCTGGTCAAGGGCCTGCCACACGAGTGGGAGACGATGCTGGGCAAGTGGTTCGACGAGGGCGTCAACCTGTCGGGCGGGGAGTGGCAGAAGGTGGCGCTGTCGCGGGCCTTTATGCGCGACGTGCGCATCCTGGTGCTGGACGAGCCGACCTCAGCCCTGGACGCGCAGGCGGAATTCGAGCTCTTCGAGCGCCTGCAGTCGCTGACCCAGGGGCGGACGGCGGTGTACATCTCGCACCGCTTCTCGACCGTGCGACGGGCGGACCGGATCCTGTTCTTAGAGCACGGCGAGTTGGTGGAGGCTGGGACCCATGAGGAACTGATCCGATTGGATGGCCGCTATGCGAAGTTGTTCAGGATGCAGGCGTCCGCTTATGTTGGGGAGGCTGAGAAGGCGCGGGTTTAACGCCGTCGGCTCGCGAGCCCAGTCGTTTGAGTGTTAACAAACGGTCGGGGATCGAATCCCTCTCTGGGTCACGTCGATTCCGAATTGAGGTAGCCGCCTCTGATGGCGTCAGCTCAGACCCTCGCGCCTCGGATGACAGCGGCCAGCCGCCCCTTCGTTGGCCTAGAGCCCGGTGCCACGAAGGCCGAAACCATCGCCGCCGCCGACAGGTTCGATTTCTGTCCTAGCGGCTGCTTTTTCAATGAGATCGCCGGAGCAGCCTTTGCCGACGCCAGTACAACCAGCCTCGGCCAGGCGACTTTCTCGAAGGGGAGGTATGCCTACTTCTGCTTCATCACGGAGCCGGACGGGACCCCGCACTATCACCTCGGCATGTTCGGTTTCGTCAAGGTCCACAGGGACGCCTAGGGACGCGCTGCCAGGCCGACTGACGTAGCGGACGGCGGTATCCAGCGCTCGGCCAGACACCGGGTGCTGGAGGTCCGCCACTCGCGCCTAAGGGCGAAGCTGTTGGACCAGGGGGAGGATGTGCGGATCCGGCTGGGCGATGTGCGCCGCCGACCATCCGACCAGGTCCGGGCGCCAGCCGAAGAGCACCAGCGTGGTCGCGGGGCGCTCGGGTCCCGGCTCGATCCGACCGTCGACCCGCCAGCCATGGGCGCCGCCGGGAACGACCGCCGCCGCGGTCGCGCGCAGGGCGGTGTGCCCGGTTCGCCTCACCTTTCGGGCTACCTGGCGGCACCTCGGGTGGCTTGCCAGCCCGCCCACCACAGCCGGGCCCACGGGCACGCGCGCGGAAGCCTCGACTTCGGGATCTGGAACCTCGACTGCCCAGATCGAGCGGCGGATGCCGCCGAGGTCCTCGAGCTCAGTTATCTCCTCGTGGCGGAGGTACTCGGCCCAGGCGCCCTCGGGTGTGTCGGACAGGTAGTGGACAGGGCCCTCGCCGGGCCCGTGCCACCGCGCCGCCGGCTGCTCGGCCGATTCCCACAGGAAGGGGTAGCGAGGGTCCGCGTGCCGGTAGAAGATCATGTCGCCGGCGAGCTGTTGAGCGCCTCGGCCAGGCGCAGGGTGCGCTGCGGCCCTTCGGCGTCGGGGTCCCAGGC
>DATCOZ010000047.1:0-7233 GCA_036564345.1 Candidatus Dormiibacterota bacterium | reverse complement strand
ACCCAAATTGCAGCGCGACTACGAAATCCTCTACATCGTCCGTCCGGACGTCGAGGAGACCGACCTTCCTGACGTGACCAAGCGCGTCGAGACGCTCATCGAGAGCCTCGAGGGCAACATCCAGAACACCAACGTCTGGGGCAAGCGGCGCCTGGCCTACGAGGTCGACCACCTCAAGGAGGGCCACTACGTCCTCACCGACTTCCAGATCGAGCCCGCGCGGGTGCCCGAGATGGAGGCCACCCTCAAGATCTCCGACACCGTCTTCCGGCACCTGATCGTCCGGAAGCCGGTCCTCAAGCCCGGAGCGGCACCCGAAGGCGAGGCGGCGGCACCTGCCCCGCCGGAGGCCGAGGCCGCCACCGGCGACGAGCCCGAGCCCACCACCGCGGCGGCGTCAGACGCTATGGCTCCGGTCGAACCTGGGGCCGAGGAGGAGGACGAGGAGTAATGGCAAGCCTGAACAAAGTGATGTTGATCGGACGCCTGACTAAGGATCCCGAGATGCGCTATACGCCGAGCGGCCAGCCCGTAACGTCTTTTTCGATAGCGACCAACCGCTACACGTCGGGCACCGACGGCGAGCGCAAGGAGTTCACCGACTACCACAACATCGTGGCCTGGAACATCGGCAAGCGAAGCCTGGCACAGATGGTTGCCGACTACCTTCGCAAGGGCTCCCTCGTCTACGTCGAGGGTCGCCTCCAGACCCGGTCCTGGGAAGGCCAGGACGGCCAGAAGCGCCGCGCGACCGAGGTCGTTGCCAACGACGTCGAGTTCCTCGAGCCGCGCGGGGCGGGTGCCGGCGCCGGGGTTCGGGTTGCCGCCTCACCGGTCGACGACCTGCCCGGGATGGCCGAGGAAATGCCGCGGGACGTCGATCCCGATGAGATTCCGTTCTAGGGAGTGAGTTAACAAAGCAATGCCGCCACGAGATGGAAAGCCGAAGCGCGCTCACCGCAAGGTATGCAGCTTCTGCGTTGAGAAGGCCCAGTACATCGACTACAAGGAGGTCTCCCGCCTGCGCCGGTTCATATCCGAGCGTGGCAAGATCCTCCCCCGCCGCGTGACCGGCACCTGCGCCCGGCACCAGCGGCCGTTGACGGTCGCCCTCAAGCGCGCCCGTCAGATCGCGCTCATCCCCTTCACCTCCGACCACAGATAGGCATGACGCAACAACTCCGGATCCCCGGTCCCACGCCCCTGCCGGAGCGTGTCGTGCGCGCGATGGCGCGCCCGATGATCGACCACCGGGGGGCCGAGTTCGCGGCCATGCATCGGGAGATCTCGGCGGGCGTCCGGGAAGTCTTCGGGACCGCCACGGCCGACCTGCTGATCCTCAGCTCCTCCGGCACCGGCTCGATGGAGTCGGCCGTCGCCAACCTCGTCTCTCCCGGCGACCCGGTCGTCGTCTGCACCTGCGGGGTGTTCGGCGACCGCTTCGTGGACATCAACGCCGCCTACGGCGCCGAGGTGGTGAAGCTGGCCGTTGACTGGGGTCAGCCCATCGAGCCGGAGCGGCTGGCCGAGGTGCTCGCGGCCAACCCCGCGGCCGGCGTCGTCTTCCTCACCCACAACGAGACCTCGACCGGGCTCACCAACCCGGTCGCAGCGCTTGCCAGGGTCGTCCGGGACGCCGGCCGGCTTGTCGTCGTCGATGCCATCTCGTCGGCATCGTCGATGCCGGTTGAGATGGACGCCTGGGGCCTCGACGTAGTCCTGAGCGGCAGCCAGAAGGGCTGGATGGCGCCTCCCGGGATCGCCTTCGCGGCGGTTGGCGCGCGGGCATGGGAAGTTGTCGAGCGGGCGCGTTCACCGCGCTTCTACTTCGACTGGAAATCGCACCGAACCTGGGCCGAGAAGGGCTTCACGCCCTCCACGCCGGCCGTGAGCACCCTCTTCGCCGTCCAGGAGGGCGTCCGGATCCTCAAGGAGGAGGGTCTTGCAGCCGCCTACCAGCGGCACCGGCGGATCGCCGACGCGACGGCCGCCGGCCTGCAGGCGGCCGGTCTCACCCTGCTGACCAGGGAGGGCTACCGGTCGGCGACGGTGACGGCTGCGGTGGTGCCCGACGGCATCGCCGTGGAGGACCTCCGCAAAGTACTCAGCAGCCGTCATGGCATCGTGATCGCGGGCGGCCGCGGCACCGCCAAGATCAGCGAGCGGATCGTCCGCGTCGGACACCTCGGCGCGGTCACCGAGGGCGACATCGTGCAGGTCCTCTGGGCGATCGAGCAGGCCCTCGAAGAGCTCGACCACGCACCCGCCGACGGCCGGACGCTGGCGGCGGCGCAGACCGTCCTCGCGGGCTCCGCGGAGAAAGTCGGCAGCCGCCAGTAAGTGCGGCTGATGCACCGGATCCTGGTCGCTGACCAGCTTGCCGAAGACGGCTTGGCGCGGCTCCGGGAGCTGGGCGAGGTAGAGGTCCGGACCGGTCTCGACGAGGCGGCCCTGGTCGCCGCGATCGGCGCCTTCGACGCCCTCGTGGTCCGCTCCCAAACCCGCGTCACCGAGCCCGTGCTGGAGGCCGGCAAGCGGCTCCGCGTCGTCGGAAGGGCTGGTGTCGGGGTCGACAACATCGACGTCGTCGCCGCCACCAAGCGCGGCATTCTGGTCGTCAACGCCCCCCGCGGCAACATCGCCGCGGCCGCCGAGCACACCATCGCCCTCCTCCTGGCGTCGGCGCGCTGGATCCCCCAGGCCGACGCCTCGGTCCGCCGGGGTGAGTGGGAGCGCTCCCGGTACACGGGGGTCGAGATCCGCGGCAAGACGCTCGGCGTGATCGGCCTCGGCAACATCGGCACCGAGGTGGCCAAGCGCGCGCAGGGCCTGGAGATGGAGGTGATCGCCTTCGACCCCGTGGTCCCCGAGGAGCGGGCAGAGCAGTTCAACGTCGAGCTGGTAGGGCTCGACGACCTCCTCCGCCGTTCCGACTTCGTCTCCGTGCACGTGCCTCTTGTCGAGGGCACCCGAAACCTCATCAATGCCGAGCGGCTTGCCCTGATGAAGCCGACAGCACGCCTGATAAACGCGGCCCGGGGCGGGATCGTCGACGAAGGGGCCCTCGCCGACGCGCTCGGCCGTGGCGTGCTGGCCGCGGCCGCCGCCGACGTGTTCGAGCGAGAGCCGCCGTCGAAAAGCC
Source organism: Candidatus Dormiibacterota bacterium (assembly GCA_036564345.1). Lineage (GTDB taxonomy): Bacteria > Chloroflexota > Dormibacteria > Dormibacterales > Dormibacteraceae > UBA6019. The sequence goes on along the minus strand of DATCOZ010000047.1, from coordinate 4,091 downwards.
CGCTGCTGGCGCTGCCGAACTTCATCGCCACGCCCCACATCGCCGCCTCGACCACCGAGGCGCAGACCTCGGTCGCCTTCGACGTCGCCGAGGAAGTCGCCGCCGTCCTGGCCGGCGAGCTCCCCCGCTACACCGTGAACGCGCCGGCGCTTCCGCCCGAGGAGCTCGCCTTCCTGCGCCCCTTCGCCCAGCTGGCGGAGCGGATGGGCTCGCTCTTCGTCCAGCTGGAGGGCGGCCGCGTCGGCACCCTGGAGATGGTCTACGAAGGGGAGGTCGCCGAGGCCGACCCCTCCCTGCTGACCGCGGCCGCCATCCGCGGCCTCCTGGCTCCCTTCACCGAGGAGCGCATCAACAACGTCAACGCCCGGCTGGTCGCGGCCGGCCGAGGGCTCCGGCTGGTCGAGCAGCGGGTCGCCGGCTCGGGAATGAGCAGCTACCCCAGCGTCGTCCGGCTTCGGGTGGGCGATTTCGAGGCCTCCGGCACCGTCCTTTTCGGCGAGCCGCGGGTGATCGGCATCGGCGCCTTCCGGGTCGACCTGGTGCCGGAAGGCCGCTTCCTGGTCAGCCGGCACGAGGACCGCCCTGGCGTCGTCGGCCGGTTCGGGACCATCCTCGGCGCCCACGACATCAACATCGCCTCCATGCAGGTCGGCCGGGACGCCCCCCGCGGCCGCGCCATGATGCTGCTTGCGGTCGACGACCAGGTTCCTGACGAGGTGCTCAACGAGCTTCGCCAGGTCCACGGAATGAGCGATCTCCGCTACGTCGAGCTGGGCGCGGCGGACGCCCGCTGATGGCCCGGGTCCGCCCCTTCCACGGCATCCGCTACACGGTTCCCGACCTCGGGCCGGTCGTCTCTCCGCCCTACGACGTGATCCCCGAGGAGGCGCTGGTGGCATACCGCGAGCGGTCGCCTTACAACGTGGTCCGCCTCATCCGGCCGGGAGCCGATTACGCCGGCGCCGGGGGCCTGGAGAAGGCCTGGCTCGCAGCCGGCGTCCTCCGCGAGGACCCGGCACCCGGCTTCTACCTCCACGAGCACCGTTTCGACGGCCGCCGGCGCCGCGGCATCATCGGGGCTGTCCGGCTCTCGCCCTACGGCGAGGGGGAGGTCCTGCCCCACGAGCGGACGCATGGCGGCGCCAAGGCCGACCGCCTGGAGCTGTACCGGGCGACGGCCACTGCCCTCGAACCGCTGTGGTTCGTCTATCGCGGCACCGGCACCGATCTCCCGCGGCTGCTCGACGCCGGCTTCGGCGCTCAACCCGACGCCACCTTCACGACCGATGACGGCGGCGAACACCGGCTTTGGGTCGCCGCCGACCCCGCCTGGCAGGAGGAGGTGGCGCGGGCCTTCGCCGAGCTTCCGCTGCTGATCGCCGACGGCCACCACCGCTATGAGACGGCGCTCACCTACGCCGAAGAGGTGGGGGCGTCGGGTGAGGCCGCCGCCAACCACGCGATGGTGCTTCTGGTCGACATCGACGACCCCGGCCTGGTCGTGCTGCCGACCCACCGGGTCATGCGGGCCGCGCCGGTCGCGGTCGTCGGCGGGGAGCCGGCCGGCTCGCTGGCCGAGACGCTGGCCGCGCTCCAGGGCGCGGTCGCCGCAGGCCATTACGCGGGCGGCCGCTTCCAGGTGCTGCCGCTGGAGGGAGAGCTCGCCCTCGTCGAGCTACATCGCCAGGTGATCGACAACCTGCTCGGCAAGCGGAGCGCGGAGGAGGCGCTTCTCTACACCCGCGACCCGGAGGAAGCCGTCCGCTGGGTCGACGAAGGCAGGGGCCAGCAGGCCTTCTTCCTCGACTCGCCCGACCTGGCGGTTGTTTTGAAGCTTGCCCAGGAGGGGAGAGTCCTACCTCAGAAGAGCACGTTCTTCCACCCGAAGCCGCCGAGCGGGATGGTCTTCCACGGACTGACCCGCACGGACCCTTAAACTCAATTTAGATGCCTATCTACGGATATCGATGCGAACAGTGCGGCCACGAGCTGGAGGTCCTCCAGTCGATGTCCGAGGAGCGTCTGCGCGTGTGCCCAAACTGCATGGGGCCGCTCCGCAAGATGATCTATCCCGTCGGGATCGTCTTCAAGGGCAGCGGCTACTACACGACCGACTACAAGAGCCCGGGCTCGGCCTCGCGCCACGGCGACTCGGACGCCGCCGCGAGCGCTTCCGCCTCCAGCGACGGCGGCTCCGAGACGGCCAAGAGCAGCTCGGGCGGCGAGCAGAAAAACGAATCGAAGACCGAGTCGAAGTCGGAGTCGAAGTCGGAGTCGAAGGCGGAGTCGAAGGCGGAGATCAAGCCTTCGAAGGAAGCCTCCAGGCCGTCCTCGTCAGCCAAGCCCGCCGCCAAATAGGGGGTATCCTGAGCCAGCCATGTCAAACGTGGGATCCGTAACCGACGCCGAGTTCGAGCTGACCGTGTTGAAGTCCGAGGAGCCAGTTCTCGTCGACTTCTGGGCCGAGTGGTGCTCGCCCTGCCGCATGATCGCGCCGATCGTCGAGGACATCGCCGGCGAGTTCGGCGACAAGGCCAAGGTCCTCAAGATGGACATCGACGCGAACCCGCAGACGCCGATGAGCCTGGGCATCATGAGCATCCCGACCGTGATCCTGTTCAAGGGCGGCGTGCCGGTCGAAAGGCAGGTCGGCTACCGGCCCACGATGAAGGGCGACCTCAAAGCGAAGCTCTCCGCCCTGATCTAGGCGAACCTCGATGCGGCGGCTGCTGGTCGCGCTGACCGTGATGTTCGCAATCGGCGTCATCGTCACCTTCAACTACCTGCGGCCCGTCGACGCGGTGGCCGCATCGGCTCTCCTGCCCGCGGTCCAGCGGATCCCGGGGCAAGCGCCCAACCTGCCCTGGCCGGCGGGCAACGCCGCCATCGCCGTGAGCGGGATCGGCCTGATCGGCAGCCATGGCGACAATTCGCCGCGGCCGATGGCGAGCGTGGCCAAGGTGATGACTGCCCTCGTAGTGGTCGCCGACCATCCCCTCGACCCGGCTCAGCAGGGCGAGGTGGTAACCGTCACCGAGGAGGACTTCGCCAACTATCGGCGCGAGTCGACCGACGGGCAGTCGGTGGTGGCGGTTCAGGTGGGCGAGGTGCTGACCGAGCGCCAGCTGCTCGACGGCCTGATGATCCCCTCCGGCAACAACTTCGCCGACCTCCTCGCCCGCTGGGACGCCGGGTCGACCGACGCCTTCGTGGCCAAGCTGAACAGCCGGGCGGCGGCGCTGGGCATGAAGCAAAGCCATTTCGCCGACGCGAGCGGCTTTTCCGAGCAGACCGTGGGCACCCCTTCCGACCTCGTCCTCGCCGGCGAGGCTCTTATGGCCGTGCCGGTGCTTGCCCAGATCGTGGGTGAGGCCCAGGTCGACCTGCCGGTCGCCGGGACGAGCTTCAACGTCGACTACGCGCTCGGCTCCCAGGGCATCGTCGGCATCAAGACCGGCTCCGCGCCGAAGGCCGGAGCCTGCTTCCTCTTCGCGGCGGCGAGCAAGGTCGGCGGCAGGGCGGCCCTCGTGGTCGGCGCCGTGATGGACCAGCCCACCCTCGACGATGCCTTCACCGCGAGCGAGAAGCTGATCGCCGCCATCGTCCCGGCCCTCAAGCTGGTCCCCGCGGTGTCGGCGTCGGAGGCTGTCGCCGAATACCGCTCGCCCTGGGGTAGCCGGACCGGGCTGATTGCCCAGAAGGACATCTCACTCCTTGCCTGGCCCGGTTTGATCCTCCACCGGCGCCTGAACGTGCCCGCCGTCCAGCCGCCGTTGAGCGATGGACAGATGATCGGTTCCTTCTCCGCCTGGGTCGGCTCGGGAACGCCCCAGTCCGTGGCTCTGGCGACTGACGGCCCGCTCTACGAACCGGGCAATGTCTGGCGCCTGACGAGGCCCTTTGGCGACTCCCGGTAGGATTACCGCGGCTCGGGGGATGTTCGGGGGCTGGTGCCTTCCGCAGTCTTCAAAACTGTCTGTGGGGCGGTGCATAGCCGTCCCAGGTGGGTTCGATTCCCATCCATCCCCGCCATCCATCCCCGCCAGACACTTTTTGAAAGGCCATTCGAGGCTTACGCTGAATTCAGAAAC
>DATCOZ010000041.1:0-7438 GCA_036564345.1 Candidatus Dormiibacterota bacterium | reverse complement strand
AGCTCGTTCGCCATCCGCTCGGCGAAGACCTGCTTGCCGTGGATGGAGGCATCCGCGGCGCCGCCGCGAACCGTGAAGTCGTCGCCGCTGACAACCACCTTGCGCCCTTCGACCCGGCCCGTGCCGACCACGTTGTTGGCGGGGGTGAACTCCTTCAGCTCGGCGTCGTCGCCGTAGGTGGCGAAGCCGGCGAGCGCGCCCCATTCCTCGAAGCTGCCGGGATCGAGCAGCTTCTCGACCCGCTCCCGCACCGTCAGCCGGCCGGTGTCGTGCTGGCGCTTGACACGTTCCTCGCCGCCCATCGCCCGGGCGCGCCCCTCGCGCCGCCGGAGCTCGTCGACCTCGTGCTGCCAGGTCATCCCGTTGGCCATCCTACTGAGCGCGCTGCCGCCTGCCGCCGTAGGCGAGGGTTGGGACGGCAACGGCGCCGAGGAAGAGGAAGAGCAGGAGCCCGGTTACCGGCAGCACGAAGGCGCTGAGGTCGGGTGGGGTCTGATCCTTTCCGTGGCTGAGCGCGATGTCCGCGGTCGCGATGAAAGGACTCACGTATTCATGGCCGTGATCCAGCTGCAGGACTCGACGGAAGAGCGGCAATGCCGCTCGGTACCGGTGCTGGTAGTAATCGGCAAGGCCCTCCCGGTAGAGGGAGGTGGTCGGCCCGGCCGCGGGCTTCACCCCGGCCTTGTCGGTGAGCTCGCGGATCACGCTGGAGGGGACCAGGAAGGTGCCCCCCGATTCGAGGAAGGAGACGATGCCGATCACCCTGCCGGTCTCGTCCAGCACGGGCCCGCCGCTGCCGCCATGGTCCGTCGCGGCGTTGGTCCCGATCGCCTTCCAGCCGTCCTCGAAGCGCAGCCCGGTCGGGGTTCCCCGGCTAACCGCCAGGTCGATCGAATCGGGCGCTGCGACAGGGTCGCAAGCCAGGCAGGGATAGCCGAGCTCGTAAAGGCTGCTGCGGGAGCTGAGCGTGGCCTCGCTGCCGAGCGCCAGCGCCGGGAACCCGGAGCCGTCGACCTTGACGATCGACACGTCCTTCCCCGGTTCTGTCGTGCCGGAGACGACCTCCTTCGCGGGCAGGGCGAAGCTCGGTGCACGGCCGTTGAAGTAAACGGTCGGGCCGGTCCCCACGAAGATCTCCTTGCTGTAGGTGTCGACCGTAACGTTGGCCTTGTAGAAGCCGAGCTCCCATTGCGAGAAGGCCAGCGCCTGGGCTGCGGTGAGGCCCTGGGCCTGGACGCCGAACGCTTTCCGAAGGGAGTCGGTCACCGCCTGGAGGTCATCCTGCCGGGCCGAGTCGACGACCTCCTGGAGAAGGTCCTGGGCGTCGGGTGCCACCACGTGGGCGGCCGTTACCAGGTAGCCGTCGGGGGTCGCGAGGAAACCGGAGCCCCAGCTGGTCGATCGCACATGTTGGGTGGTCCGGGCGCTGCCGGCGGCGAAGTACGTTCCGGGGTCCGCGAGAAGCTGGTCCTGGTAGTAGGCGTCGGCCGCCGCCTGGGACCGGATCTGACCCTGCCGGATCAACGCCTGGATCCTGGCGACGAGGGCGTCGACCCTGGCCTGGTTGGGGACGATCTGGGGGAACGAGGTGCTGATGTCGAGGTTGACCTGGACCAGCATCACCGCCGGCTTGGCGCCCTCGAATATCTCGGTGGCGCTCGGCTTGTGAGGCGCCGGCAGTCCCAGCGCGCACGCCGAGAGCAGCAGCGCCCCCGCCAGCAGGGCCGGCCACCTACCCGCCAGGGGGAGTGCTCCTCAGAGGTTCGCCGTGTGCGCTTCGAGCAGGCTCGCGAACTTACGCCGAGCAGCGTCCCGGCGCGTCGGGATGTGCTCGCTCGGCTTGTACCCCTCGGGCGCCGTGTAGTCCTTCAGGATGTAGCGGCTCACCGACTGGCGGTGCACCTCGTCCGGCCCGTCGTACATCCGGGCGGCCCGGGCGTGGCGGTACATCTCCTCCAGCGGCATGTCGGCGGAGTAGCCGAGAGAGCCGTGGATCTGGATCGCCCGGTCGATCACGTCGTGGAGGACCTTGGCCCCGAAGAACTTGATCTCGCCGATCTCCCTGCGGGCGGCCGGCGCCCCGTGCTTGTCGATCATCCAGGCGGCCTGCAGCGTCATCAGTCGGGCCGCCGACATCTCGGCGGCGGAGTCGGCGATCCAGTTCTGGACCGTCTGGTGCTTGGCCAGCTTGCCGCCGAAGGCCTCGCGCTGGAGAGACCTCTCGCAGAGCATGTCGAACGCGCGCCGAGCCTGGCCCAGCCAGCGCATGCAGTGATGGATGCGGCCCGGGCCGAGCCGGATCTGGGCGATCTCGAAGCCCTGGCCGCGGCGCCCGACGAGGTTCTCCTTGGGCACCCGGACGTTCTCGTAGAGGATCTCGGCGTGCCCGTAGCCGAAGCGCTCGTGCTCGCCGGCCATGGTCGGGATGTTGCGGACGAGGTTGACGCCCGGCGTGTCGGCCGGCACGACGATCATCGACGCTCGCTCATAGGGTCCCGCCTCGGGGTCGGTGACCAGCATCACGAGGAGGAAGTCGGCGATCATCCCGTTGCTGGAGAACCATTTGTGGCCGTTGATCACCCATTCGTCGCCATCCAGCACGGCGGTGGTCGACATCAGGGTGGGGTCCGAGCCCGCGTTGTCGGGCTCGGTCATCGAGAAGGCGGAGCGGATCTTCCCGTCGAGCAGGGGATGCAGCCAGCGCTCCTTCTGCTGCGGGGTGCCGAAATGGGCCAGCACCTCCGAGTTGCCGGAGTCGGGCGCCTGGTTGCCGAACACGATCGGGGCCCAGGGGGACGCGCCTTCGATCTCGTGCATCAGGCCCAGCTTCACCTGGCCGTAGCCCTGGCCCCCCAGCTCGGGGGGCAGGTGGGTGGCCCAAAGCTTCTGCGACTTGACCTCCTGCTGGAGAGGGCGGATGAGCCGGAGAAACTGCTCGTCGGACACAGCCTCCGGGGCGATGACCTCGAGCGGGTAGACCTCGTCCTTGACGAGGTGCCGCATCCACTCGAGCTTCTTCTCGAACTCGGGCTCGGTCTCAAAATCCCACGCCATGTCTTACAAACCCCCTGCTGTCGTCAACATCTCGATTCCGTCGTCAATCATGCCTTGGATGGTCCGCGCCATGGCTTGTGACGCGTACATCGGGTCCGGTCGCCGTCCCTTGCGGTGGAGCATCAGGTTGTAGCCGAGGATCGCCGAGTACTTGTAGAGGCTGAGCGCCAGGTACCAGCGCATCTCGGCCGTGTCCGCTCCGTAGAGCCGGGTGAAGTCTTCGATTTCGACGTCGATGCTGCCGCCGGGGGCGGTCCCGCCCTCGAAGCGCCTGCGGGCGACCATCACGCAAAGGCAGGCGAGGTCGAGCAGCGGCTGGCCGATCTGGGCGATCTCCCAGTCGAGGACGGCGACGACGCGCGGGCCGTCGAAGAGCAGGTTGCCCATGTGGTAGTCGCCGTGGACCAGCGTCGGCGTTCGCTCGGCGGGGACTTTCTCCGCCAACAGCAGGCCGAGCTCGCCCGCCCGGCCGGTGAGGTCGGGTGCCGCCCGCTCCATCAGCCAGGCCCAGCGCATCATCTCGCCGGCCAGCGGCATCGGCTCCTCCTCGCCGATCCCCGTCGCGGCGACCGGCACCGCGTGGAGCCGGTGCAGGACCTCGACCGCCGAGGCCGCCACCTCGAGCGGCTTCTCGCGCGGTGCCACCAGCTCGATGCGATCGCCCTCGACCGCCTCCATCAGGAGGAAGGGCCGACCGTCGACGACCGGCTGGCCGGACACGGCAGGGATCGCCGGCACGGGCAGGCCGCATGCGTTGAGCGCGGCCATGATCCTGCCCTGGCGGGCGACGTCCGCCGGACCCGCGGGCCGGGCCCCGGGTGGTGTCAGCCGGAGTACGTAGCGGCGCTTCCCGCCCTCACGCTCGATGTCGACCCAATAGGTGAAACCCGAATGTCCCTCGGCGATCGGCTCGATCTCGCCGACGACCAGCCCCGGCTCGCTCCAGCCGCTCCGCAGCTGCTCCTGGAGATCGGCGCGAATGGCCCCCATACTTCGCCGGAAGGTTAGTCCCGACGGCCACCTCGCCGCGTGGTGGGCGGAGCACGCCCCCTCGCCGCCTGCGGCGGCACTCCCCCACTGCGTGGGGAGCAAGACCAGCCCACCTGTTACCGTCCGATTAGTCGAGTCTTGCCTCCCCTCATGGGGAGGTGGCCCGCAAAGCGGGCCGGAGGGGCGGCCACAACCATCGATTGCTGCGGCAACCCCGCCCGGCGCCTTGGGCGGTTACTTGCAGGACCATGCCCCGCCGCCGTGCTGCTGGAAGTACCAGGCCGCGGCGTAGACGTTGGCGGCGGCGTCGAAGATGTTCTGGCTTCCGTACGGGGTTCCCCGGAAGGTGCCCGGCATGAACTGGAACACGCCTGAAGCCCCGTCGGGGTTGTAAGCGTTGGGGTTGTAGCCCGACTCGCAGGCGGCGACCCGCAGGCCCCAGTCCACGGCAGCCTGGCCCTGCGGCCCGAAAGCCTGCCGGATCAGGTCCTGGACCGACGCGGTCGACGGCCGGGGAGTTGCTGGGGTGGGCGTGCGGACGGCCACGCGCGGGGCTGCAGCGGCGGCCGCGGTGGCGGCGGCGGCCGCAGCGTCGGCGGCCTCCTTCGCCTGCTCGGCGTCGTACGCCGCCTGGACGGCGGTCCAGCCGGAGCTGGTCTGGTCGTCCAGCTTGATGGCGGTCTTCGAAGGCGCCGGCGCGGCAGAGGCGGCCGAGCTGGGCGCCGGGACTGCCTTGGGGCCGGTGGTGACAGGGCCCCTCAGCGGGATGAAGGAGAGGCCGAACACGAGGACGAGCGAAAACATCTTGACGATCTGAACCAATGCCGAAATTTCCCCCACGTGACGGCGCCCGGGATCCTTCTGGATCCTTACTTACTGCGCCTTCCAGCCCGAGCCAGGCATGACGTGGAGGAGGTGTGCTCAGGCGAACTTGACTTGGGGAAGCTAACACAAACCATCCGCAAGGATGTGCGCAAAAGTGTTAACCGACTCGTTAACCACCCCCCTTCGGGGTGGTTGTGGGACCAGGATCGCTAGGCTGAGTGGATGGGATTCGACCAATACCACGAGCCGCCGTCAGAGCTGAGCCAGGAGACCCGGACCAAGGCGCGCCTGATCGCCTCGCTGACCGAGGAGGCCGAAGCGATCGGGTGGTACGAGCAGAGGATCTCGGTCGAGAAGGACCCGGAGGCGCGGGCCATCATGGAGAACGCCCAGCAGGAGGAGTTCAAGCACTTCGGCATGGACCTCGAGTTCCTCGCACGGCGGATGCCGAAGTGGCAGAAGGAGCTGAAGCTCATCCTCTTCCAGTCGGGCGACATCGTGAAGCACGGCGAGGAGGCCGAGAAAGCGGTCGACTGAAAGGAGCCTAGTGTCCTGGAACCGAGGTTCGTTGCAAAATCGCCGCCAGGGGCGTCGAGATCAAGGAAGCTTCGATAGGGGGCCCCGCCCGCAGGGTGGGGAATGCGGCCGAGCAACGGAGCTCGCGGGCCTTAGGGCCCGTAAGCGACTTGGATAGGGGGCCCCGGCCGCAGGCTGGGGAATGCGTACGGAGAAGCTGACGCCGCTTGGTTAGGGGGCCCCGCCCGAAGGGTGGGGAATGCAGACGGCGTCCCTGGCGGATGAGCCCGAAGGGTCGGCCCGCCGCCGCTTGCGACGGCCCAGACATTTGCAGGGAACTTCGGTTCAGGACACTAGGAGGCCAGGGAGAGGACCAGGCCTGCCTGGCCCAGGTGGTACGTGATGATCACCGCCAGGGGCGACCAGGAGAGGGGCCGGACGAAGCGGTTCCAGGCGATCAGCGCGTCCGAGACGTAGAAGAGGGAGGCGCCGGCCAGAGCCGTGGGCTTCCCGCTCGCCGCGGCAAGCGCGAGCATCGCGGAGATCGCCACCAGGTAGGCCGTCACCGGGAGCGCCTGGGCGCGGTGCCTGGACTCGAGGACGGAGCGAAGAATGCGGCCGCCGAGCGCCAGCGACAGGATCGCGACGGCCGGCGCGGCGAGGGTGAGAAGGCCCGGTCTCACCCCGCCGATGAGAAAGCCGGCGCCGTAGGCGAGGTGCGCCGCGAGGAAGGCGCCGAGGCCGGCGCGAAAGCCGCGCTCGCCGGCGAGGAGGAGCGCATCGCCAGCGAAGGAGAGGAGGGCGGCGGCGATGAACACGTACCGCTGGGCGTTGCTGGCGGGATGAAGAGCCAGCGCGACCCCGACGAGGAGCAGGATCGTTCCCGGCTTGAAGACCCAGCGCAGCCGCAGGTTGGCGCGGGCGACGGCGAACCAGTCGACGGCGGCGAAGACGATCGCGGCCGCGAACAGCAGCCACGCGGCCTGCGTCATCGAATCGAGGCTAACCTAGCCGGGGAGAGAACGAAGTTGTGGGAAGACGGGCCCTCGAATGCTTAATCACTGCTTCAGGTTCCCTTCCCACGATGTCGGGTATCAGGTTCCTGTGCGTTTCCACAGTCCGGCCGTCCAGGCTCTCGGTCGTGGGGGTCCTCCTGCCCGCGGTCGGGGCCTGACGGCCCTTTTCCGGACCGGTTCCAGGTAGTGCGCGTCCTGATCGCCGAGGACGACGCGGGCGTGCGCTCGGTGCTCGAGCGCGGTCTCACCGAAGAGGGCTACGTCTGCGACACAGCCACCCAGGGCGATGACGCGCTCCACCTCCTGCGCATCTACGACTATGCCGCCGCGGTGCTCGACTGGCGGATGCCCGGCCTCACCGGTGAGGAGGTCGCGCGGGAGGCGCGCAAGCTCAAGATCCGGACGCCGATCCTGATGCTGACCGCCCGCGACACCGTCGCCGACAAGGTCCAGGGCCTCGACGCCGGCGCCGACGACTACCTCGTCAAGCCGTTCCAGTTCGAGGAGCTGCTCGCCCGGCTCCGCGCACTGCTCCGCCGGCCGCCCGAGGTGGAGGAGCCGGTGCTCAGCCGAGGCAGCCTTGCGCTCGATCCCGCTCGCCGCCTGGTCACGATCGGGGGCGACCACGTGGCGATCACCGGTGTCGAGTTCGCGATCCTCGAGCTGCTGCTCCGCCGCTCGCCCGCCATCGTCACCCGCGAGGTGATCGGGCGGCACGCCTGGCCGGAGGCGGGAGCCGAGATCGGCTCCAATACCATCGACGTCCACATGGCCAATCTCCGCCGCAAGCTCGCGGGGGCGGGCGTCCAGCTCGTCACCGTCCGCGGCGCGGGCTACCGGCTGGTCGAGGGATGAGCATCGTCCGGCGCTTTGCCGGGATGATCGGCTGGCGCATCGCCCGCGTCGCCGCCATCGCGGCCGCTGTCGCGCTGGTCATCTATGGCCTGGTCGTCACGGGGGTCGACGTCAGCCTCTTCAGGAGCATGATCACCGACGCTGACAGCCGGGTGATCGGCCGGATCAATGTCCTTCTCGCC
>DATCOZ010000039.1:0-2722 GCA_036564345.1 Candidatus Dormiibacterota bacterium | reverse complement strand
GCCGAAGAGGGTGCCCTCGACGCGCTGCGCGCCCGCCATCAGGGCCAGCTCGGTCGCGGCGACCGCCGAGCCGCGATCGTTGTGGGGATGGACGCTCAGCATCCAGCAGTCGCGGCCTGCAATGTTGCGGTCGCACCACTCGATCTGGTCCGCGTAGATGTTCGGCGTGCTCATCTCGACGGTGGCCGGCAGGTTGAGGATCATCGGCCGTGCGGGCGTCGGCTGCCAGACCTCCATCACCGCTTCGCTGATCTCCTTGACGAAATCGAGCTCGGTCCCCGTGAAGCTCTCCGGCGAGTATTCGTAGGTGAGGTCGGCATCGGGCAGCCCGGGCGCGAGCTGGCGGATCAGCTCGGCGCCCCGCACCGCGATGCCGACGATGCCGGGCCGGTCGAGGCCGAAGACGACGCGGCGCTGCAGCGTCGAAGTCGAGTTGTAGAGGTGGACGATCGCGCGCTTCGCGCCGGCCAGGCTCTCGAAGGTTCGCTCGATGAACTCGTCGCGGGCCTGGGTGAGGACCTGGATGGTCACGTCCTCGGGGATCAGGTCCTCCTCGATCAGGAGGCGCACGAAATCGAAGTCGGGCTGTGAAGCAGAGGGAAAGCCGACCTCGATCTCCTTGAAGCCGATCGCGACCAGCAGCCGGAACAGCCGCCGCTTGCGGTGGATGTCCATGGGGTCGATCAGCGCCTGGTTGCCGTCCCGCAGGTCGACGCTGCACCAGGTCGGGGCGGTTGTGATGGCGCGGTCCGGCCAGCGACGGTCCGGGATGGGGACCGGCGGATAGGGCCTGTACTTGTCGATCGGCATTCGTTTCATTTCTTTTTTGGCTTCCGTTTCAAATGAAAGACCTCCTGTGTCGGCGGAGGACACAGGAGGTCTTGCGGGCACCCACCGAGGGGGGCCCGCCTAGCTAAGGAGGAGCTGCTCTGGCTGTCTGTTCAAGACGAGGCCAAATTGTGCTGGATTCTCGGACGTCCGTCTAGTGGGTGGTGGACCAAGCGATCACCCTCGGCTCGTAATCCACTCACAAGCTCAGTCTTCACCCTCCCGGGTATTCGCCCTCCCCATATCGTGAGGAGGGCGAAAAACGACTCATCGGGTCAAGCCGGTCAGTGACCTTCTCTGGGCGGGGCCGGGAAAACGACTCACCGGTCAAGCCCGTCAGTGGGTAAGAGTTACCCTTCCGGCCATGGAAACGAAGGGTTCGATCCTTGGAATGGCGGTACGGCGGCGGGAGGATCCGCGGCTCATCACGGGGCACGGGAAGTTCGTCGCCGACATGCCCGCGGAAGGTGCCCTCCACGCGCTGTTCGTCCGCTCGCCGGTTGCCCATGCGCGGATCAAGAACATCGACGCGACCGCCGCCCGCGCCCTGCCGGGAGTGGCGGGCGTGTTCACCGCGGCGGACCTCGCCCTCCCCCGCCGCGCCGGCTTCGCACCGATCGGGGATGCCTTCGCCAAGCCTCCGCTGGCCGAGGACATCGTGCGCTTCGTCGGCGACCCCGTGGTCCTGATCGTCGCCGAGACGCGGGAGCAGGCGAATGACGCGGCGGCCGCGGTCGAGATCGACCTCGACCCCCTGCCCCATGTCATCGACCCTGAAAAGGCGCTCGCTGACGGGGCCCCGCTCCTCTTTCCCGACCGCGGGACCAACCTCGCCTTCGCCAACGCATTCGGCGCCGAGCCTGACGCCCTGGAGGGCGCCGACGTCGTCATCAAGGCCCGCTTCGTAAACCAGCGGGTGGCGCCGGCGCCGCTCGAGACGCACGCCTTCCTCGCCGTGCCTGACGCCGACGGCAAGGGCCTCCAGGTGTGGGCCTCGAGCCAGCAGGCGTTCGCCGCCCGGGATTCCATCGCCGAGATGCTGGGACTCGAGGAGCGACAGGTGCGCCTCCTCTCCCTCGACGTCGGCGGCGGGTTCGGGGCCAAGGCGGGCATCCAGCTGGAGTGCGTCGCGGTCGCCGCGGCCGCCCGTCGGCTGCTGCGGCCGGTGCGCTGGATGGAGACGCGCTCCGAGAACATGGTCGCCATGACCCACGGCCGAGGCCAGGTCCAGGAGGTGGAGCTCGGCGCCACCCGCGACGGCAAGCTGGTCGGGCTCCGGGCGCGGGTGATCGGAGACGCCGGCGCCTATCCCGCCATCGGTGCCTTCCTGCCGCTGCTGACCGGGATGATGTCGAGCGGCGTCTACGCCATCCCGCGGATCGACTTCGCGGCCCGCAGCGCCGCCACCAACACCACCACCACCGGCGCCTATCGGGGCGCCGGCCGGCCCGAGGCGGCGGCGATGCTGGAGCGCGCGATGGACCTCCTTGCGGCCGAGCTGAAGATGGACCCGGTGGAGCTCCGCCGCCGCAACCTGATCCCCGGCGACGCCTTTCCCTACAAGACGATGGCCGGCTACACCTACGACTCGGGCGACTACGAGAAGGCGCTCGACGAGGTGGTGAGGCTCGCCGGCTACGCCGAGCTCCGGCGGGAGCAGGCGCGCCGCCGGGCCGCCGGCGACCCCCGCCTGTTGGGTATCGGCGTCTCCGTCTACGTCGAGATAACGGCGGTCGGAGCGACCAGCGAATGGGGCTCGGTCGAGATGGAGCCGGACGGCAAGGTGATCGTCCTCTGCGGAACCACCAACTATGGCCAGGGCCACGAGACGACATTGGCGCAGATCGCCGCCGACGAGCTCCAGGTCCCCTACGAATCGGTCCGCGTGGTCGAG
>DATCOZ010000033.1:0-2353 GCA_036564345.1 Candidatus Dormiibacterota bacterium | reverse complement strand
GGCTCCACCAGGGCTCCCGGCATCTGGCTCGGGTGGTCGTTCCAGCCCGCCTTGGCAGGCCCCAGCTCCATCAACCGGCCGTAGGCGTCGGCGGCGGCCGTGAGCCCGGTGTGGCCGGTGTCCGCGTCGGAGAGGACGCCCCTGTCGTAGACCTGCCAGCCCGACCGGCCGAAGCTGGCCATCAGACCGCCGTGGAGAAGGTTCGCGAGCTGGAGGTTGGCGGCCGCGAAGTCGCGGGCGTCGTCGTAGAAGGTCTCGGCGCCGCTCGCGCTGGGGTCGTCGAAGGCGTTGAAGTGGATGGCCACCATGGCATCGGCCTTGGCCGTGTTGCCGCACGCGATCCGGGCGATGGTGTCGATGTGGACGCCGCTGTTGGTGACCACGCCGTTGACGACCTGGCTGTCCGCGAGCTTCGCCACCGACGTGTCGGCGACCCGCGAGAGGATGACGTGGAAGCCGTCCGCGCGGAGCATGTCCTTCAGCTGCAGGCCCACCGCCAGCGTCAGCGTGTCCTCGGCCAGGCCATTGCCCACCGCGCCGGGGTCGGGGCCGCCGTGGCCGGGGTCGACGTAGATCGTGCGATGCCGATCGGCGCCGGTGGGATCGAACTGGACGCAGGTGCCGGCGACGAGACCGGCGGGCAGGTCGGGGCTCTTCACCTGGAGGACGCGAGAGCCGGGACGCGGCTGGGCAGCCGGAGCCCCGGGCTTGACGCCGGCCCCCACTGCCTGGAGCGCAGCAGCGGTCCCGTTCGCAACCGTATCTGCGCGCCAGTCCAGCAGGGTATGAACGGACACCGTCGCGGCGAGGACGGCGACGACGCCGAGGGCGAGGCCGATAAGACGGCCGGAGGCGGCTCTCCGGCGCCGGCGGCGGCGATCGGCTATGGCGTGAACCTCTTTTGGGACGACATGCTGGGACGGGTTCCAACCGCCATTCTGCATTGTTTGACCGACTCCTGACCGCCCGCCCACGATCTGGTGGAAGGGGCTGGCGCCCAGGCCGTAGAGCAAGCCTCAGAATTTGCGCCCGTGGCGACCTTCGGGCTGGTGCACGGCGCTTGGCACGGAGCCTGGTGCTGGGAGACCTTGATTCCGGAGCTTCGAGCTCGCGGCCACACGGCGATCGCGATGGATCTGCCCTCAGATCAGCGCGCCGCGACGTTCGACGATTACGCGGCGGCGGTCGCTGCCTCGCTCCCGCCAACCCCTGACCTCGTGCTGGTCGGCCATTCGTTGGCCGGGATGGTCATCCCGCTAGTCGCGCTTCGGCGACCGGTCCGGCTGCTCGTGTTTCTCGGCGCGCTGATTCCTGATCGGCAGGGCGACCCAACGGATCGCGACGGTCCACCACAGCACCTCGAAGGCACGTTTGACGGCCTGGCGCACCACGAAGACGGTTCGCATTCATGGCCGAACCTGCAAGCTGCCAGGCGAATCCTCTACCAGGATTGCTCGAGAGAGGTGGCGGCGTCCGCGTTCGCCAGGCTGCGGCGGCAGCAGGTCGCACTCTGGGAGAGCTGGCAGCCCATGGTCCGCTGGCCTGACGTCCCGGTCGCCTCAGTCCACTGCCAGGACGATCGCGCCGTCAACCCCAGCTGGTCGAGGTGGACAGCCCCGCTTCGTCTGGGAGTCGAAAGTGTCGAGTTGCCGGGTGGGCAT
Organism: Candidatus Dormiibacterota bacterium; assembly: GCA_036564345.1. Taxonomy (GTDB): domain Bacteria; phylum Chloroflexota; class Dormibacteria; order Dormibacterales; family Dormibacteraceae; genus UBA6019. Next base: position 692 of record DATCOZ010000033.1, on the reverse strand, counting down.
TCGCCGATGCTCTCGCGTCCAGCCCTCCTGGCCGAGACCGTGGCGTCCATCGCCGATGCTGCGGCCTTGCGCGCTGGTTGTTGATTCGGTGAATATTTCTGGATGATCGTGCCGCCTCCGGTGGTCGGCAAGAGGCTCGCGTTGGCCGAAGGGTCTTCCCCCTTCGGCCCATTGATGCTCGGCTTCTGGAATTGGATTGTGGCAGCCGCCGTGGTGCTCATTCGACGAACCCCGCGCCAGCGTTCGTCACAGCCAGAGTCCGCCTGACTATGCGGCGACCCGCCACGATCGCCGGCGCTGGCGCTCTCGCGTTCAGCGTGCTGTTTTTTACCGCCTCGACCTTGGTCAACAGCCCAGGGGGCGGTTATACGGAATCAACCGTGACCCAGTACCTCGCAGCCGACCACCTTCCGGTCGTGCTGGCGGCACTTTGCATGGCACAGTTGGGTGTCGTCGGGCTGCTGTGCCTGCTCAGCTACCTTCGCGAGCTGATGGGGATGGGCGCTGACGACCAGCAACTTGGGAACGTCTTCTGGGGCACCGGAGTGGCATCGGCCGCGTGCTTCGCCGTCGGCTGGGGCTTTGTCGCGGGGCAACCGCTCGCTCACGCGGAGGCGGGAACCGCGCTCGCCGTGCCGCCGACTATTACGCACCTGATCTCTGAAACGGGCGGGTCGGTGATGATCTTCGGT
>DATCOZ010000194.1:0-1695 GCA_036564345.1 Candidatus Dormiibacterota bacterium | reverse complement strand
CCGATAACCCCAGGTCGGGTTCTCTCGAGCCAGCCGGACGATCAGCCGGCGGACACTGCGATCGAGACTTGGGCGACCCGGGCCCCGAGAGGCGTACGTCCAGCGGCGGGCCACCAGCATCCGGTGCCAGCGCCGCCGGGTCGCCGGCCGGACGAAGAGGGGGGGCCACCGGTCCCGGGGCAGCACCTGGGCCAACGCGGCGAACAGCGCCCGGTCGGACAGCCGCAATTGTGGACGGGGGCAGCTGCCGCCGCAGGACCACGACCTCGTGGCGGAGGACCAGCAGTTCGATCTCGTTGGCCGGTCCGCGCCGACCGAGTAGGACGATTAGCTCAAGGACACGGCGCAGCGCCCAGTAGACGAAGAAGAAAAGCACGAAGTCCCTGCCGGACACGGCCGAGATCTGCGCCTACCGCTACGAATCGCCCGCGTTCCGAATTTTCGGCACCCACACGATCGTCGGCTGGGTCGCCCAGCAATACGGCGCGCACATGGGCCTCGCACTTGGAGGAGTTGTCGCGCTCGCCGCCTCGACGGTGATCTATGGGTTCCAGCGGCGCTGGCGGGTGGGTGCGAACTCAGACGCGTCTAACGTTCGGTTGGTGGATTCAAGGATCAGCTGAGCTGCCGATCCCTCTTGGACGGCGTCAGCCGGTCGCGACCACGAGAGTGCCTCCAGCAGTCGCGGGCACCTGAAGAAGAGCACGTAGAGGCGGGATAGCCAGACCGTCTCCACGGTAAAGAAGTCGACCGCGAGAAGCTGATCGGCGTGCTGACGAACGAACTCCTGCCACGAGCGGAGGCCGCGACGAGGGGCGGGCATTAGATCGTGACTCCGGAGAACGTTGCGAACGGTGATATGGGAGCAGCGATACCCGAGCTTCATCAGCTCGCCTTGAATGCGACGGTAGCCCCAGCGTGGGTTCTCCCGAGCCAGGCGCACGATCAGCTGGTGGAGCTCACCGGAACCCGGACGCCGCCTGCGCGGGCGCTTGCCAAAGGCCGCCCATTTCCGGCGGACAAGCTCCCGGTGCCAGCGGAGGAGCGTTTCGGGACTCGGCAGGAGCGAGCTGGAGCCCGAGCCGCGCAGGATGCGGCCGAACGAGGCAAGCAGTAGGCGATCAGCTGGCTGCCATCGCGGTCGCCGTCGCTGGCGCTCGAGAACCCGCAACTGGTGGCGGAGTGCCAGAACCTCGACTCGAAGATAGGACTCTGGCCGACCTCGAACGAGCAGGAGGTCGAGGACAAAGCGGACGAGCGTGTACAGCAGGTTGAGGATCATCGCCTGGGATGCTCGCAGGGTGCGGGGGGAGAGGCTGCGGAGATCACTCCGCTGGAGGTGACTCAAGCCAGTTAACGGCACAGGCTGACCTGACCTATGTCAGCACCTGGTCTGGCTTCGTTTACGTGGCCTTCGTGGTCGACGCCTTCAGCCGTCGGATCGTGGGCTGGCGGGTCTCTGCCTCGCTCCACGCCGAGCTCGCTCTCGACGCGCTAGAGATGGCGATCTGGTCGCGCCGGGCGGAGGACCTGTCGAGCCTGGTCCATCACTCCGCAGCCAAGGTCGGTAAGTGTTGGGGTCTCGGGTCGAACACTACCAAGGATCCTGGGCCGTGGGAGGGCGAGCAGCGCAACATGTGGAAGCCCACCCAGCAGGAGGCCCTGTGGTTTCATGGCGGCAACTTGCACCAGTCG
>DATCOZ010000030.1:0-11063 GCA_036564345.1 Candidatus Dormiibacterota bacterium | reverse complement strand
CTTGTGGGCTCCCGCCGCGACCGAGGTGGCCGTCTGACCATGGCGAACTACACCTGCGGGCTGGACCTCGGTCAGGTCAATGACTGGAGCGCGCTGGTCGTCGCGGAGCACTGCCTCAAGGCCGATGGTCAGGAGGAGCGCGTCCGGAACACCGATTGGGGACCGACGACCGACATGGTGCCTCGGTGGCGCGACTGCTTCGACGTAGTCGGCATCCTCCGCTGGCGCGGGACGGCCTACCCCGCCATCGTTGATGAGGTCTGCTTGCTGCTGACCGAGCTCCCGCTCCGGGGTCGCTGCTCCCTCGTCGTTGACGCGACCGGGGTCGGCAGGCCGGTCCTCGACCTCTTCGATCAGGCGACTCGGGAGAACCGGCTGGACTTCTGGTCAGACGAGGTCACGCTCACTGGCGGTGAGAAGGAAGGGGAGCGCGGCAGGACCGTCCCCAAGTTCGAGATCGTGAGGTCGGTGGAGGTGCTGCTCCAGACCAAGAGGCTTCGCGTGGTGCCCACGATCCCGCTTGCCGACGTGTTGCGGGCCGAGTTGGAGAACTTCCGGGCGACCGTCACGCTCACGGGCCGGGTGCGCCTGGAGGCCGAGGGCACCGGCCACGACGACATCGTGATGGCGTTGGCGATGGCGGTCTGGAAACCCAAGTGGACCGGCAGCCCGAGGCGACGGTTGCAGGACGGCACCCTCTACGACCCCGATCAGAACGTCGTGGGTGGAGAGGTGCTGAACCTCCCTGGCCCGCCGCGCCGACAAGAAGTCACCGGCTGAGGCCAGAGCTACGACGTGTCGAGAGGTAGGTTCGCCTCGACGTAGCGAATGCCAACCGGAGAGATCGCCACAGTCTTGGCCTTCTCGTCGTACTCGACCAGCTTCATCTTGTGCGCCGCGCGGATCACATCCCGGCGGAACACGGATGGGTTCGAGTGCTCAATCCACTCGACAAGATTGCGTTCGGCTACAGGACCTGTCGCCGAATAGAGGAGGATCAGCATCTTGTCATTCATCTTCATTGAGGGCTCCAAGACGCGCCGTTGCCCGCCGACCTCCCATACGATGGGGATGGTCCGCTCAGTCAGCCGCTCCACCGTCGCTTGAGCGGTCGCGGTGTCGACGTCGTGGAAGACGCGCACGAGCTCACTCATGAGCCACTTGGCTCCGGCGACGACGAGAGCGGCATCCATCGCGTTCGGGTCGACATCGCCGCCAACGTGGCCGATTCCCCGGTTGTTGCGTACCTCATAGAGGAAGGTGATGAGCCGGGGAATCTGAAGCCTGATCGACCGGGGGATTCGGTTCCCTTCCTTCTCCAGGGACTGACAGGCGGCGAGCATGTTGGCGGGCTTGGCGGGCTTGGCGGGATACCCACTGTCAGCGTAGCCGCGAACAATCGTGTAGGCGGTCTCACAGAGTTTGCCGCCGTTGAGCTCCGAGGGCTCCCACCGGTGCTCCCGGTAGTTGCGCAGTATCTCTTGGAACTGCACAAGCAGCGGTCCTCTCAGGCCTTCAGGGATACCGGCGAGTGTGGCTGGATCGACTGGGGAGGCCGCGCTCAACTCCCTACGACTTCTGTCTGGGCAGATCGTGCTCGATCAGGTTCTCGCCAACCGTCGTCATATGGATGTCAGACCGGTCGCGGCTGTCTAGCCACCCCTTGCTGGACGCTGTGACAGAAATGGTGTTCGCAAGGTCGCCGGGAAGCCGCCACGACTGATCCTTGAAGCACGTGTAGACATGGTCCACTGAGACCCGTGGCACCTGGAGAGTCGTCTTCATGTAGTGGACTGCGATGGCGATGTGTTCCTGGAATCCTTTCGGGCGCTTGGCAGCCGTGAAGTCCTTGAGGGATTGCTTGTCCTTTGGCCGCAGATCGAGATCCTTCACGATCGTGAATGACCCAGGCCTTCGTCTCGTCCGAGTGGACTTCTCCTCGTCCCCGGCTGAGTCACCAGCCTTGCCCCGAAGTCGACGTCGGGGTTTCGACGTAGACGTTGAGGCCGATTCCGAGGCCGCTGCACGTGCATCGGAGCTCGCGCCACCGCTCCAGCCGCTGAGGATGGCCGCCATCACCTGCTGTTGCACAGCCTCGGACTTGAAGGAGTTCACGGCGGCGGCGATCGCGGGCAGCTTCGCCAGGAGCTCATCCACGTTGGGCTTCGCCATTCGACTACGGGACCTCCATGGGTTGGTGGCGGGGATTGTAGAGCCCAGTCGCCCACGATCGCGACAAGTAGACTTGCGCCCGGTGCCAGCGCGGAGCCTACGTTTGCCGGACCGGGAGCGTTTGTAACACGGATTGGCACAGTAGGCGTGTCAACTGAACTCAATACAACGGGCGGTGGCGCAGCCTGGTAGCGCGCCTGGTTTGGGACCAGGAGATCGCGAGTTCGAATCTCGCCCGCCCGACATCCGCCGCACCTGTGTCGTAACGCTCCATCACATTCCGACACAGAGCGTGGATAAAAGATGGCGATTGCGTTGCAGTGGGCCGCCGGCGACCGGCATTATCCTGTGCCCGGCGTGGCTAGCCTGACAACCGATCCCGATCTCGCGGCCCTCAAGGCCGGCGACGAAACGGCCTTCGCGGAGCTGCTCGACCGCTACCACGGACCGCTCTTCCGGGTGGCGATGGGCCATCTCCGCGACCGCGACGCCGCCGAGGATGCGGTCCAGGAGACCTGGCTCCAGGTGCTCGCCGGGCTCGATCGGTTCGAGGGCAGGTCGTCGCTCAAGACGTGGATCTTCGGGATCCTCCTCAACGTCGCCCGGTCCCGCCGCCGGCGGGAGTCGCGGCTTCTGCCCTTCACCTCGCTCTTCCGCCGCGACGAACCGGGGAGTGGGCCGATCGTCGATCCCGACCGCTTCAACAAGGAGGGGCGCTGGACGTCGCTGCCCGACAACTGGGCGGGCCTTCCCGAGTCGCGGTTGCTCAGCCGCGAGGTCCTCGGCCGGGTCGGTGCGGCGATCGACGAGCTGCCGCCTAAGCTGCGCGAGGTGATCGTGCTCCACGACGTCGCCGGTCTGCCCTCCGCGGATGTGGCGGCTCTGCTCGGCATCTCCGAGGTGAACCAGCGGGTGCGCCTGCACCGCGCCCGGGCCTACGTCCGCCGGGTGCTCGAGGAATATCTCCGATGACCTGCCGCCAGGTCGTCCAGCTGCTGACCGACTACCTCGAAGGCGCGCTGCCGGCGGCCGAGCGGGCAAAGGTCGAGGAGCATCTCGCCGGCTGCGACGCCTGCACCGCCTTCCTGGCCCAGCTCCGAACCACCGGACGGGTTGTCGCCGAGCTTGCCGAGGTCGAGGTTCCCGCCGATCTCCGTGCGGACCTGCTCCGCGCCTTCCGAGACTGGCGACCTGCCAACTCGGAATGAACGTGGACGTGTAACGAATGCCTCGGAACGGGCACAGTAAGGGCATGGAAAAAGCAATCTTCGGAGCGGGATGTTTCTGGCAGGTCGAGATCGACTTCGCCAATGTCGAGGGAGTGACGGCAACCGCCGTCGGATACTCGGGCGGACACGTAACCAACCCGAGCTACCAGGAGGTGTGCGGCGGTCAGACCGGCCACGCCGAGGTCGTCGAGGTCGAGTACGACCCCGCGAAGGTGAGCTACGACCAGCTGCTCGACCTCTTCTGGGAGAGCCACGACCCGACCCAGGTGAACCGCCAGGGCCCCGACGTCGGCCACCAGTACCGGAGCGCGATCTTCTACACGACGCCCCAGCAGCACGAGGCGGCGCTCGCCTCGAAGGCGCGGGTGCAGTCGCAGACGAGCCGGCCCATCGCCACCGAGATCACCGCTGCGAGCGAGTTCTATCCCGCCGAGGAGTACCACCAGCGCTACCTCGTGAAGCGCGGAATGGCCACCTGCCGCGTCCCGGCGAGCACCCGATGACGACCCGGGTCAACAAGACGGACGCGGAGTGGCGGGCTGAGCTGACGCCGATCCAGTACCACGTGCTCCGCGAGAAGGGAACCGAGCGGCCCTTCACGGGTGAGTACGAGCACGTCGACACGATCGGCGACTACCTCTGCGCCGGGTGTGGCGCCAAGCTCTTCGAGTCGGGAACCAAGTTCGACGCCCACTGCGGCTGGCCCAGCTTCTCCGCGCCGGCGCCGGGAGCGCCGGTCACCGAGGAGACCGACCAAAGCCACGGCATGGTCCGGACCGAGGTCAACTGCGCCGAGTGCGGCGGGCACCTGGGCCACGCCTTCAACGACGGCCCGGCCCCGACGGGACTGCGCTACTGCATCAACTCGGCATCGATCAAGCTCGACCCGAAGCAATAACCTTCACCCTTCATTCCGCTGATGAAGGTGACAACCGTGGACTACCACTGCGCCGGGGAGCCGTTTCGGATCGTGCTCGCCGGCGCACCCGATCTGCTGGGGCAGACCATCCTCGCGAAGCGCCGGTGGGCGCTGGAGAACTGTGACGAGATCCGCCGGCTGCTCGTCAACGAGCCCCGCGGCCACGCCGACATGTACGGCTGCTTCGTCACCGAACCGGAGGACCAGGCGGCCGACCTCGGCGTCGTCTTCTTCCACAACGCCGGCTACAGCACCGCCTGCGGCCACGGCACCATCGCGCTGGTCAGCTGGGCGATCGAAAGCGGCCGCATCGAGGCGGTCGAGCCAGAGACCGCTGTCACCGTCGACGTGCCCAGCGGGCGGCTGCCGACGGTTGCCCGAGTGACTGCCGGCGACGTCACCAGCGTGCGCTTCCGGAACGTGCCCTCCTACGTCCAAGCGCGCGGCATGATGATGGGCCGCTTCACCGTCGACATCGCCTACGGCGGCGCTTTCTACGCGATCGTGCCGGCGGCCCAGGCGGGGCTGCGGGTGGAGCCCCGCCACCTGCCCCAGCTGATCGAGCTCGGCCGGGGCCTGAAGCAGCACATCGAGGCCGAGCACGAGGTTCGGCATCCGCTCCACCCCGAGATCGAGGGCATCTACGGGGTGATCTTCACCGAGGGCGACCGCAACGTCACCGTGTTCGCGGACGGCGAGGTCGACCGGTCGCCCTGCGGCAGCGGCACCTCCGCCCGTCTCGCGCTCCTCGACGCAACCGGTGAGCTGCCCCGGGGCGAGACACTGACGCACCGGAGCATCGTCGGCTCGACCTTCCTCGGCCGCGTGGTGGGGGAGGACCCGGGAGGTGGCGTCATCACCGAGGTCGAGGGAAGCGCGCACCTGACCGGCCGCCACGAGTTCGTCCTCGAACCGAGCGACGAGCTGGGAACCGGCTTCCTTTTGCGCTAGGCGAGCTCGGCGAAGCGGACCGCCAGGCGGGCGATGTGCTTCGCCGCCCGGTCGAAGTCCTTCAGGCGCATGAACTCGTTCGGGCTGTGGGCGCGGTTCATGGCACCCCAACCGACGCCCGGCGCGACGACCGGGACGCCGCGCTCGGTGAAGAGGTACATCGGCGTCGTGCCTCCGGAGAGCGGAGCGATGTTGGGCTCCTTGCCGTAGATCTCCGCGCCGATCTCGCCGTTCAGCCGTACGACAGCGGCGTCGGGGTCGGTGATGCCCGGCCGCTCGGCGCCGAGCACCTCGATGGCGACTGCCCCGAAGCCGACGGCGTCGAGGTGGCGGCGAAGCTTTGCGCTGATGTCGTGGGGGTCCTGGTCGGGGACGAGGCGGAAATCGACCTTGGCGGAGGCACGCGCCGGGATGACCGTCTTGGAGCCCTCACCCTGGTAGCCGGCACCGATCCCCGCGATGTTCGCGGTGGGAGAGAAGTAGGCGCGGCTGACGTCGGTCACGCCGCCCAGGAGGCCGTGGAGGCCGAACTCCTCGCGGATGTCGGCTGCCCCCGGCGGCATCGCCCGGAGGAGCTCCTCCTCGCGCGCGCTGGGCGGCCGGACGTTGTCGTAAAAGCCCGGGATGAGGATCCGCTCATCGGACGCTTTCAGGCTCGCCAGCGCCCAGACCAGCCGCCAGGCGGCGTTCGGCAGCAGGTTCGCCTGTCCGGAATGGGCGTCGCGCGAGAGAACCTTGACGGAGAGCTCAACATAGAGAAGGCCACGGGCGCCCAGCCGGACGATGGGCGTCTCATCGACCTCGATCCCGCCCTCTTCCCAGACCGCGGCGTCAGCTCGAAGGCGGGTGGCGTTCTGCTCAACCCAGGCCGGTAGGTTGGGACTGCCGATCTCCTCCTCGCCTTCGGCCAGCCAGGTGACGTCACAGGGATAGGAACCGGTGACGGCGCGGACCGCGTCGAGCGCCGCGAGGCGGCAGACGAATTCGCCCTTGTCGTCCTTCGAACCTCGCGCGAAGACGGCGCCGTCGCGCTCAGTGAGATTGAACGGAGGACTCTCCCACAGCTCCAGCGGCTCCGGCGGCTGGACGTCGTAGTGGTTGTAGAAAAGGAGCGTTCGCGACCGGTTGGTCCCGCCGGCATGCCCGAGGACCACGGGGTGGCCGCCGGTGGGGGAGACCTCCACCGCGAACCCGCGCTTCTCCAACATCCGCGCGACCAGGGCCGCGCATGGCTCGATGCCCTCGTGGCGGGCCGAGACGCTGGGCACCGCGCAGAGCTCGCCCAGCTCGGCGATCCACTCGCCCTGGTGCTCGCTGATGTGGCGGTCGATCGCGGCGAAGTCAGCCATGCGCCGTTCCAGTGTGGCCGTCAGGGGAGCTCATGCATGAAGGTGGTCGCGTTGAGCGTACCGTCCGAGCGCAAGAAGCAGCCGCGCCAGCACTCGGGGCAGCCACACCAACTACGATCAGCCAGCAATGAGCGACCAGGGCCACAGCCACGAAATCGCGACGCTCCGCGGCGTCGGCCGCCGGACAGCGAAGGATTGGCTGCGATCTACCTCGACGGAACCCATCTCTGCACCCAGATGCGCGGCGTGCGAGAGACCGACTCGGTGACGGGGACGACTTTCTGGCGCGGCCACTACGCACAGGAGCCAACCCTGCGGGCGGAGTTCCTCCACATCTGCGAGATGAGGTCGGGCAAGAGCTGAGCGGTTTACTCGAGCTTCTCTTCGAGGAGCCCGGGCTCCACGTCGAGCAGCTGCCGCCGCCGCTGGCCGAGCTGTACGACGGCGAGCTCGGCTTCGGCCGGCCGCTCCTCTACGCCAACTTCGTCACCGCTCTCGACGGCATCGCCGCGGTCGCGCCCGCCGGCCCCGGGCAGGGCGGTCTGATCAGCGGCGACCTGCCCGCCGACCGCTTCCTGATGGGGCTGCTGCGCGCCTTCGCCGACGTGGTGCTGATCGGCGCCGGCACGCTGCGCGCCGAGTCGGACCACGTCTGGAGCGCAGGCCGTGTCTACCCGCCGGCCGCCGAAGCCTATCTGCGGCTGCGGGAGTTCCTCCTCCTGCCGCCCACCGCTCCGCTGGCCGTCGTCACCGGCAGCGGTTCCCTCGACCCGGCGCTGCCGGGGCTCGCCGGTGGGTTGATCCTGACGACCGCGCAGGGCGCCGCACACCTGGCGGGACGCACCCCGGGCGGAGTGCGGGTGATCGCCCTCGGCGCCGGCGAGACGGTCTCGGCAGGTGACGTGGTCGCTGCGCTGCGGGCCGAAGGCTACAAGTCGATCCTGACCGAGGGCGGGCCTCACCTTTTCGGGCAGCTGCTGGCTGCCGGCCTCGTCGAGCAGCTCTTCCTAACCCTTTCGCCGACCCTGGCGGGGAGGGAGCGGTCGGGAGCCCAGATCGGGCTCGTAGAAGGCGCCTCGCTGCTGCCCGGAATCGACATCCGGGGCCGCCTCCTGAGCGCCCGCCGAAGCGGTTCCCACCTCTTTCTCCGCTACGAGCTGGCCTAAGATTGCCGCCCATGGGGGTGGCCGACTCGATCTTCCTGATCTGCCTCATCGCCGGTGGCGGGCTGCTGCTCGTGAGCGTGGTGGTCGGCGACCTGCTCGGCGGCGTCCTCGACTCGCTCCACGCCGGGGTTGACATCGGCGGCGTCGGCCTGATGCCGCTGGTGCTCGGCTTCATCTCGATGTTCGGCGTCGGCGGGCTCTTCTGCACCCAGGTGTTCCACCTCGGCAGCGGAGTCGCGACCATCGTCGGGATCGTCACCGGCTTTGCCGGCGCCGGATTCGTGTTCGTGCTCTTCGGCGTGCTCGCCCGGGGCCAGGGCGCCGAACCCTTCAGCCTCGCCGACCTGGTCGGCCAGACGGCCAGGGTCGCGGTCGGCATCCCGGCCGGCCATTTCGGCACCGTCCAGCTCAGCTACGGAGGCCAGTCGCACGAGCTGACCGCCACTGCCGACACCCAGATCCCGGCCGGCGCCTCGGTGAAGATCGAATCGATCGCCGGCTCCAATGTTGTCGTCGCGCCGATCGGCGCCACGAAGGCAGGCTGATGAAAAAGAAGGAGGCCAGAGAACCATGAGCGGACCACTGCTCGCCATCGCCGTCATCCTCATCGTCGTCCTGCTCCTGGCCTACGTCGCCAGCCGCTACAAGGTGGCGAACGCCAACGAGGCGCTGATCGTCGCCGGCTCCCAGGGCGCCAAGGTCCGCGACGAGAAGGGAAACGTCATGTCGGCCGCCGGCGACCGCGGCGTTAAGGTCGTCGTCGGCGGCGGAACCTTCGTCATCCCGATCCGGAACCGGGTGGGGCGGCTCAAGCTGACCGCCCGCCAGATCTCGGTGCAGCTCCAGGACGCCGTCACCAGCCAGGGCATCAAGGTCCAGGTCCAGGGCGTGGCGACCTTCAAGATCGGGCGGGACGTGGAGTCGCTCCGGAACGCAGCCGAGCGCTTCCTGGAGGCAAAGGACGACCAGGTCGACTCGATCGTCAAGAACGTGCTCGAAGGATCCCTACGCGCCATCGTCGGCACGCTCACGGTGGAGGAGCTGATCCGTGACCGCCAGAAGCTGCTCCAGCAGGTGCAGGACGCAGCCAAGGGCGACCTGGCCACCTCAGGCCTGCAGATCGACGCCTTCACGATCCAGAGCTTCACCGACGAGTCCAACTACATCGGGCTCCTCGGCCAGCAGAACCTGGCCGTCGTCGAGCGCGACGCCCGGATGGCGAAGGCGACCGCCGACCAGGAGGCGGCGGTCCGGGAGGCCCAGGCCCAGCAGGTGAAGATCAACGCGCAGCGGGATGTCTCGCTGAAGCAGGCGGAGATCGAGCAGCAGGTCCAGTCGGCGCAGGCAACAGCCGCGCAGGCCGGGCCCCTCGCCCAGGCGATGGCTCAGCAGGCTGTCGTCCAGAAGCAGACCGAGCTGGCCCTGCTGGAGGCCGACAAGACCCAGAAGGAGCTGCTCTCGACCACCGTGCGCCCGGCCGAAGCCGAGGCGGAGGCTGCTGTCCAGCGTGCCCAGGGCCAGAAGAAGGTGACCATCGCGGCAGCCGAGGCACAGGCCGAGCAGGTTCGCCTCCAGGGCGGCGCCGAGGCGGCCATCGTGTTCACCAAGGGCGAGGCGGAGGCGAAGGCGCTCGCGATGCGAGCCGACGCCTACAAGCAGTTCAATGAGGCGGCCATCATCCAGACCATCCTCACCGCGCTGCCCGAGATCGTCCGCGCCGCCGCGGAGCCGATGGGAAATATCGAGAACCTGACCGTGCTCAGCTCGGACGGCGCGAGCGACCTCGTGAGGAACTCGACCCGAACGGTCGCCGAGTCGGCCGCGATGATCAAGGGCCTGACCGGAGTCGACGTCGCCGCCCTGGTCGGCGCCGCGATGGGATCGACGGCGGCAAGCCCGGGACGGCATCACGACAATGGCGCACCTGCCGAGCCCGTCGTGGTGGTCGCCGACGCGGCGCCGATCGCCGCCGAGACCGATTTCAAAGCGCCTTCGGCCGAGCCGGAGCCACGGGAGGAGCCCAACGCCGCCGCGGCGGCGGAGCCGATGGAGCCGCGCTCGACCGCAACGCTCGAGCCGGCCGACATGATCGAGGAGCGGGCCGCCTGGATGGCGGAGCAGCTCCGCGCCGTGCCGGACATGGCGCGCTACGCGCAGGTCCAGCTGAAGGATCTCGCGGCTCGCGGACCCCGGAGCCTGGGCGCGATCTGGAGGGTTGCCGGCGACGACCTCGTCCGCGCCTACGGCGAGTGGACGGTGGCCCAGCTCCTCGAGAAGTTCAAGCCCTAGGCACGGACGGCTTCAGCCAGCAGGTTCCGGATCTCGGCCACCCGTGGGATGGCGTCGACGTCGAACGCCAGATCGGCGCACTGAGCCGCGAGCTCGGCCAGGGTGCCGCCCTTGGCGGCCAGGCCGGTCGCCAGGCTGCCGATTGCTGCAGCATCCGCCGGGCGCTCCTGGCGGCGAGCCTCGAGGGCCAGGGCGATCAAGGGCAGCACCAGCCGGCTGCGCCAGCGCGCTCGTTGGAAACCGGGCAGAGCGGCGAGCAGGGAGTCACGGGCCGAATCCTTCCAGCCCTGCAGGTAGGCGAGGCACCCCCGGCCGAGCTGGAGCCCCGCGTCGAGATCCGGGTCGGCGATCGCGGGCGCCATCTCGCCGGCCGCCGTCAGTGCCGACTCGGCCGCGGCCAGGTTCCCCGCAGCCAGGGCCAGGTGTGCCGCGAGCAGCGTCGTGCTGGCGGCGAACGCGCTGCTGCCGTCGATCCTGCCCGCGGCGCGGCCGGCCCAGCCGATGCAGGTCCCGGCGAGCTCCCGGTCGCCGGCCAGGTAGGCGACCCAGGCCAGCTCGGCGAAGACGTTGGCGAGGTGGCTCTGGCTCAGCCGGTCGCGGGCGATGGTCGCGGCCTCGCCGAGGTGACGGTTGGCCATCGGCAGCCGGTCGAGGTCGCAGTCGATGAGGACGGCCCGGAGCAGGGTCGCCCAGGTGACCTCGGGGTCGCCCTGCTCGCGGGCGCTGACGAGCGCCTCGTGGAGCTTGATCGCAGCGCCGTTGAGATCCCCTGAGCCGACCAGGGCTTCGGTGAGCCTGAGCCGGGCATCCAGCTCGGCCTGGCGTCGCTTGCCACGGGCGAGCGGGCGGACGGCGCGGGCGTAGGCCGCGGCGGCCCCGGCCGCATCGCCGGCCGCCATCGCGGCATCGCCTTCACGGAGCGCAGGCTTGGCGGGCCGTGCGAGGAGCACCAGCCGCGCGCCGAGGATCGCCTCGACGACATCGGCGG
>DATCOZ010000337.1:0-3871 GCA_036564345.1 Candidatus Dormiibacterota bacterium | reverse complement strand
TTGATCTCCGCGATCTCGCCGGAGAAATCGGACAGCGGGCCGGAGATGACCTTGACCTGCTCGCCGATCGAGAACTGCGCCTGGGTGCGCGGCCGCTCGGCGGTCTCGCGATGCAAAAGCCGGTCGACTTCTGGGGCCGATAGCGCCACGGGCTTGTTGCGCGCGCCGACGAACCCAGTCACCCCGGGGGTGTTCTTGACCAGACCCCAAGCGTCGTCGCTCATCTCCATGTTGACCAGCACGTATCCGGGCATGGTCCGCTTCTCGGTCTGGACCTTCTGGCCGTCTTTGATCTCGGACACCTGCTCGGTGGGCACGACGACCTGACGGACCTGGCGCTCCTGGCCCATCGTCTGCACCCGGTGCTCGAGGTTGTGCTTGACCTTGTTCTCGTGGCCCGAGTAGGTGTTGATTACGTACCAGCGATACATCAGAGGATCTGCTTGATCATCCAGTTGAAGAGCGCATCCAGGGCGCCGAGGTAGGCCGCCGCAACCGCGACAAAGACCACCGTCACGGTCGAGGCCTGCACCAGGGTATCCCGATCCGGCCACTGAACCTTCTTCAGCTCTGCCCAGCAGGAGGCGATGAAACCGACCACAGCGCCGCGCCGGCGTTCATCGGAGGCCTGCTTCTCCTTCTTCGCCAAGCGCTCGCTCTCCTTGCGCTGCTGGTCCTCGCGAGCCCGCTTCTCGGCGTCCTTCTCGGCTCGCTCGGCGGCGCGGCGTTCGGCGCGGGTGGGCTTCGGGGCGTCGGGTGTCTCCAGCTCGGCCTCGGCGGCGCCAGCCGCCATCCCGACCTCCACCGCCTTGATCTCGGCGACGTCGCCCGAGACCGGCACCTGGGTGTCGTGCTGTGCCTCGGCTTGGCCGTCGGGCGATGCCTTCGCCTGACGCTGCTCCTGCGCCTCGCGGGCGCGCCTTTCAGCCTTGCGCTGTGCGCGCGTCTTGGCCATCGCTAACGGGTCTCCTTGTGCGGAGTGTGGCGGCCGCACCAGCGGCAGAACTTGCGCAGCTCGATTCGGTCCGGGCTGTTTCGCCGGGACTTGTTGGTCTGGTAGTTGCGGCGCTTGCAGTCTTCGCATGCAAGCGTCACCGCGATGCGTACCTCTCCGCGAGCCATTTCTCCTATGCGGACGCCGTTACAGAAAAACGTTCCGGGCGCAGCGCGCGCCGGAACCGGGCGAAGAATAGCGCGCCGCCTCGCCCCGCCCCGCACGGCAAAGACCCCAGAAACGCGAAAGCGCCCCGCATCAGGGCGCCCAGCGCACTTCAAATCCCCAATCGGCCTCAGCTTGGACCGGAACCATCCCTCGGCTTCCCTGCTTTGAGAACGCCAATTGGAGCTTTGGGAAGGCACATCGCCGTAGCGACGGCGAGGGACGATACACGGCTCACTACTTAATTTTCAATAGGGATCGTCCATACTTTCGCTTAGAGAGGCCCCGAAAACTAAGGATGGTCGCGCCTGGGGAACCCGAAAGACGCGTCCATCGGCCCGTCTCGAACATTCGTCCAATCTCGGCCGAGGGCTAAAGGAATGCGGCAGAGGTGCCGATAAGGATGTGTTGGCCCGCATTCGCGGGCCTTTCCTTGTCGGGGAACCCTTGAGCCGCCGGCCGGGCCGGCGGCTCGCAGCGGACAGCAATCAGCCTCAGTGCTTCTTGCGTGATGCTCTTCGTGTCGGCGGCTGCCTGTCAGCAGCGATGCGACTAACCGCGGATGTGGACTGTCTCGCAGTTCGGCTTCACGATGTCCTCGGAGCTCGCTACCGCGACATCCTGCCCGGGGCCGCAGTTGAGCAGATCCACGCCAGAGCCGGCGAACAGCTTGTCGTTGCCCGGACCGCCGAACAGGTCGTCGTCGCCGGATCCGCCCCTCAGCTTGTCGGTGCCGGCGCCGCCGGTCATCTTGTCGTTGCCGGAGCCGCCTCGCAGCTTGTCGTCGCCGCCGCCGCCGCTCACCCGGTCGTCGCTGGAGCCTCCGTTGACCTTGTCGTCGCCGTCCTGACCAACCACACAATCGTCGGATGCCTTGCCGTAGATCTTGTCGTCGCCGCCGCCGCCGCGCAGCAGATCCCTCAGCGCAGTGCCCGGGATGGTGTCGTCCGCGGAGTCGCCCTGGAGTGCAAGGCCGTTCACCGTCTGATTACCGCAGGCGGACGGCTGGTAATAGGGGCTGCCTGGGCTGCCGCCAATCGGGGCGACGGCGCCACTCGCCAATGACCCAATCGCGAAGACGCTGCCGAAGGCCCCCAGGCTGAGAATCGCTATCCGCCTCTTCATCGTGCTCCCTTTCGTCACTTCTGGTGCCCGGCACTCGGGCCTTCGGGTCTAGCTACGTTGTTCGGGTGCAGTTGTTGACAGAGCGGGCATTCTGCCAGCTCTAGCGCTGGCGCCAAACCAGACTGGTTTCGCCGTCGGCTCGGGCGCGTAGGCGGGCGCTGTGACCCAGCCTCAACTTCCCGACGAAAACACGATCCCCACGGGCTCGCAGGCGCTTGACCGGGTGCCAGCCTCCACCTCGGCGCAACTGCACGCGGACCCGACCGGGCGCCGGTGCCATTCCCCAAACGCGCACCATGCCTCCACGCAGGCGGTCGGTGACGAAGGGAAAGCGGAATGCCTGGTACGCCAGCTTGGGAGTGCCGTCGAGCTGGAACAGGCCGGTCTGGTAGGTGCTTGCATAGTCGGGGACAGGCGGTTCGTCCCTGATCTGAAACCAGATCGCCTTCTTCACACCCTGCTTCCAAAACAGGTAGAGAGCCTGCTCCAGCCAGCGCGCGTGTTTGCCCTCCGGCACCCCATTCGGATCAGGCGGGTTGCTGTCCCACCAATACTCGGTTGCCCAGAGCGGCTTCCGCCCTCCCGGCTGCGAACGCCCGGTCCTTCTGGCCCTGGAGAGGATGCGCTTCAACCGCCCCAGGTCGGGAGTCGAGATGTCGTCGATGTTCTGAGCACCAACCGTGGGACCGAAGGCATCGATCGGGTTATGTGCGGCAATGTCGAAGTGGGCCGGATCGGGGCATGGCGCCGGACGCAGCCTTTGCCCATTCAGGCAGAGGAGGGTGCGCCAAAACAGTGCCGGCTGCGTCCGCATGCCTCCCAGCGGATCGCCGTAGGGGGCAGTGGCGCCGGTGAGCACTTGGTCGGTTGAGTTGACGCTCTTGATCCCGTCATAAAAGGCGTTGAGCATCTGTCGATAGTGCGTTGCTGCGATGGGCTGGCCCCCCTCGAATTGGGGGGTCAAGTGCACGTTCAGATTCGGCTCCGCCCAGGCCTGCCAGTACCTGACCCAGGGAAGCCCCTCGAAGTCGCCCGAATAACGCCTCGAGATGGCAACCGCGAACTGGTGCAGCTGGCCAGGATCGGGGAGCCAGGTTCCAGGCGGCGCGGCGCCGGTGCCTGGGCGGCCCGGACCCTCGGCCCAGTCAGGCGCCTGGGTGACCAAGATGACAACGCCGAGGCCTCTTGCCGTGGCCGCCCGGACCGCCTGGTCGAGCGTTCCCCACTGATAAGACGGGTCCCCAGGACCGGAGGGATTAAACCCAGGTGGCGGATTGGCCGGCGCAATGGCTCGCCAACTCGCACCGAGCAAGACAAATCCGGCTCTCGCAGCCGATGTGCGATCGAACCAGACCGTTCGCGTGGTGTCGTCCGCGCTTTGGTAGGTGAGGTCGTCCTCAAGGCCGATTTCAAAAGCAACGGCGGGTCCGCAATGCGCCGCCGAAAGACATGCCGCCCGGCCGGCAGGGAGCGTCTGGTCTGCACCGCCTTCGCGAGGATGCGCTTCAACCGCCCCAGGTCGGGAGTCGAGATGTCGTCGATGTTCTGAGCCCCGACGTTGGGCCCGGAGGCATCGATTGGGTTGTG
>DATCOZ010000288.1:0-1989 GCA_036564345.1 Candidatus Dormiibacterota bacterium | reverse complement strand
GAGGATTGAGTGTCCCTCACCGTTCCGGGCGGCGACCTCCGCCGCGGGCGCTTCGACCTGAGACTTCGCCAGGGCCTGCTCGAGGTCCCACAGGATGTCCTCGACGTCCTCGATCCCGATCGAGATCCTGATCATCTCGGGCCCGATGCCGGCCGCCCGCAGCTCCTCGTCGTTGAGCTGCTGGTGGGTGGTCGAACCGGGGTGGATGATGAGCGACTTGGCGTCGCCGACATTGGCGACGTGGGAGAAGAGCTGAACCGCCTCGATGCACCGCTTGCCCGCCTCGCGACCGCCCTTGATGCCGAAGGTGAAGATCGAGCCGGGACCCTTGGGGAGGTACTTGAGCGCCAGCTCGTGGTAGCGGTTGGAGGGCAGGCCCGGGTAGTTGACGTACTCCACCGCCGGGTGCCCCTCGAGGAACTCCGCCACCTTCTGCGCGTTGGCGACGTGGCGGTCCATCCGAACGTGGAGCGTCTCCAGGCCCTGGAGCAGGAGGAAGGCGGCGAACGGCTGCATGGTGGGCCCGTAATCGCGGAGCGTCTCGGCGCGCGCCTTCATCAGCCAGCCGAAATCCCCGAAGTACTCGAAGAAGCGGAGGTCGTGGTATCCCTTCGAGGGCTCCGTCATGCCCGGGAACTTGCCGTTGCTCCAGGGGAACTTGCCGCCGTCGACGATGACGCCCGCGATCGTCGTGCCATGGCCGCAGATGAACTTGGTCGCGGAGTGGACGACGAGATCGGCGCCCCAGTCGAGCGGCCGGCAGAGATAGGGCGAGGCGAAGGTGTTGTCGACGACCAGCGGCACGCCGGCTTCATGGGCGATCTTGGCGACGCCCTCGATGTCAAGGACGTCGATCTTGGGGTTGCCCATGATCTCGGCGTAGAGGCACTTGGTCTTGTCGGTGATGGCGCTCCGCCAGGAGTCGAGATCCGAGGCGTCGACGAAGCGGGCGTTGATGCCGAGCTTGCGGAAGGAGACATCGAACTGCTGGAACGACCCGCCGTAGAGCGTCGACGAGGAGACGAACTCGTCGCCCGCCTGCATCAGGGTGAAGAGGGTGATGAACTGGGCAGCCTGGCCAGACGCCGTGGCGAGCGCGCCGATGCCGTTCTCGAGGGCGGCCATCCGTTCCTCGAAGACGGCGACAGTCGGATTCATGATCCGCGAGTAGATGTTTCCGAAGCGTTGGAGGGCGAAGAGGTTGGCCGCGTGATCGGCATCCTCGAAGACGTACGCGCCGGTCTGGTAGATGGGCACCGCTCGGGCACCCGTCACGGGGTCGGGGCGCTGCCCGGCATGGACCGCCAGCGTGTCGAACCCGAACTCTTTCGCGCCGCCTTTATCAGCCATGTCCGGAGTTTACCGCCGCGGCTTTAAGTACCCTGATTCAGCTTTGAAGATCACCCTCTCGCCGCTCACCGCCGTCCAGGTCCAGGCCGATGCCATCGCCATACCGGTGGTCGCGGGCAGAGGCCTGCCCGACGAGGTGTCCGAGCTCGACCGCCAGCTGGGCGGGATGATCGCCGAGATCATCAGCCGGGGCGAGCACCGCGGCCGCCTGCTCGAGATCCTGCCCGTCCACCTCTCCGGCCAGGTGCCCAGCCGGCGCCTTCTCCTCTACGGCCTCGGCAGCCTCCGCGACATGGATGGCCAGCGGATGCGCTACGCCCACCACGAGATGATCCGGGTGGCTCGCAGCCACGGCTACCGGAAGGTTGCCGTGGTCAAAGCACCGCCGGTCGACGAGAGCAACCTGGCCGCGGTCATCGAGGGCTCGATCATGGGCACCTGGGAGCAGCGCAGCCGGCAGTCGGGCCAGAAGGACCGGGTCGAGCTGGAGGAGCTGATCCTGCTCGGCTTCGGCCTCGATCGGGAGCGCGAGGTGGTCGCCTCCGAGCAGCTGGGGGACGCGACCAACCGGGCACGCGAATGGGTCAACCTCCCCGCCAACCAGAAGACCCCCGAGTTCCTCGCCGAAGAGGCGCGCCG
>DATCOZ010000287.1:0-2564 GCA_036564345.1 Candidatus Dormiibacterota bacterium | reverse complement strand
CCCGACACTCCCCACCAGCCAGCGATCGGGGTGGCTCGCGCCATCCGCCTGCCTGAAAACCCTGAGGCCGCCGAGGCCGCGGTCACGGTCATCGACTCGTACCAGCGGCGAGGCGTGGGGCGGGCGCTGCTGCAGCTGCTCACACGATCCGCGATCGAGCGCGGCATCCGCCGCTTCACCATGCTGGTGCTGGGTGACAACAAGCCGATGCTTTCGCTGATGCATGGCCTGGGCGCCGAGCGCGACGGCTTCGAAGGCAACGTGGTCCGGATGCACGTGCCGCTGCCGGCGACGATCGAGGAGCTGGACCAGACGCCGGCGCCCAGGGTGCTCCGCGCCACCGCCTAGGGGCATCTGGAGGGCCGCCCCGGGGCCCGCGGGGTGGGGATCCGCGCAAGCACGGCACCTTAGAACCCGCGGTCGGCCAGGGCGGCAGCGGCCTCCTCGCGTCGACGGCGGCTGATCTTGGTGTACCCGCTCACCGACCCTGACCGGACCCCGTAACTGGTCCACCTTCTACGAGGGTTCCGCGGTTGTGATGGTCCGACCGCGAAGGGCGAAGCCAGCTGGTGCCAGGTAGCCCAGGGAGCTGTGCGGTCGGTGGTGATTGTAGACGTCGCGCCACTCGTCGTAGAGGAAGCGAGCCTGGCGAACGGAGTCGAATATCTCGCGGGCAAAGAGCTCGTCCCGCGCCCGGCTGTTGAAGGACTCGACCCAGGGGTTCTGCCACGGGCTGCCGGGGTCGATGTAGGTGGTCTCGATGCGATTGAGGCGGCACCAATCGCGGATGGCGGCGGCGATGAACTCGGGGCCGTTGTCGCACCGGATGAAGCTTGGCGCGCCGCGGATGAGGAGCGCGGACCTTGAGCGGACGGCCGTCAGAGGTTGCGTCGAACAGAAAGTCGAGGGCCCAGACGTGGTTGATGTGGTCGGCCTTGAGGCGCTGGCAGGGGAAGGCGCAGCCCTTCCTCGCGCCAGAGCCGCTGAACCCGTTTCCGGTTCACGCGGTGGCCTTCGTCGCGGACGATGGAGCAGACCCGGCGGAAGCCGAAGCGAGGAAAGGATGACGAGATCTCCCGCAACCGCGACCGGACGGCCAGGTCCTCGTCGACCGGCGGGGAGAGTCAGTCGCTGTGTGGACCGATGCTGCCCGACCACCTTGCAAGCCCGCCTCTCCGACACGTTGAAGCGCACCGTCAGGTGCACCGCTGCGTCTCGCCGGCGCGTCGGGCTCAGAATTTTCCAGGGCGATCTCCTTGAGCATGTCGATGTCCAGGGTCTGGTCGGCGACGATGCGCTTGAGACGCGAGTTCTCTTTCTCGAGCTCCTTCAGCCGCTTGGCGTCGTCGCCCTTCAGCCCGCCGTACTGATTACGCCAGCGGCTCATCGTCCATTCGGTCACCTCCAGAGCCTTGGCGATCTCGGCGTTGCTCTTGCCCTCCGCCAGCATGCGGTCGGCCTCGCGAAGCTTCCGGATGATCTGTTCCGGTGAGTGCTTCCCTCCTTTCAACTGGTTCCTCCTGCCCATGGGTTGGGCGGTAGGGAAACCTCATATCACGTGGACCAGTCTCCGGGGGTCAGGCCAACCCCAGCCCGCTGTGGCCCAGTAGCTCCGCGGTGAGTCGCGGATCCCCGAGCCCCTCCTCGACGGCGGTCCTGAACGTGTGCCTGAGCTGGTGCGGATGCCAGCGCTCAAGGCCGAGACGGCGGGCCACCTGATCAGGAGACCAGCTCAGGGGTTGCCGCGTTACTTCGCGGTGCCTGAGCACGCTCCCGGCGGCCGCGGACTCTGGTCGGCAAAAGCTACCAGCGATGATGTCGCCGCTTTCGGTCGCATATTCCGATTCTGGCCGTGGCGGGCGTAGCGAGCGCGCTTCCGGCAGCGCTCGGAGCAGTAGCGACAGCCAGGTCGAGCTCGCTCGGGTGAGATCGGTTCTCCACATTGACGGCAGGCGAGCGCCTCAGTGGAGCCGAGATGGATCTGCGGCCCCGAGATCACGGCAAGCGGTTCGGATTCTCTAACGCCGGGTCCGCCCGGCGGGACTCGAACCTGTGACAGCGGCAACGATCTGACGGTGTAGTCACTCTCGCCCGATCCGGCGTTCTTCTGGAAGAACATGGTCACGAAGCCCCCACGGTGTCCGGGGTTGCCTGGTGCGGGGCTGGGCAGTTCAGGCCGCCCGTCTCCCTGATTTGACATCCTTTGGGGCGGACAACCGTGGACGACCGTAGACAAACGAGAGCCACTCGCCGTCCAGGATCGTATTCAGTGTCGGATTCGGCTGGTGCCCGTGTAGGGCTTCGAACCCCCGACCGTTTGATTAAGAGGCTACAACTCGCGCCGGACGGGCGGCTGGCGTGGAGCCGACGTTTGTATTCGGATTCCAGCCCAGGAGCCGCTCTGGGCCCCATCGCGACTGGCCGCTGACATCCTTTTCACCGCTCCCCTCGAGGAGGAGTCTCCACTCCATCACGCGAGGGCAGCCTGAGATGCGGATGGCTTATTGCCTCCTTCAGGCGGCTGGCGGGTCTGGGATGACGAACCCCGGGTCACGACCGCTGGG
>DATCOZ010000273.1:0-8874 GCA_036564345.1 Candidatus Dormiibacterota bacterium | reverse complement strand
GCCGACAGGGGGGACGTCCCCCCTCCTAATGAAGCCGTAGGCCGCGCGGAGGCTCGCCGAGCACGGCCGACAGGGGGGACGTCCCCCCTCCTGATAAAGCCGTAGGCCGCGCGGAGGCTCGCCGAGCACGGCCGACAGGGGGGACGTCCCCCCTCCGATCAAGACGGAGATATGACGGCAGGCTGAGCGCAAGCCCTCCCCGTCCGGCGGGGCTGGCGAGGCCGTTCCGAGGGAGCGCCCGGCGACGATGGCCAGGTGCTCCAGTACGCCCTCCTCCGAAAGCTCGGAGCCACTGTCGTCGCGATCGGCGCCGCAGCGCTCGCCAGCACTGCTTCGGCGGGGATGAACCCGGGCGGCGCAGCCCTCGTCCAGCGGGGAGCGCAGTGCAGCTCGGCCGGACTGACCCAGGTCTGCACTGGCCTCTTCGACGGTGCACAGACCCTCTACCCGGGTGGTCCGTCCGAGTCGGCGAGCCTGACCCTCGATTACCAGGGCACCAGGCCCGCCGCACAGGCCGGCCTCTTCCTTCAGCACTTCGTCAGCCACTCCCCCGGCAGTGACGCCGCCTGCACCGCGGCCGATCCCGCGTCGATGCTCCTGGTGACCGTGCTGCGCGACGGTTCGGTCGCATTCGAGGGCTCGCTCAGCGCCCTGGCCACCCATGCGGACTCGGCCGGCATGGCGTCGATCGGCCGGCTGGAAGCGGGCGGGACGGCGCACCTGACGGTGACCGTCAGCTTGGACAGCGCCGTGGGCAACACCTATATGGGCTGCCTCAGCAAAGCCGACTTCGTGTGGTTCGCGGCCGAATAACGGTCTGCTAGAGCTGCTCGCGCAGTAATGCGGCCAGCTCGCGGCCGTTGGTGGTCCCGTAGTTGCCGAAGCAGTTGTTGAACAGGACATGGGTCTGCTTCGCGGCTCGCGCGACCTCCCTGATGCGGGGAACCCAGTCGGCCAGCTGATCCTCGTCGTAGAGGTAACGGAAGCGCTCGACGACGGGGATGTTCGGCTTCTCCCAGAGATCTGCCCGACGGCCGTGAAAGCGGATCACGGCCAGCTCGGGTGAGGTGACCGCGGCGAGCGGCGGAATGCTCGACTTGAGGCCCTGCGGGCCGTCGATCATCACGTAGGGGATCCGGTTCTCCTCCAGGAAGCGGATCGTCCGCTCTGCGTTCTTCTCGTTGAACCAGGAGGCGTTTCGAAACTCGGCCGCCACCTCCACGCCGAGCCGGCGCCGGGCGTCGAGGATCAGCTCGCGGCTCTCGTTGGAGGGGAACACCCAGCGCGGGAACTGGAGAAAGACCGCACCCAGCTTGCCCGACTCCTTCAGAGGCTCGATCGCGTGGCTGAAGCTTGCCCAAACCTCGGCCAAAAGCTCGGCCGGCAGATCCTTGCCGTAGATCCGGGGCTTGGCCGCCTGTTCGGCGGGCAGCGATTCCCGGATCGCCTTCGGCAGCC
Organism: Candidatus Dormiibacterota bacterium; assembly: GCA_036564345.1. Lineage (GTDB taxonomy): Bacteria > Chloroflexota > Dormibacteria > Dormibacterales > Dormibacteraceae > UBA6019. The sequence goes on along the minus strand of DATCOZ010000273.1, from coordinate 7,416 downwards.
GCTTCACCTCGGAAGGCTGGCCGGTCATCAGCGCGTGGGCCTTGATGTCGAAGACAAAACCCGGCGGCGTCCGCTCGACCCACAGCCGGGCGGTCTCGGCGGCGGGGATGGCGTAGTAAGAAGCGTCGACCTCAACCACCGGGAACTGCCCGCTGTAGTAGCGCAGCCGCTCCTCCGCCGTCTTGGCCTCGGGCGGGTAGAACACCCCGGCGGCGGTCATCGTCGGATCGGTCCAGGACGCGGTGCCGACCCGTACCTCGCCTCCGCCGGGGACCGGGATCGGCCCCGGCGCAGGCTCTGAGGCGGCGGCCCGCCGGGCGGCAACCTCGACGCCGGGATCGTGCGCGGCGATGTCGGCGGCCTGCTCCTGCCCCACGCCCATCAAAATAGTGCGGATGCGAATCGGGGTCCTGACCGGCGGTGGTGACGCCCCTGGTCTCAACGCTGCGATCCGGGCCGTGGCGCGCCGCGCCTTCACCCTCAACCTCAAGGTCAGCGGCATCAAGAACGGCTGGGCGGGCTGCCTCGGCGAGGGCGAGATCGAGGACCTGACGCCCCAGTCAACCCGGGGGATCCTGCCGATGGGCGGCACCATCCTGGGCACCTCGCGCACCAACCCGCTCAAGGAGCAGGACGGCATCGCGCGGGTGATGCAGGTCTTGGAGCGGTTCGGGATCGACGGCCTGGTCGCGATCGGAGGCGACGACACCCTGTCCGTCGCCGTGGCATTGAGCGAGAGCGGCTTTCCGGTCGTCGGAGTGCCCAAGACGATCGACAACGACCTCGACGCGACCGAGTTTTGCATCGGGTTCGACACCGCTGTCGGTGTCGTCGTCGAGGCTCTTGACCGCCTCCACACGACAGCCTCGGCCCACCACCGGGTCATGGTCGTCGAGGTGATGGGCCGCGACACCGGGTGGGTCGCGATGGCGGGCGGGCTCGCGGGCGGGGCGGACATGATCATCATCCCCGAGTTCCCGGTTTCGCTCGACGAGGTCGTTGAGCATCTCCACCGGCGGCGCGGGGAAGGACGCTTCTTCAGCATCATCGTGGTCGCGGAGGGGATCAAGATGCCGGAGTTGCAGGGCTCGGACGCGGGCGAGCAGAAGACTGACGCGTTCGGCCACGTCCAGCTCTCCCGGATCGGCGTCGGCGACTCCTTGAGCCGGCATATCGAGGCGGCAACCGGCTTCGAGACCCGGGTCACGGTGCTCGGTCACCTGCAGCGCGGCGGCACGCCCTCCAGCGTCGACCGGATCTGGGCGACCCGCCTCGGCGCGGCAGCCGCCGACCTGCTGGCTGACGGCAAGTCGGGGCTGATCCCGGTTCGGCGGAATGGCGACGTCGTCGTGATCCCGCTCAAGGACGTTGTCGCCGAGCAGCGCAAGGTGCCGGCCGAGCTCTACGAGCTGGCGAAGGTCTTCAGCTAGACCCCGGGCGGCTAGGCCTGCTGCCGGACACCGGCGCGGCTATCGAGCAGCTCGTGGATGTCCCGCGCGTGGTAGCGCCGGTGGCCGCGCTCGCCGACCCGGACCGACCGGATGAAGCCGGCCTGCTCCCAGCGGCGGATGGTCGAGATGTCGACCCCGAACAGCCCCGCCACCTCGCGGATGCCGAGCAGGGGCTCGGAACCATTGACCAGATGGTCACTCCTCAGCAAAACTGCACACACCTATGCAATAGACAACGCACTTTACGCCAGGGGCGCGCTGAATTTCACCTCTGTTCCGCGGTTGCCGGGTGAGTCGCGCGGGCTCCGTCGACGACGAGCTCGAGGTCGGCGGCTGTCGCCGCGGCAGACGAGCGCCAAAGCTCGGCCACCCGCGCCTCCCGCTCACCTGCCGTGGCAGCCTCCCGGAGGAGTCCCTCGATCCACGCCTCGGCCAGCTCGAACGCCAACCTCCGCGCCGACGCCTGCGCGATCTCCGGCTCCCTGCTCGCGATCGCCGCCAGCGAACCTGCGACCCGGTCGCGCGACGGCGAGCCGAGGCGCTCCAGCTCGGCAAGGAATGCCTCACCGATTCCCGGCTTGGTGAGCACCCGAAGCGCGTCGAGGGAGAGCACGTTGGTGGTTCCCTCCCAGATCGGCAGCACCTGGGCGTCGCGCAGGAGGCGCGGAAGGCCGGTGTCCTCCATGTAGCCCTGGCCGCCAAAGGCCTCGATCACCTCGGAGGCCGCCGCGACAGCCCGCTTGGCCGTGTAGAGCTTGATGAGCGAGGTGCCGATCCGGAAGACGTTCGTCTCCTGCTCCCCGGCGACCTTCTGCTCGACCCTTCCGAGCAGCTCGGCGAGGCGCATCGTCAGCAAGAGGCAGGCCTCCGCGTCGACGGCCAGCTCGACCAGGAGCTGGCGGTGGAGGGGCTGGTCCTCAAGCAGGCGACCGAAGGCGCTCCGCTGCCTCGCGTAGCCACGGGCCAGCATCACGCCTCGCCGCATGCCGGCGACGGAGGAGACGGCGTTGTGGAGGCGGGTGATGTTGAGCATCGGGGTCATCTGGCCGAAGCCGTGCTCGAGGTCCCCGACGAGCTCCGCATGAGCACCCTCCAGGGTGACCTCGCCGGTCGCCATCGCCCGGGTTCCCAGCTTGTCCTTCAGCCGATCGATCCGGTAGCTGTTTCGGCTTCCATCGGACAGCAACCGGGGGATCAGGAAGAGGCCGAGCCCGCGCGTCCCCGCTCCCGCACCCTCGGGACGGGCCAGGGCCAGCACCAGCTCGCCCCCGACGTTGGAGCAGAAGTACTTGCGGCCGTGAAGGCGCCAGCCGCCGCCCTCACGGCGAGCGACGACCGCGTTCGCGCCGACGTCGGAGCCGCCCTGCTGCTCCGTCATCCACTGGCCGGCGGTCCACGCCTCGGCGGGGTCGCGGCTGATCAGGTGGGGGACCCAACGCCGCCGAAGATCGTCCGGCCCGAACTCGGTCAGGACCCGCACCGCGGCGTCGGTCATCGCGACCGGGCAGAAGTAGGTTGCCGTCTGCGGCTGGAACAGGTAGCCGAGGGCGGCGTGCACCACACGCACCTGCGGGCCCGCGATGGCGATGGCGGACTCCTCGTAGGGCAGCCCGGTGCAGCCGCTGGCGGCCGCGGCCGCGGCAAGGCTTCGCCAGGCGTCAGGGTAGACGACCTTGTCGACCCGCTCGCCCCAGGGCTCGATCGTCCGCAGCCAGGCGGGCTGGCGCTCGCACTCCTCCCCCCAGCGATAGAGCTCGTTGGGAGCCAGGGCACCCACCCGCAGCAGCTGGGGCTCCGCCCACTCGAGGACGTCGGGGTCAAGCCGGCGGCCGAGAACGGACCGGATCGCGGGATCGGCAGCGTAGGTGTTGCCAGGCAGGAGCTCCATCAAAGGGAGACTAGTGTCCCAGGACACTAGCGTGGCGGCTTCGGCGCGGCGTGGGCGCGGCTGCGCTTGGCCTCGTACAGCTCGGCGTCGGCCGCCGCGGCGAAGCCGTCGAGGGTCATGCCCTCGTCCCACTGCGCGATCCCGACGCTCACCTCGACCACGGGATGGCTCGCAGCGGGATCCTCGGCCAGGTGCTGCTGGAACCGCTGGACGACGTCGCGGGCGCCGGCCCGATCGGTCTGCGGCATCACGAGGGCGAACTCGTCGCCGCCGATCCGTGCCGCCAGGTCAAGCCCGCGGACGGTCGCCTTGAGGGTCGCGCCGACCGATCGGAGAGCCTCGTCGCCCGCCATGTGGCCGAGATCGTCGTTGATCCGCTTGAGCCCGTCGAGGTCGATCATCGCCAGGCTGAGCGAGTCGCCGAACCGCTCGGCGCGGGCGAGCTCACGGCGCAGGAAGCTGTCGAACTCGTGGCGGTTCGCAAGCCCGGTCAGGAAGTCGGTTCGCGCCTCCCGCATGTGCTCCTGGACCTGGTGGATGGCGACCGCCATCTGCTCGGCGATCGCGATCAGGAACTCGCGGTCGCGGGAGGGCAGGTCGCTCTTGTGCCGGCTGGCGACGCCGATGACGCCGATCGGGCGCTCCCGGTGGAGCAGGGGCACGATCATCAACAGGTGGGCGCCGGTGACGACGATGTGCGGAGGCAGGTTCTTGCCGGCGTAGAAGACCGGCTTGCCGGCGACCGAGTCCGCCCCGAGCCCGGGCTTGTCAAGCGGGCTCTCGGGAACGGCGTCGCCGACGGAGACCCCTTCCCAGGCGGGATCGACCTGCTGGGCGTAGAGGCGTAGGACGCCTTTTTCGATCGAGACCAGCCACAGCCCGGCCCACTCGACCTCGATCGCCTTGCGCAGCCGCTCCAGGCCGACACCGACGACCTCCTCGAGGTCGAGTGATCGGCTCATCGCCTTAGCGATCTCGATCAGCACGCCCATGCGGTGCTGCTCACCCTCGTAGGCCTGCTTCATGTGATCCAGGAAGCCCTGGGTGACCATCAGCGCCAGTTGTTCCATGAAGTGCGCCATCACCACGGTGGCGCCGGAGATCTCCTCCTCGTCGACGCCCGCCTCCTGGGCGGCCTGCTCGAGGTGGGCCCAGGCTATCTCGCGCCCGATCGAGTAGCCCTGCAGCATCGCTTCCAGGGTCAGGCCCTGGGCGGCGCGAGCGCGACCCGAGCCGCGGATCAGGGCCAGCTCCTGCTCGGTGGCCCCCCGCTGCTGGATCACCAGCTGGAGAAAGATCAGCACCGCGGCTCGGGAAACCTCGTAGACGTCCTCGTGGTGCTTTTCGAGGATCCGCGGATACTCCGGGATCCGCTCCCGGTAGCCCTCCACCATGGCGCGCGTCATCTCGTCGACGCGAGGCAAGAGCCTCTGCGCCACCGCACGGATCGAGGTCGGGTCCGGCATGGGCCCGTATTCTAGGAGGCTGTCAGCCGCCCAACCACTGTTCCGCCACAACCGGCGCCAGGACGGCTCCGCCGGGCCCGGTCAGGAGCAGCTCGGGCTCGTAGTAGCCGTGCCCGCCCGATACGACGAGCACGTAAACCAGCTCGGCACGATTGAGGCCGGCCGTACCCGACGCCTGGCCGAGCTTGGCGGCGGTGAGGGCCGCCGCCGCGGTGCGAAGCGGGTAGGAGGCGGAGGTGAAGGGGAGATCCAGCGGTCCCCGAGCGCTCGCCGTGCTCGTCACGCTGTCGACGAGGTCGACGGTCAGCCCGGCCGCCGATCCGTCCGGTCTCACCTGGCGGATCGGTCCGGCCGGACCGTCGAACAGCCTCCCGTAGACCACCCGCAGACCGGAGGGTGCGACGGTGAGCTGGAAGGCGAAGCGCGGCGCCAGGTTGTGGTTCGAGAGGAATCCGTTCGCCGTTGCGGCCGCACCCTGCGTCCTGTCGGGCGCCGAGCCGGCCGCGGTGCTGAACTGGGGTTCCACGCCGGTTGCTGGATCGCTCGGCATCACCGTCAGAGCGAGACCGGCTTTTCCCTGGAGGGTGGCGGCAGCGGCCACCAGGTCGGCGGCGCCCGGCTCGTCGTAGCGGTAGACGGGCAGCTCCGAGGGCAGGCTGGGCAGCGTCCCGCCGAAGGTGAGGCCGGCCCCGGCGGCACCGCTGGTCAGTGGGAACTGCGGCGAGGTGACCGACCTTGCCGCACCCGGGGCGAGCGACGGCAGGACGCCGAACGCCGGCGCCGCGGCCTTCGAGTCGCCGAACGCCGGGGCTCCCGCCGAGGTCGGCGAGGCTGTGCTGCCGGCGCCGTGAAAGTTGCCGGCCAGCCAGGTGACCCCAAGCCCGACCACGAGCAGCAGCGCGAGCGCGGGAGCATAGCGGAGCGCCGGCTGGAACCTCCGGCCAAAACGCTGGTGCCAGGGGCGGCGCGCCTCGATCCGCCGCCAGAGCTCGTCTGAGAAGCCGTGGCGGGGCCTCGCCGAGGAGAACATCGCCTCCAGCTTGCGCTCGAGCTCGGGATCGTCAGCCATCGGGACGCAGCTCCCCGCGAAGGGCCTTGAGCGCCCGGTGGTAGAGCATCTTGGCGGCGTCCTCGCTGCAGTCCATCAGGTCGCCGATCTCGAGAAAGGTGAGGTCGGAGCGGTGCCTGAGGGCCACCACCTCCCGCTGCCGATCGGGCAGCCGGCGAACCGCCACCAGCAGCTCCGCGAAGAGGATCCGATCCTCGGCGACCTCCGAGGGGTCGGGACCGGCGCCCAGGCTCCGGCCGACCTCCTGCTCGACCCGGTCGCGCACCCCGGCCCGGCGATGCAGATCAAGGATCACGTTGCGCGCGATCCGGAAGAGCCAGGCCGCGGGCGTCGCCGCCGTCGGCTCGAAGCGGTCATAGGCCCGAAAGGCGTTGACGAAGACCTGGGCCGTCACGTCCTCCGCCTCTGCCGCATCGCGAAGCTGGGCGAGCGCGTACCCGTAGATCCGGGGCAGGAACTCTCGGTAGAGGTCCTCGAACTCGGGGCGCGGGGGCATGCGGCGTCATGGTAGCCAGCCATCTCGAGTAGAGCCAACGCTTTGTAAAGGTCAGCCGTAACGAGTTCGGGTCAGTTCAGGAGTGGCCCGATTTCACCCGGCCGGTTGCTGAAGACGGAGTCGGGGTGGCAGGCGCGCGCCCACATCGTGCTCAGCTGGTCGTCGACCGTCCAGACCCCGACCGCCCCGCCGGCCGCGCGTATCTCCTCCACCATCTGGGGGTCGAGCGTCCCGTAGTAGCAGGAGAAGAGGTGGGCGCCGGCGGCCCGCAGCATCGCCACCGGGTCGACGGGCCGGGAGGCGTCGATGATCCCGAGGTCGAGCTCGGGGGCGACCTCTTTCAGGTGTCGGATGCAGCGATGGTGGAAGGAGATCACGCTCACCCGCTCGACCATGTCGTTCTCGCGCAGCACGGCAGCCAGCTTCTCCTCCAGACCCGGGTAGGGGACCGGGTTCTGCTTGGTCTCGATCACCAGCCCGACCCGGTCGCGGACCAGCTCGAAGAGCTCCTCCAGCAGGGGGATCCTCTGGCCCTTGCCGGCATCCAGCTCCCGCAGCTCGGCGAGCGTGTGGGCGCCGACCATGCCAGTTCCATTGGTGGTCCGCTCGAGCAGATGATCGTGGATCACCGCCAGCTCGCCGTCGGCGGTCAGGTGCACGTCGCACTCGACCAGGTCGCAGCCGGCGTCGATCGCTGACCGGAATGAGTCCATGGTGTTCTCGGGATGCTCGGCCGGGTTGCCCCGATGACCGCCCAGCATGATCCGCCCCTCGGCCCGGGCGGCCTCCAAACGCTGCCGCATCGTGTACGGGCCCTGCATCGAATGGTGAGTCTAAACTCCTGCTCAATGTCCTCCACCGAGCCTCGAACCATCGCCGAGCTGCGCGCCTCGGGCCACCAGCGGGAGACCGTCAAGCAGGAGATGCGGCGCAACCTGCTCGCCCGGCTGCGCGAGCGCCGGTCCATCTTTCCCGGCATCGTCGGGTACGAGGAGACCGTCATCCCGCAGGTTTCGAACGCGGTCATCTCCGGCCACGACCTGATC
>DATCOZ010000215.1:0-24239 GCA_036564345.1 Candidatus Dormiibacterota bacterium | reverse complement strand
GTCTGACCGCGACGACAGCGCTCTATGCGAAGCACGCGAGCCGCCTTGCGGAATCGGCCTGCCGCCAGGCCCTCGACCGTGCGGAGCTGAGCCCGGATGCGATCGACATGATCATCTCGGTCTCCTGCACCGGCTACCTGGTGCCATCTCTCGACGTGCAGCTCGTCGAACGCCTCGGTCTGCGCAATGACGTGATCCGGCTGCCGATCACCGAGCTTGGCTGCTCCGGGGGGGCTGCCGCGATCAGCTTCGCCCACCGCCACCTGGCCGCCTACCCCGACCAGCGGGTGCTTGTCGTCGCCGTCGAGCTGCCCTCCCTGACCTTTCAGCCCGGGGACGCCTCGCTCGACAACCTCACCGCCTCGATGGTCTTCGGGGACGGCGCGGCGGCGGCGGTCATGGCGAGAGCCTCGGAATCCGGCTCCCGCGGACTGACGGTCGAGGCGATCGCATCGCACCTGATCGGCGGGACTGCCGGCGCTCTCGGTTACGACCTTCGCGACGACGGATTCCATGTTGTGCTCGATCGGCGTCTGCCGCGGATCATCGGCCGTTCGATCGGCGAGGTGACAAGTCGGTTCATGGAGCGGGTCGGGATGAAGCGTGTCGAGTTCCTGGCTGCACATGGGGGTGGGCCGCGTGTGCTCGATGCAGTCCAGGCCGCTCTCAGCCTCGACGATGCGCTCCTGGCTCCCTCCCGGCAGACCTACCTCGAGGTCGGAAACGTCTCCTCGGCTTCGATCCTCTTCACGCTCGGCGAGATCCTTCCCTGCCTCGGCTCACAGCCGCTCCAGGGACTCGGCCTGGGCCTCGGCCCGGGCGTCAGCATCGAGCTCATGCAGCTCGCCTGGACTCCCTAGAAAACGCCCGGGATGAGCCTCGCCTTGCCCCTGAAGGCCTCCCGGTAGGCAGCCGATCGTTCCAGCTGAGCCTCCTCGGCGCGGATCCGGAAGCCGAGCGCGATCCCGTTCAGCGCCGACAGTCCGAGGGCGCTGAGCCAGGCTCCGCCGGCCATCGGCAGGGCGACGAACTCCGCCAGCAATGCGAGGTAGTTGGGATGGCGGAGGAATCGATAGGGACCGCTGGTGACCGGTTCCAGGTCGGCCGGGACCTGGGCGCGGACGTTCCAGGAACCCCCCAGGCTTCGAATGCTCCACCAACGCAGCGCCGTGGCGGCGGCCAGCACGGTCAGCCAACCTGAGGCCGCCCGAGCAGTCGGCCGCCGCCGGGCGAGAAGTACCTCCAGCGGGGGCAGGAGGAGAAGGGCAACGTGGGCGGCCACGATCAAGGGATAGGTCCCCGGTGCCGACGGCGTGCCTCCGACGCTTCGGCTGTGCCGGGCTGAGATCGAGAGCTCGCGAAGCCGCTGCGCCGCGACAGCGGCGAGAACGGCGGCGTACCACAGCGGCATCGCGACTCAGCGTAGCCGCGCGACGTAGCTGACGCCTCCCTATCGCCGTTCTCGCGTTCAGTACGCCAGCGCCGCCGCGTTGCCTCACGATGCTCCTGTGAGGCGGTTGCAGATGGTCGTGAGGATGGCTTCGGAGGACGCAATGAGCTGGTCAGCCTGCAGCTGCAGGTTGTGGATATTTCCGGGGCTCGCATCGTCCATCTCGTCATTGGCGATGCTCAGCGTCGCCTGCAGCCGGAAGTAGTTGTCCGGCCCCAGGATCTTGGCGAGCTGGAAGTCGGTCGCGTTCGAGACGCCGTCCATCATCACGCTGATCACCGGCTGAACCCACTGCAGCTCACCCCAGTTCTTGATCGCGTCGTAGAGGAGCGGTCGGGTGAGGTTGCCGGTGCCGAGCGAGACCATGGTCACGTCCATGGTGGGTCCGTACTCGACGAGGGAGTCCACGTAGGCACAGAGCCCCGGGTTGTTTGCGAAGACACCACCATCGACCAGCGAGTAGTAGTTCGTGGGAAGCGCGTCGATCCGGTGCGGTGGAAAGTAGGTGGGCGCCGCGGACGTTGCCCGTGCCACGTCGCTCATGAAGAAGTCGTATTCGGTCGGGTTCTTGACCGCGTTCGCGCTCCGGAAGAAGAAGGGAGCGCGGTGCTCGGTGTCGTACGCGGTCACAGTGACGTCGGCCATCGCTTCTTTCAGGCGCGCTTTCCCCAGGTAGTCGACGAGGGCCTGCTCCAGGGGTGCAGGATCGTACTTGGGTTCGAGCACTTTCTCCTCGTCCCTGAACCAGGACCGCGGGAAGATGGCCGCGCCCTTGTTGGCGTACAGGTCAACGAGACTGGCGGCCGTGTTCTGGGGCTGGTCGTCTGCTCCGGGGCGGGTCAAGCCAAGCGCGAGGATGCCTCCCGTCGAGGTCCCGGCGATCACGTCGAAGAGCTTCGCGATCGGCGTGCGGGTCAGCTCCTCGATCCGGGCCAGAACCCTGGCCGGAATAATGCCCCTGATGCCGCCACCGTCGATGGAAAGGATTCGCAGCTCTTTTCCGTCGGTTCCTGAGGCCGCCATCAAACGCAGTTGTTGGCCTTGTTGGACCACTCCAGCTGCACTTTGTAGCCACCGACCTTCTTGGCCTTCCAGGCGCAGATGTCCCCGATCTCGCCGTTGTGGTCGTCGTACCAGCCCGTCCCAGGCACGGCGTCGGTTATCGCCTCACAGAGCTCGTGTGAGCTTGTTTGCGTCAGCGCATCGAGGTCGGTGAGCCCGCCGAGGCAGCCGTTGCACCCGGGGTAGGGCATCGCCGCATAGAAGATCTGGCCGTTGATGCTGTCGTGGTAGCCGCAGAACGTCATGCACGACTTGCCGCCCTGTGATGTCAGCGACACGCCGGGCGGCAGGTAGACGAAGTAGAGCAGGTTGGGGGAGGGTTTCGGGAATGCCGTATTGCTGACGATCTCCTGCTGGAGCATGTGTCTGATGGTGCTGTCAGTTGCATGCCGTCGCAGAGGGAGGTTGGTGACCGTCGATGTCCCGACCCGCTTCCCGTGCCCGATCGCCTTGCCCGGCACGTTGTACTCGGCCATCTGGTCGATCAGCGGGCTGACCAGCACGTTGTCGAAGAACTGGTTCAACTTGGCGATCAGGCCGGCCTGAGGCTGCTGCTGCCAGCCACTGCCCCAGAAGACGGTGAACACCTGGACGCTGGTCAACAATGGCCCTCCGCGGTAGGTCAGCTTGGGCGCCACGGCCGGCGTGGCCGCACCGATCGGCGCAGTCAGATCGTCGATGCCATGGAGCGGAACAACCCGTATGGAGTCCGTGCGAGCGGGAATCACAGTTGCCTGACCCTCGATCTCGGTAGCCATCTCGACCTCCTCGACGGCGCTCTGCGCGCCGGCCACGCCGACGGAACCAGTTTGGAAAGCTGCCAGCAGTCTGCCACTTCGGCCGGTCTTGTCAATCGGTTGACATTACGCCCGGTTGGCCGGTGACGGCGTTCGCCGCGCTGACTCGAAGACTGCTCAGGCTAGTGGCCGCCTCGATTCGAAACGGCCGCCGCCCAGCCCGCATCGGCCATGGCGTCGGAGGTGACCGCCGCCAGCGCCAGGATGAACTCCGGTCGGTCGTTGAAGGATGCCGTCCGGCGTATCTCGATCGCCTTTTCACGGGCGAACTGCTGAGCCTCGACGTCGAGGTCGTAGAGGATCTCCAGGTGGTCGGCAACGAAGCCGATCGGGCAGACCAATGCCCGTTTCACGCCCGAGCGTTCGATCGCCTGCAACAGGTCCGGGCCCAACCACGGCTCGCCGGTCGTGCTCGCCGACTGGAAGGCGAACTCCCACGGGGGTAGGGGCAGTCGCTCGGCAACCAACCGGCACGATTCGAGGAGTTGGTCAGAGTAGCCGTCGCCCTCGGCGATGATCCGCTCGGGCAGGCTGTGGGCGGTGAAGAAGAGCCGCTCCGGCCGGCTTATTTCGAGGGCCTCGCGGAGGACGGAGACGACGGCGTCGATGAAGGCCGGGTGATCGTGGAAGCCGGGCACGAAGAGCAGCTCAGAGCCCCAGGCCTCGGCCAGCGCCCGCTGGTAGCCGCCCAGGCTCATCCGCGCGTAGTGGGGTGCCAGGGGCAGTCCGACTAGGCGGGTGATCCCTGCTTCCGCGGCCTCCCGGGCGCCGTCGGCGATGAAGGGCGGCGCGTGCTTGAAACCGACGAAGGTGGGCAGCCCGGACAGCTCCGACAACGCCGCGGCCTGGGCCTCGGTGATTGCCGAAAGGGGCGACCCGCCGATCGCCCGGTAGCGGCCGGCGAGCTCCTCCAGCGCACCAGCCGAGGGAGGCCGGCCACCCCGGATGTGGGTGTAGTAGGGCTCGATCGCCGCCTCGTCTGCCGGGCTCCCGTAGGCCATGCAGAGGATCCCTGTGCGCACCTCAGCCAACGCGGGCAGGCTCCCATTCGTGGACCGTCTCGACCAAGAGCTGGAGGCTTTCCAGCGGCGTCTCGGGAAGCACGCCGTGGCCCAGGTTGAAGATGTGTCCCGGCCGTCCGGCCGCCCGGCGCAGGATGTCGCGGGCCCGCTCGCGCACCAGCTCAGCCGGGCCCAGCAGCACCGCCGGGTCGAGGTTGCCCTGGACCCCGCGGTCGTGGCCGACTCGCTCCCAGCCCCGATCCAGCGGCACCCGCCAGTCGAGCGAGACGATGTCGGGTCCGGCCGAGGCGATCAGCTCCAGCAGAGCCGCCGTGTGGGTTCCGAAGTGCACCCGTGGAACGGCGAGCGGCGCAAGGGCTTCGAAGATGGCCCGCGTGTGCGGCAGGACGCTCGCCTGGTAGTCCTCCACCGACAGCGCTCCGACCCAGGAGTCGAACACCTGGACCGCAGAGGCTCCTGCCGCCAGCTGCGCGCCGAGGTAGGCGCTCATCGTCGCGGCCAGCTTGGCGAGCAGCTGCTCGAAGGCTTCCGGCTGGTTGTACAGGAAGGCCTTGACCTTCTTGAAGTCGCGGCTCGGCCTGCCCTCGATCAGGTAGCTGGCCAGGGTGAAGGGCGCGCCGCTGAAGCAGATCACGGGGACGGGTGACTCGGCCACGACCTGGCGGACCGCGCTGATGACCTGCGGCGCCGCCTCCTCGCCCCCCGGGACTCGCAGCCGCTCGACGTCGGCCGCCGACTCGATCGGGCGGGTGACCACGGGGCCGACGTCCTCGACCAGCTCGAAGTCGACGCCCATGCCCCGCAGGGGCAGCATGATGTCGGCGAACATCACGGCCGCGTCGACGCCCAGCCGCCGGACGGGCTGGAGGGTCACCTCGGCGCACAGCTCCGGCTGGGCGACGATGTCCTCCAGCTTCCAGCGCTCGCGCAGCTTGCGATACTCCGGCAGCGAACGGCCCGCCTGGCGCATCAGCCAGATCGGCGTCCTGTCGACCGGCCTCCTGTTTGCGGCGTCCAGGAACCGGCTCACAGGGGAAGCGCCCGGATGGTCTCGTCGATGACCTCATCGCCGTGTGCCGCCGACAGGAACCAGGCCTCGTACTGGGAGGGTGGCAGCAGAACACCAGAGCCCTTCATCGAGCGGAAGAAGCGCGCGAACCCGTCGGTGTCGGATTCCTTCGCCTCGCCGAAGTTGCGCGGCGGGCGCTGCCGGAAGAAGAGCGTGAGCAGCGACCCGACCCTCGCCGTGCTCCGTCCCGGACCGGCAAGCGCCTCCTCCAGCCGTTCGGCCCGGCGATCGAGGGCCGCGTAGAGCTCGGGCGTAAGCTCCCGAAGGGTGGCCTCGCCGGCCGCCATCACGACCGGGTGGCCGGAGAGGGTTCCTGCCTGGTAGACGGAGCCAGCCGGTGCGACGAGGTCGAGCAGGTCAGCACGCCCTCCGTATGCTCCCACCGGAAGACCGCCGCCGATGATCTTGCCGAGCACGGTCAGGTCGGGACGAACGCCGAACAGCTCCTGGGCGCCGCCCGGCGCGACCCGGAAGCCGGTGATCACCTCGTCGAAGATGAGCAGCGCGCCGGCCTCGGCCGTGAGCCGCCGGAGCCCGGCAAGAAACCCGGGAAGAGGCGCAACGACCCCCATGTTGGCGGCAACCGGCTCGACGATCACGGCCGCCACCTCTGACGCGTGCCCGCTGAGCAGCCGCTCGACCGAGTCGAGGTCGTTGTAGCGCGCGACAAGGGTCTGGGCGGCCACCGAAGCGGCGACCCCGGCGCTGCCGGGGAGCGAGAGCGTCGCCGCCCCCGAGCCGGCCTCGACGAGCAGCGAGTCGGCGTGGCCGTGGTACCCGCCGTCGAACTTGATCACGAGCTCGCGGCCGGTCGCCGCCCGGGCCACCCGAAGCGCGCTCATCGCGGCCTCCGTCCCGCTGTTGACGAAGCGCAGCCGCTCCACCGAGGGCATCCGTCCCCGGATCAGCTCCGCCAGCCGGACCTCCCCAGGACCCGTCGCGCCGAAGGAGCCGCCCGCTTCGGCCGACTTGCGGATCGCCGAAACGACGGCCGGGTGAGCGTGGCCGAGCAGCAGCGGCCCGAACGCCCCGACGTAGTCGAGGTAGCGGTTGCCGTCGGCGTCCCACACCTCGGCGCCCGCTCCGCGGACCAGGATGGGCGGCTCGCCACCCACCGCCCGGTAGGCGCGCACCGGGCTGTTCACGCCGCCCGGGAAGAGCCCGGCGGCGCGCTCGCGCCAAACCGTCGAGGCCGTCGCGGCCGTCACCGGGCGCCGAGGAGCGATGCGATCTCCGCGATCGGGCGGTGGACACCGACCAGCAGCGGGGTGTCCCGGACGGTCGACCGGCGGCTGTCGGTCCCGCGCAGCGCACGGACCAGCTCGCCGAAGCGTGCGAGGTCGTCGGTCTCGTAGGCGACCAGGAAGTCCATGTCGTCGATGCCGAAGCTGTTGGCCAGGAGCTGGCGGATCTCCGGGTAGTCGTGGCCGATCCGCATGTGCTCGTTCATGATGCCCTGCCGCGCCTCGCGGCCCTGGAGGTACCACTCGGTGCTCTTGGTGAAGGGGTAGACGACCAGGTAGCGAGACCGCTCGCCGCTGAAGAGCGACTGCTCCTGCGGCGTCGGCTTCTTCACGTACTGGGACGGCTGGATGATGCCGAGGAAGCTCTCCCGAACCGTGAGCCAGCCTCCCAGCGCGGAGCGGAGGACGGCGGCGGCGCGCTCCTCCAGCGCGTCGAGTGAGGGCGCGAGGCTCCAGAGCAGCAGGTCGGCGCCCGGCTCCAGACCGATCGAGGAGTAGCTGAAGGTCGTCACCTCGGAGCCGGCGGCAAGCGCGGCGGCAAGCTCCTCCGCGCCCCGGCACCGCTCCTCCCCCGGCAGCCGGCGCCAGGCCGGGTCGACGCCGAGGGCGAGAGCCTGGACGAACCGGGCGTCGCTCACTTATTCTCCCGGAGCCAGCCGGCCACGTCGGCCGCGAAGTAGGTCATCACGATACCGGCCCCGGCCCGGACGATCGCGGTGAGGGACTCCATGATCACCGTCCGGCGGTCGATCCAGCCCCGCTCGGCGGCGGCCTCGATCATCGCCATCTCGCCGCTCACCTGGTAGGCGGCGAGCGGGTGGTCGAAGCGCTGGCGAGCCAGCGCGAGCAGGTCGAGCGAGGTCATCGCCGGCTTCACCATCAGGATGTCAGCGCCCTCCTCGGCGTCGAGCTCCATCTCCTGGAGCGCCTCCCGGCCATTGGCCGAGTCCATCTGGTAGCTCTTGCGATCGCCGAAGCCGGGTGTCGAGCCGGCGGCCTCGCGGAAAGGCCCATAGAAGCCGGAGGCGTGCTTGGAGGCGTAGGCCATGATCGCCGTCGCCTGGTGGCCAGAGGAGTCGAGGGCGGATCGCAGCGCGGCGACCTGGCCGTCCATCATCGCGCTCGGAGCGACGACGTCGGCGCCCGCCTCGGCGTAGGCGACGGCGGCACGCGCCAGGTGCGGCAGGGTGGCGTCGTTGTCGACCTGCTCCCCGTCGAGCACGCCGCAGTGGCCGTGGCTGGTGTACTCGCAGAGGCAGACGTCGGCGACCGAGACCAGCGGGAGTCCCGCATCGCGGAGCAGGCGGAGCGTCTCCGCGACCGGCCCGTCCGGATCGGCCGCCGCGCTTCCCTCGGCATCTTTCGCCTCGGGGATCCCGAACAGGAGGACGCCGCCGACACCGAGCCCGGCCAGCCGCCGGGCCTCCGCCAGGGCCAGCTCGGGACTCAGGCGGGAGTGGCCTTTGAGCGAGGAGATCGGCTCCCGGCGGTCGCGGCCCGCGACCACGAAGAGGGGAGCGATCAGCTGGCCGGGGTCGAGCCGCGTCTCCCGGACCAGGCGCCGCAGCGCCGGGTTTGCCCGCAGCCGCCGGGGCCGCCGCTCAGCCGGCAGGTTCACCTCGAGTCGGGATACCAGCTCACGCATTCCTCTCCACCTCCAGCGGTATCGCCCGGGCGACGGCGTCCGCCAGCCCCCGGGTCGTCTGCTTGGTGGCCTCGCCGACGACGGCGAAGCCCAGCTCCTGCGCCACGGCGGTCGTCCGCGGCCCGATCGTGATCGCGGGAAGCGCCGGGGTACCACCCAGCCCGAGAAAGCCGCGGACCGCCGACCCGGACGCGAACACGACCGCGGCCAGGTCGTCGTCCGTGAGCGCCTGTGCAAGGGCGGCGGCCGAGCCCGCGGGCGCCTCGATCGTGCGGTAGACGGTCAGCTCGACCACCTCTGCTCCACGCTCGCGGAGAAGGCGGGGCAGGTCCTCGGCCGCCGCGTCGGCCCGCGCCAGGAGCACCCTCCGGCCCTCCGGTTCTGGAATCGAGGCCGCGATCGCCGCCGCGTTGGAGACCGGTGGAACCACGTCGGCGTGGCCCCCCCGCGTCTCGAGGGCCGACGCGGTTGCTTCTCCCACCGCGGCCCACCGCGAAGCGCTGGGCAGGCTGGGAAGGGCGGCGACGCCGGCCGCGCTGGTCACGACGATCCAGTCGAAGCCCGCCAGGCTCTCCGCCGCGATGGCGATGGCTTCGGTGCCGACGGTGGGCACGGCGTGGACGCGGTAGCCGCGCTCTGCCAGGACGATCGCCAGCGGGTCGTCGCTGCCGCCGGGCCGGGTGACGAGGATGGCGGTCACCGGAGCGTCACCTCCGCCGCCAGCCGCTTCCCAGCCTCGCGGGCCAGCTTCGCCGCCCCTTCGATGGCACCCTCGACCGTTTCCACCCGGCGATCGCTGCCATCGCTGTTGACCCCGCCGACGAGGAGGCTGATCCGGCCCCCGGAAACGAGTCCCAGGGCGCCGACGGGTGCACGGCAAGTTCCGCCGGTCGCTTCGAGCACCACCCGCTCGGTCTCCACCGCAACCCGGACCGCCGGGTCGTCGAAGGTCCGCAGCACCTCGAGCAGGGCGACGTCGCCGCGGCGCGCCTGGGCGGCCAGCGCCCCCTGGGCGGGCGCCGGCGTCACCAGCGAGGGGTCGAGCCGCTCTCCGATCCGATCGCCCCGGCCGAGGCGGTCGAGCCCGGCCGCCGCGAGCACCAGCGCACCGACCTCTCCTTCATCGAGCCGGCGGAGGCGGGAATCGACGTTGCCGTGGAGCGGCACGACGCGCAGGTCGGGCCGCGCGGCCCGCAGGAACCCCGCCCGCCGGGGGCTGTCGGTCCCGACCACGGTCCCTTCGGGGAGGGATTCAAGCCTGGCGCCGGGCTCTCGGCCGACCAGGGCGTCGCGGGCGTCCGCCCGCTCCGGATAGGCGCCGATCACCAGCGCCGCCTCCTCCTCGAGGGGAAGATCCTTGGCGCTGTGGACAGCCAGGTCGATCTCGCCGGCGACCAGGGCTCGGGCGATGGCGGCGACGAAGACGCCCACACCAGGCGACAAGTCAACCGGCCGGAGGTCACCCTCGGTGACGATCCTGACGATCTCGACCTCCTCTCCCGCCCGCCGGAGCAGGTCAGCGACCAGCCCGGCCTGGATCAATGCCAGCTGCGAACCGCGGGTGCCGAGGCGGACGGTCACGAGCGTGCCTCCAGCCAGCGGAGGTATTCGCCGGCCTTGTCGGAGACGACCCGCTCGGTCGCCGCGACGTACCCGGGCGGGGGCGTTCCCTCCCTGAAGAGGTCGTCCACCCCCAGAAAGCCGCCGTTGAGGCGGGCGCGAAGGATCCGCGGCACGGCGCTCGGCGCAGACACGTCGGCCATCGGCGGCAGCGGCTCGACCAGGCCGGCGAGCTCCTGCCAGGGTCCGCTCAGGGCGACCGCCACCCCGGCGCTGCGTTGGACGAGCCCGGCTCCCTCGGCGAGGCCGACGCCGGTCCCGCCATACACCGATGCGAGGCGCCGGGCTCGGTTCAAATCGCGGCTGGCGATGGTCACCAGCGCCCCCTCCTTGCGAGCCGCGTGGGCGAGCGCGGAGCCCATCCGGCCGGCGCCCGCAACCAGGACCGGGCGGCCGGCCAGCGGTGCCTTGGCCAGCAGCCAGTCCACGGCACGGCCGGCGAGACCCGCGCCAGCCGCGGTCCGGCCCGCCCGTGCGCGGCGCCCGGTGGCGACCGCCATTTCGAACAGGCGGTGGAGGCGGCCGTCGAGCCGGCCGTCCAGCGCGGCCTCGCGGAAGGCGTCACGGACCTGGTGGAGGACCTCGTCCTCTCCAATCACCGCGCTCTCGAGCCCTGCGGCGACTCTGAGGAGATGGGTTACGGCATCCTCGCCTGTCCTGAGCGGAAGGTCCTCGAGCAGGCGGGGCGGCTCACCGAACCCGTACAGCTCAACCCGGTGGCAGGTGCTGAGCAGCACCTGGCCGCCGCCCATG
Source organism: Candidatus Dormiibacterota bacterium (assembly GCA_036564345.1). GTDB lineage: Bacteria > Chloroflexota > Dormibacteria > Dormibacterales > Dormibacteraceae > UBA6019. Next base: position 13,577 of record DATCOZ010000215.1, on the reverse strand, counting down.
TGCCGCAGCAGGTCGCCGATGCGGTCCCGCTCTTCAGCGGGGCGCTCCGCCGCAGACGCCCCGGCAACCCAGGGCTGGGCGGTCAAGCCCCCGTCTCCCGCTTCTCGTAGCCGTTCATCAGGGCGACGAGGAGCCGGTCCATGGCCGATTCGGCCTCGACCAGCAGGGCCGTCGCCTCACGAGTGTCGAGACGGCGCCGGCGCGCGACCCCGGCCAGCTCGCCGACGAAGGAGCTTCGGAAGCGGAGGAAGAGCTCCACCGTCTCCGCCAATGGGGCGCCCAGGGCCGCGGCGCGGGCCCCGTACTCGGCTGCGCCCGCGGCCGCCTCGTCGAGCTTCTGCGCCGCCCGCGGACGATCCTCGGCGTCGAGGTGCTCGAGCACGACCGCCAGCAGCAGGCGCCCACGCTCCCGAAATTCGATCCTCTCCGCCTCGGAGAGTGCCGTCAGCCAGGTCGGCTGTACCGCATGCTCGACGGGACGGGCTCGGCGATATGCCTGGGCCATCCGCTCGGGGCTGGCGCCGAGCCCGGCCAGCGACGGCCGGCGGGCGCGGATCTGCGGGACCATGCCCTCGATTACCGTCCGCGGGAACCGGCGATGGCCGCCCGGGGTGACGAAGGTCGGCACCTCGCCCTGGTCCGACCAGCGGCGGAGCGTCGCGGGGGTTATGCCCAGCAGGCGGCTCGCCTGACCGAGGCTCAGCCAGGGCGCAGCGGTACTCGCCGAGGTCGAGATCACGAGCGGAAATTATGACGAAATCTATCGAAGCCTATCGATTCGGAACTACCGTCCAGACTCTCCCCCACCTGATGGGGGAGAGTCCCGCCTAGTAGGCGCTTGCATCAATTGGCCTGCCGGGCTTCCACTTGTGTTGGTGGCAGTATCGCCACATAACACATCGCTTAGGGGGCAGATCATGGGTGAAGCAAGCGCAGCCCGGGGCCATCCTTTAGAGCCGGAGGCCGATGCCGGTTGGGACGATGAGTGGAGGGAATCGAGAACACCGAGGAGTTCAAGACGCTGGTCCGCGCACGCTGGCGCTTCGTCCTGCCGGCCACAGTCTTTTTCCTCGTCTATTACTTCCTGCTCCCAATCCTGAACGGGACGGCGACCGACTTCATGCGTCAGGACGTGATCGGCCACGTCAACGTGGCCTACCTCTTCGCGCTCTCGCAATTCGTAATGGCGTGGCTGCTCGCCTTCCTCTACATCCGCCAGGCCAACAATGTCTTCGACGGGCTCGTGGCACGCGTCATCGAGCGCGCCCTCAAGCTAAAAGGCGGGCGGCAGCGAACATCACCCTCGTGCTCTTTCTGATCGTCATCGGGATCACGCTCGTCACAACCGGCTGGGCCGCCCGCCGAAGCGGAACGACGGTCCAGTTCTGGGCGGCGGGTCGAGGCATCAAGGGCTGGCAGAACGGGCTGGCCATGCCGGCGACGACATGTCGGCGGCGTCCTCCCTCGGCATCGCCGGGCTGATCGCCTTCAACGGCTACGACGGCTTCATGTACTCCGTCGGTTGGCTGGTCGCCTACCTTCTGGTGCTCCTCCTGATCGCCGAGGCGATGCGCAACACGGGCAAGTTCACGATGGCGGACACGCTCGCCTACCGGATGCGCGCCATTCCCGTCCGCTCCGCCGCGGCTTTCGCCACCGTGGCCGTCAGTGCGGCCTACATGATGGCTCAGATGGTCGGCGCCGGAAGACGAGCTCATTGGGGCCGACCGGTTGGCGGAGAAGAAGTTCCACGAGATCGACGTCCGCGCCTACACCGGGCTCGGAGCAGAACCCGCCGGTGCCGAGCTCGAAGCCGAGCCGGTGGGAGCCCGCTGACTGGTCGTTTGACTGGGGGCCGGTCGCTGGGCTGGTCCCCAGTCGCATTTCGCCAGGCGGCGCCCAGCGTCCCGCCTACCACTCGCCGGCGCTCCTCATTCGCCGCGTCCTGGCGTCGGGGTCGTAGACGGTTCGATAGATTGGCTCCGCCCAGAGCCTGGTCGTCCGGGACGGCCGGATCCGCGGATGCGGCCTCAGCCGTCCGGCGGGACGCTCGCCACGGCCACCGCCGGCGTGCCAGCGCTCGAGGGCCTCGGCCGCATCCCGGAAGCTGGCCACCGCCTCGGTTGGATCGAGCAGGTCCCGGTCGTCGCCTTTCGCGCGGCCGAGATGCTCGCGCCAGAGCCGCAGCCGCAGGTCGCGGGCATATCGGCGAGCGCCGTCGCCCAGGCCCGCGGGATCGGTGGGTTCCCTCGTGTCGCGCTCCTCGTCCAGCACCGCACAGGCGATCTCGGAGTCATGACTCCAGGAGCGCCGGTTGAAGTTGTCGGATCCGACCGAGGTCCAGACGTCGTCGATGACACAGATCTTGGCGTGGACATAGACCGGTACCCCGAGCAGGTTCTCGACGTCGAAGATCGCCACCCGGTCCCCGCCGGCGTCGAGCAAAGCCCGTACGGCCAGCTCCCTGCCCACCTGGTTGGGCGGGAGGGTCAGCGCGCCCGCCTGGTCGAAGTACCTCGGGACGACTGCGATCAGGCGGAGCTCGGGATTGGCGGTCAGAGCGTCGACGAACGGTCTCATCACCTCCTTCGACCAGAGGAACTGGTCTTCGATGTAGATGAGGCGGCGGGCGCGGCGAAGGGCCTTCAGGTAGGCCCGCGCGACGCTGCGCTCACCCTCGGGAGCGAACGGATATCCCCCTCGACGACGCCCGTAAGTACGCAGGACCTGGACGGCATGGGTTCCTTCGGCCGGCGGGTCGGGCGTCATCGGCGGCAGGGTGCTCGCCCTTCGATCGGTATCACGGAGGAGGTCGCCCAGGATCCCGATCGGATCGCGGCTGAGCGAGCTCCGATCCCCCCACCGCTCGCGGAAGGTGAACTCCAGGTCGCCGACCGCCGGGCCCTCGATGGCGACCTGGATGTCGTGCCAGGGAGGCGTCGGCCCGAACACCGGGGCCATCGGCTGGCGCTGCGGATCACCGAGATGGTCGGCATCATCGCGCCGGGCGTGGCAGAGGTCGACACCGCCGACAAAGGCGACGTCCGCACGAGTCCCGTCGGCGTGGCGGATCACCACTAGCTTCTGGTGGTGGGAGCCACCACGACGAACGCGTTGGTCGAGGAGCACCTCGCCACCAGCCGCGTTCACCACCGAGCCGAGGTGGCGATTCTCCTTGGCACTGAAGCCAAGCCGGTCGGTGTGCGACCGCCAGAGCAGGCCTTTGACATTCACCCCGCGACGCACCGCCGCCGAGAGGACAGCCCCGATCTCGGTCTCCTGACCGTCGCCGAGGCGTTCATTGGGGTCACCGCGCCAATCCGTGAAAAACAGCTGGTCGCCCTCGCCCAGCTCACCTATCGACTCCAGCAGCCGGCGAAAGTAGGTCGCGCCGTGGATGAGCGTTGCAACCCGGTTGCCGGTGGTCCACGCCGCTCCGTCGGGATGCCGCCGGTCGAGCCCGGTGAAGTCGTTGCCCCGTTCGGAGCCCGTTAGAAACCAGTTCTCCAGGGTGCCGATCGGTGGCTCAGCGGGCGACATAGGCGCGATTCAGACTAAGGATCGGCGCAGACCTTTGTCTCGTCCTGAACCGAACGCCCCGCGTGTTATGGCGAATGTTTCAGCTCGAAGCCCAGAGTTAGCCGCCCCCGAAAGCGGATGACTTTTCATATGACTTCACCCCCTGACACGATCCTCGGACCACGCAACGCGCCAAACCTGGAGCGGCGCTCGCGGCTGCGCCGCCTTGACGACCTGCTCGAAGCCCTCGAGGCCCTCAACCTTCAGAACGCCCCGGCGGTCACCGCCGCCGTGGCCGCCCGGCTGAATGAGCTCGGCATAAGTTCCAGCGGAAGCGCAGCACCCTTCGCCGACCTGATCGATGGCGTCCTCAAAGCCCAGGAGCGCTACATGATCCAGGCGCCACCCGAGGTCCGCCAGAGGCGCCGGAGAGCTCCGTTCAACCCGGAGACGCTCCGCTTCACCTCGCGCTAGCCCGAGGGCTTCATGCCTCCGCTGCTAGTGTCCTGGACACTAGGTGGCACCGACCAGGATGTACCGCTCGCGCAGAGCCACGGTCGTCCGCGCCGGGAGGACGCCGGAGGCGAGGAGCTCCTCGACGGTCACAGAGGAGAAGGTCGACCGATCCACGAGGAGATTTCGGTAGCGGGCGCACGCGGCTGCGAAGTCCGAGTTGCCGGCGGGATGGACGACGACGTACCGGCCCCACGTCCAGGTGCCGCTTGCCTGCTGGAGCATCGACAGGAGAAGCAGGTGCTCGAGCCACATCACGGCGAGCTCCGACCTCCCCTTCACCGCGTCGGTGGCTCCCGGCGCGAAGACGCCAGATCTCTCGGTGACCTCCAGGTAGCGCGAGAGATTGCTCGGCTTCGGAATCTCGCTCTTCATACGCTCGTGGTACTTGGTATCGACGCCGACGATCCCCCGCGCGCCGTCACCGAGGTCGAGCACGAACGCCACATCCCACGCCCGCAGACTGTTGAGGTAAGCCGGATCGAGACGTCCCGGCGAGTGCGCGAAGCGGACCTCGCGCACGGTCCCAGGCGCGTCCGGCCACCAGGCGTGGACGGCCCGGTCGGCCAGCGTGAGGTCGGCGGCCAGGTCGCCGACCAGGTTGAAGGCGATCGCCTCCGACGACAGGAGGTCGGCCCACAGTCGCTGGCGATCGAAGCTCTGGTGAGGTTCGATGACGGACGTTCGGGCCCGCGCCGCGCCAAGTGAGCCTGCGCTGAGGAAGTTCGCGCCGGTCTCTTTCGCGTAGGCGAGCGGAAGGCGGCTCCCGACGAGTCGCGCCGGCCCACCTTCGGGTCGCGGCGCCATCGGCTGTGAACCGATCGGGTGCCCCTGCGCCTCACGCCACCGCGACTGATGGAAACGCAGCCTTCGACGAAACTCGGTCATCTCCGGTCGTCCCGGCACCTGGTCGTCGGCCTCCCAGCAATGCGCGGCCTCGAGCTCCTGTTTAGAGGGGCCGTCCATTCAGCTCTCGGCGGCGAATGATCTTCATGCAGGGCGTGGCATGAGTCTGAAGCAGGTCAGAATCGAATACGAATTTGCCCGTCGGGGCAGCCGGAAAGAGCTACTCGTCCTCGATCTGGTTGAACATCAGGCTGTCCTGGATGTCGTACAGGACGTCCATCGCATCGGGCACGGTCGCCACGCTGCGGGCGCCCCGGATCTCCGCGGCACGGGTCTCCTCGATGAGCTCGCCGACGGCGACCGACAGTCGATCCGGCATTCGGGCCTGCTCGGCCAGGTTCAGCATTTCCAGCTCGTTGAGCAGCTGGTCGATGTAGCGCATCCGGTTGCGGCGGGCGTACTTATGCGCCCGTTCCAGGCGATCCTTCTCGGTCAGGACTTCAATCTCTACACAAGCATCTTCAAGCATTGTTACAGTCCATCAACCCCCTTTTCCTCTCATTCTATTGGCCGATCCCGGCTTGTCAACAATCGACTTGCAACAGCCGGAAAGGGCCTCCTATTCCGGTCTCAACTGAAATGGTTCCCCGAGCCGCAGAATTTCACGCGGACCTGAATGAATCCTGAAGCCAACCCCATTCCGACCCTTGACAGCGCCCAGGTCGCCGCGGTCGACCGGCTTGCCACCGAGCGCTTCGGCCTACCCGTCGAGTGGCTCATGGAAGCCGCCGGATGGCAGGTGGCACGGCACTGCCGGGGCAGGACGGCGGTCCTCTGCGGCAAGGGATCGAATGGTGGCGACGGCCTGGCCGCGGCAAGGCATCTGCACCGCTGGGGCCGCCTCCACTCCGTGGTAGCCCTCGACCGGAGCGCCTTCCAGGGGCCTGCCGCGAAGATGGCGACCGCTCTCGAGGCGCTCGGCGTCAAGATCGGCGACCGGCCACGGCTGGACGGCTCGGTGCTGGTCCTCGACGCCATCTTCGGAACCGGCCTCAACCGTCCGCCCGAGGGTACGGCGGCCGCCTGGATCGAGTCCGTCAATTCCTCGGGCCGGCGCGTGCTGGCGGTAGACGTGCCCTCCGGGCTGCAGGCGGATGACGGGCATGCTCTGTCGCCCACCGTCCGCGCCGACCTGACGATCACCCTCGGACTGCCCAAGGCGGGGCTGCTGGCCGGGGACGGGCCGGCACTCGCGGGCGAGGTCTGGCTGGTCGACATCGGCATTCCGCGGGAGGCGTATGCGATGGTCGGTGCGGCGATGCCGGCCCATCTCTTCTCGATGCACGACCGGGTCCAGCTGGCGGCGATCCGGCTGTGACCCGAAACGTCACCTGGGACCGGGGTGTCTCGCTTCCCGAACATGCGATCTGGTTCGACCCCGAGGTGAGCCGGGCGCTGGCGGTCGTAACCCACGCCCACACCGACCACTCGCGGCGCCACCGCGAGACCTACCTGACGGCCGAGACCCTGGCTCTGACGGCGGCGCAGCGAAAGCCCAAGTCGGCGCGGGTGATCCCCTTCGACAGCGCCCAGGCGGTAGGTGGCGGGACGCTGACCCTCCTCGCAGCGGGGCACATGCTGGGCTCGGCGCAGGTGCTTTTCGAGGCTTCCGGCGAGCGCCTCCTCTACACGGGCGACCTGAAGCTGCGAGGCCCGCACCCCGTGCGGATGCCGAAGGCGAACGTGCTCGTGATCGAGAGCACCTACGGCCGGCCCCATTTCCTCTTCCCGGATCACGAGACTGTCGTCGAGGCGATCGCCGACTGGTGCCGGAAGGTTCTTGCCGAGGGCGTGACGCCGGTCCTCCTCTGCCACGCCATCGGGAAGGCACAGGAGGTGATGCTCGCGCTGGCCCCTTTCGGGATCCGCTTCGCGCTGGAGAGCCGCTGCCTTCCCGGCACCGCCACCTATGAAGAAGCGGGCCAGCCGATCCCCGATTACGTCGAGCTGGTCCCAGGCAATGACTACGCGGGGCGGGTGGTGATCGCGCCGCCGGCGGGCAAGGCGATCATCAGGCAGCTTCATCGCTTCCGCTGCGCCCTGGTCTCGGGCTGGGCCCAGGACCGCCACTTCCGCGCCATCTTCGGCGCCGACGTCGCCTTTCCGCTCTCCGATCACTGCGACTTCCAGGAGCTGCTCGACGCTGTCGAGCTGGTCGGGCCCGAGCAGGTCTACACGGTCCACGGCTTCACCGACGACCTTGCGAAGCACCTTCGCCGCCGTGGGGTCCGGGCCTCGGCCCTGCGTGGCGTCGAACAGTTGGCCCTCGCCTTCGTCTGACCCCTCGGCCGGCCCAAGCGGGTAGATTCAGTAGATAGAAACCCCCGACCACCTGCGCATCGCCCTTGTCGCGCCGGCCTGGTTTCCGGTGCCACCGACGGGCTACGGAGGAATCGAGGCCGTCGTCCACCTCCTCGCCCGAGAGCTCATCAAGCGCGGACACGAGGTGACCACCTTTGCCGTCGAGGGCTCCGATCCACTCCTCCACCCCATCTCCCTCGCGCCGGCCGGCTGGGGAGCTGACCTCGGCACCCCAGAGCAGCGGATCCGGGAATCGACCTATCAGCTTCGGGTCAACCGGGAGCTCCTCCGCCGGGTCGGCCAGCTCGACCTGATCCACCTCCACACCGAGTTTCCCGGGATGGCCGCCGCCAGCTTGCTGCGGCTGCCGGTCCCCTGCCTCGCCACCGTGCACAGCGGCATCGACGAGAAGGTGCTCACCTTCCTCGGGGAGGTCGACGAGGACATCGACCTGGTCGCCATCAGCCAGGCACAGAAGGAGATGGCTCAGGGAGTCCGCTGGCGGGCCGTCGTTCACAATGCCGTCCCCATCGATGATGTCGAGGTGCGCTCGAAGAAGGAGGGCTACCTCCTGGAGCTGGCTCGGATCACCCCCGACAAGGGCCAGCACCTCGCGATCGAGGTCGCCGAGCGGGTCGGCATGCCCCTGGTCCTGGCCGGCAAGGTCGACCGCGACGCGATCTCAAAGCGGTACTTCGAGAAGCTGATCAAGCCCCGCCTCTCGTCAACGATCCGCTGGGTCGAGAACGTCGGCGATGGGGACAAGGCTGACCTGCTGGCTGGTGCTGAGGCGATGCTCTTCCCGATCCAGTGGGAGGAGCCCTTCGGGCTGGCGATGGTCGAAGCGATGGTCTGTGGCACGCCGGCCGTGGCCTTCAACCGGGGAGCAGCCCGCGAGATCGTCGAACCCGGTCTCACCGGCTTCCTGGTCGATTCGGTCGACGAGATGGTCGCCCGGGTCAAGGACGTCGGCACGATCGACCCGATCGCGTGCTCGAACCGCGCCCGCGACCGTTTCAGCCCGGCCCGGATGGCCGACGGCTATGAGGCTGCCTACCGGGAGGTGCTGAACGCTAGCGCGCCCCTTCTGCCGGGCGCAGCTTCCAGCCGGCGCGGCTGAGGCGGGCGCGCAGGTCTGCGTCGCCGGCGGCCTCCGCGGAGAGGGCGGCCAGCAGGCGGTCGACCCAGCGGGCCGGCGCCAGCTCGGGCGCCAGCAGCAGGCGCCCCCGCGACACCCGGGCGGTGAACTCGGTGGCACCGACGGTCACCCTGAGCTCGCGCACCGGCCCCCGGCGGCGAAGCCCGAATCGCTTCACCCTGGCAGCCGGCAGCCGGGCGACCAGGTAGTCGAGCAGGTCGGCGGGTGCGTGGCTGTCGGCGACCGGGGTCCGGCAGAAGACGCAGGCGTTCCCGAGCAGCACGGCCGGCGCCCCGCAGGTCTCGCAGCGCATCCTAGTGGCGGGACACTGGCTACTTGTAGGGCTCGACGATGGCGGTGCCGGCGATGGTCGTCACCGCGAGGAACAGCTTGAAGACCTCCAGGTAGTCGTCGCTCGCGTAGCCGATGGTGCGCGGCCCGCGCCGCTCGATACCCGGGATCCGCTCGCAGAGGTCCGCCATCACCGGGTAGAAGAGGTCCACCTCGAGATCGACGCCGCCGTCGTGGACCAGCGGGCGGATGTTGGCGAGGCGCTCGATCGCGCGCTTCGCGCCTTCCTGGATCCGGGCCCGGGCGACGCTCGGATGGAGCGACCGCGCCGAGTAGCGGCTGATGCCTTCCTTGACGACGACGCCTTCGATCGGAAGGACATGCTCGTGCATCTCGGAAACCGCCGCCGCGTCGCCGGTGAAGAGGGCGACCGGGCAGCCGAAGTAGCCTGCGACGGCTCCGTTGAGTGAGCCCTCCGATTGGGGCCTGCCATTGAGGCGAGCCTGGGCGACGACGCGGCCGTTGTAGGTGTGGTCGATCACGGCATCCCGGGAGCCGGCCGAGCCGTGGTAGCCGACGAAGAAAGCGGCGTCGAATCCAGGACCGAGGCCGGTGCACATGTAGAGCAGGCTGGGCTGGCCGCTGACCAGCTCGGCCGCCGGGTGGAGCTCCTCCGCGATCAGGTTCCGGCTCTGCGCGTGGGAGTCGTTGACGACGAACTCCTGCACGCCGGCTTCCAGCGCCCCCGTGATGGCGGCGTTGCACTCCAGCGTCATCAGCCGGCAGGCATCTCGGTATTCCGGCGAGCCGGCCGCGCCCTGGTGGGGATGGACGACACCGGCGACACCCTCGATGTCGACGGAGATGAAGACCTTCAGAGTGCTGTGACTCTAGCTGCAGCGCTCGATCAGGATGAATCAGTCTTCAATCAGTCGGTATATCTGGAGATCAGCCCATCCTCGCGGCGCTTCTCGGCCTGGTAGAGCTTGCAGTCCTCGAAGTTGCGAACGCAGATCGGCGGGTTGTCGCTCAGCCGCCGGCGCACATGGGAGAGGCCGTCCACATGGCAGTCGAAGTGGTACATGCGAAGCGGTCCGACCTTCTCTCGGTAGTACTCCTCGAGGTAGGGGCAGCGGCGGCTCATCGGGATCTCCTACCTACCATAGTCCAGCACAATGCTCGAATTCGCTCGCACCGCGGACGCAATCGGATCGACCTCTTCCAAGCTGGAGAAGGCCCGGCTCCTGGCAGCGTACTTTCGCCGCCTCGATCCGCCCGACCTGCGGCTGGCCGTGACCTGGATGACCGGGCGGCCGTTCAGCCTCAACGACCCGCGCACGCTCCAACTGGGCGGATCCTCGATGTGGAAGGCCGTGCAGGCGCTCAGCGGCGCCGAGCCCGATGATCTGAGCCGCGTCTACCTGAAGCATTCGGACCCGGGCGACTGGGCCGAGGAGGTGCTCGCCGGGCACACCCATCCCGAGCCGACCTCGCTGCAGGAGGTCGGCGCCGCCTTCGCCGGGATCGAGGCCGCAGGTGGCTCCGCGGCCAAGCTCGAGCGGCTGACCGCGCTGCTCGATCGCCTCGACCCGGCTGCCGCCAAGTACGTCGTCAAGACGATGGCCAACGACCTCCGGATCGGCCTCCAGGAAGGTCTCGTCGAGGAGGCTGTCGCGGAGGCTTTCGAACTCCCGCTGGCTACCGTCAAGCGCGTTCACATGCTCACCGGCGACCTCGGCGAGACCGCTGTCCGCGCCCAGGCCGGTGAGACGGCGGCCGCCTCGATCGAGCTCTTCAAGCCGATTCGCTTCATGCTCGCCGCCGCCGTGGCCGATGCGACAGAGGCGATGGAGCGGATGGGCGGAAAGGCCTGGACGGAGGAGAAGTACGACGGCGTCCGCTGCCAGCTGCATCGGACGGGGACGCGGGTCTCCCTCTATTCGCGCGACCTGCGGGATACGACCGCCGCCTTCCCGGAGGTGGCCGAAGCCGCTGCGCGGATTGACCACGACCTCTTGATCGACGGTGAGATCCTCGCCCACCGCGACGGGAAGGTGCTGCGTTTCTTCGAGCTCCAGCGGCGGCTCGGCCGCAAGGTCGTCGCCGGCAAGCTGCTGGAGGAGGTCCCCGTCGTCCTGGTCGCCTTCGACCTTCTCCACCTCGACGGCGAGCCGCTCCTCGACCGGCCGCTGAGGGAACGGCGAAAGCTGCTCGAAGGGCTGCGCCTGGAGCACCCCTTCCTGCTCGCCCGCTTCGAGACGGCGGCCGGCGCCGAGGAGCTCGATCGGATCTTCGCCGAGACCCGCGAGCGCGGCAACGAGGGGCTGATGCTGAAGAACCCCGAGAGCCCCTATACCCCCGGCCGGCGCGGCCTCTCCTGGCTGAAGCTGAAGCGTCCGCTGGCAACCCTGGACTGCGTGGTGACCGCGGTCGAATGGGGGCACGGCAAGCGCCGTGGGGTGCTCTCCGACTACACCTTCGCGGTGCGCGACGAGGAGGGTGATCGTCTCGTCAACGTCGGCAAGGCCTACACCGGGCTGACCGATGCGGAGATCGCGACGATGACCCGGTATTTCCTCGAGCACACCGTGGTCGACCACGGCAGGGTGCGGTTGGTCGAGCCGGACACCGTCGTCGAAGTCGCCTTCGATTCGATCCAGCGCTCGGCGCGCCACAAGAGCGGCTTCGCGCTTCGCTTTCCCCGGATCGTCCGCCTCCGCGACGACAAGACCCCAAAGGACATCGACACCCTCGCGACGGTCGAGGCGCTCTACCAGCGGTTCTTCGGCGGCGAATCGCAGACCGATCTCGCCGAAGTCGCCGAGCCATCGGCTTGAGGCTCACTTTCATGGGCACCGCCGGGGCCCGCTTCATGGTCGCCAAGCAGCTGGCCGCCTCCGGCGGGCTCTATCTCGAGGATGGGTCGACCCGCCTGGCGCTCGACCCCGGACCGGGCGCGATCGTCCAGTACGCCAAGCGCAAGGTCGACCCCGCGCGGTTGAGCGGGATCATCCTGAGCCATCGCCACCTCGACCATTCCGGGGACGTCAACGTGATGATCGAGGCGATGACCGAAGGTGGCTTCAAGAAGCGCGGCACGCTCTTCTGCCCCTCCGACGCGCTCGACGACGACCCGGTCGTCCTCGGCTACCTGCGCGGCTTCCCGCAGGAGGTGGTGAGGCTTGGGCCCGAGACACGGTACGAGCTGGGCTCGATCGAATTCACGACCAGCCCGGCCCACCCGCACGGGGCCGAGACCTACGGGTTCCGCTTCGGCGACCGGCTCGGCTGGGTCACCGACTCCGAGTTCTACGACGGCATCGCCGAGCAGCACCGGGCCGAGGTCATGGTCATCCACACCGTCCTCCTCGAGCGCCGGCCGCTGCCCCACCTCTCCCTGGCTGACGCGGAGGCGATCATCCGCGAGGCGCGCCCACGGCTGGCGATCCTCACCCACTTCGGGATGACCATGTGGCGAGCTCGTCCCTGGGAGCTGGCCGCCCGCCTCACCGAGTCGACTGGGATCGAGGTCAAGGCGGCGCGTGATGGCATGACCGTAGAGCTGTGAGCTGGGTCCGGCGGCTGCCGTGTCTGATTTGAGGGGGGACGTCCCCCCTGTCGGCCGTGCTCGGCAAAGCCTGCGCGCGGCCTACCCCCCTTACCCCGTTCTGCTGGCTGCCGCCGGTATCGCCATCGGACTCGTGCCGGGGCTGCCACACCTGCAGCTGAGCCCCGCCCTGCTCCTGTTCGGCTTCGTCCCACCGCTCGTGTTCGAGGCTGCTCTCAGCTTCGAACAGGAGAACGCTCGCGGTGTGCTGCGGCCGATCGCGCTGCTGGCGACGGCCGGCGTTGGGATGACGGTGGTGGGGGTAGGCGCCGGGGCGCACTTCCTGCTCGGCTTCAGCTGGCCGGCGGCCCTCCTGCTGGGGGCCATCGTCTCCCCGACCGACCCCATCGCCGTCGTCGCCGTGATCCGGCAATCGGGCGCGCCGCCAAAGCTGGCCGCACTGCTGGAAGGCGAGAGCCTCTTCAACGACGGCACCGGCGTAGCCGTCTTCGCCGCCGTGGCAGCCTCCCTGCTGGGCGGCCAGCCGACCGTGGCCGGTTTCGCCGGCCGGCTCCTGCTGATAACGGCCGCCGGGGTCGCCGCGGGAGCCTTCACGGGTGGCGCCGCCGCGACACTCTGCCGGGTCCGGCCGGCGCTTGCCCTGCCGGTGTCGCTGTTCGCCGCCTGGGCCAGCTTCGGCCTGGCCCAGGCCATCGGCGGATCGGGGGTTCTGGGCGTGGTCACGGCGGGGGTGCTGGTCGCGCGCTACGGCCGCGTGACCGACGCCTTGGCCAAACCCTGGAGCTGGTTGAGCCTGGCCCTCAACGTGGTGCTCTTCGGGGCCGTCGGGCTGGCCTTGCCGACCGCCGGGCTGCTCGCCCTGGCGGCTGTGGTCGGAGGCGGCTACCTGTTGATGCTGGCCGCCCGGGCGATCACCGTCTGGCTTCTCACGATCGGGGCGCAGGTGCCCTGGCGCTGGCGGCAGCTGACCTGGTGGGGCGGGCTCCGAGGCGCGCTCTCGATCGCGCTCGCGCTCCTCGTCGCGGACACCCGCGTTTCCACCGTCGCCTACGGGATGGTGGTGCTGAGCCTGCTTCTTCAAGGCGGGCTCCTGCGCCAGTTCGTGAAGGCGACCCAAGCCTCCGACTAAGCGGTCTTCGTCTCCATCGGAATCGGCGGAGCCGTGATGACGCCGTCGATCAGACCGTACTCGATCGCTTCCTCGGGCGAGAGGTAGAAATCGCGGTCGGTGTCCCGCTCGATCTTCTCCAGCGTCTGGCCGGTGTGGGTGGCGATGAGCTGGTTGAGCTCCTTCTTCACCCGGATGATCTCGTTGGCGTGGATCTGGAGGTCGCTGGCCTG
>DATCOZ010000214.1:0-18429 GCA_036564345.1 Candidatus Dormiibacterota bacterium | reverse complement strand
GAACTGGGCGGTGCGGACCTACGAGCGCGTCCTCTCGGGCTACGGCGGCGCCGCCGACCTCGCCCTCTTCGACCGCGTCCAGCAGGGCCTCGCCGCCGGGCGCTGCCTGTGCGGTCTCGGCGACGCCGCCGGCTGGGTCATCCAGTGGACGATGGCCCGCTTCCGCGACGAGTACGAGGAGCACTGCCTGCGCAACGAATGCTCGGTCGAGGGGAGGAAGCTGGCCCATGCCTGACGAACCTGCGCAGAAGGACCCCAACCTGGCCACGATCACGATCGACGGCCGCGAGGTCACCGTCCCCAAGGGCACCCTGATCGTCGAGGCCGCCAAGCGGGTCGGCATCGAGATCCCCGTCTTCTGCTACCACCACAAGCTCGACCCGGTCGGCGCCTGCCGCCTCTGCCTGGTCGAGATCAGCCCCGGCCCGCCGCGTGCCCAGACCGCTTGCACGACGCCGGTGGCGGACGGGATGACGGTCCGGGTCACCAGCGCCATGGCGGTCAAGGCGCGCGCCGACATCCTCGAGTTCGAGCTGACCAACCACCCGCTCGACTGCCCGGTCTGCGACAAGGGCGGCGAGTGCCCGCTGCAGGACTTCACCTACCGTCACGGCTACCCGGTGAGCCGCGTGCAGGACGCGCGCCTCCACTTCGCCAAGCCGCTCCCGATCAGCCCAAGCATCGCGCTCGACAGGGAGCGCTGCGTGCTCTGCTACCGCTGCACCCGCTACTACGACGAGATCGCCTGGGAGCAGGAGCTGACCAGCGCCCACCGCGGCGTCGAATCGTACATCGCCACCCAGTTCGACGAGCCGCTGACCAGCGTCTTCAGCGGCAACATCATCGACCTCTGCCCGGTCGGCGCCCTCACCTCGCGAGTCTGGCGCTTCCAGTCGCGGCCCTGGGACATGAAGCACACGCCCAGCGTCTGCTCCAAGTGCTCGGTCGGCTGCAACGTGAACCTGTGGGAGCGGCGCGGCGAGCTGATGCGGGTCACCAGCCGCGAGAACGACGAGATCGACGACGGCTGGATCTGCGACCGCGGCCGCTTCGACTACACCGACGTCAACGACCAGGGACGGCTTCGCGTGCCGACCGTCCGAGGTGTGGATGCGACCTGGGAGAAGGCGATCGCCACCATCGCGGCCGGCATCAGGGGCAAGGGTCCCAAGCTCGGGATATCACTGCCCCAGGACCTCACCAACGAGGAGGGCTTCCTCTTCCGGCGGCTGCTCGACGGACCGCTCAAGGGCGCCCGGGTGAAGATGCACGGGCGGACCGCGCTCGCTCCGCCGCAGACCGAACAGCTGTTGATCCGCGACATCGACGGGTTGAAGGCGATCGTCATCGTCGCCTCCGACCTCCGCGAGGACACGCCGATCGTGAACCTCCGCGTCAAGAAGGCCGTCCGTGGCGGGGCGAAGCTGCTGACCGTGAACCCCGGGCCGACCGACTTCGACCGCAACGCCGCCGTGATCCACGTTCGGACCGAGCCGGGCAAGGCGGCCGAGGCGGTTCGCGAGCTGCGCGACCATGACGCACTTAAGCAGGGTCCGGTCGGAATCCTCTACGGCGACGGGCGCGGTGAGGAGGACGTCGCGGCCGCGGTCGCAGAGCTTGCGCAGGCCCTTGGGGCGAAGACGATGCCGCTCTATCGGGGGACGAACGAGCGCGGCGCTTTAGCCCTCGGGATCGCGGGCTGGGATTCCCTCGAGGGCATCGACACCCTGCTCAGCTGGGGGCCGCCGCCGACCGCCGGGATTGCGCGGAGCGTCCGCTTCCACGCCGCCTGGGACTACCTGCCGAGGCCCGGACACGAGAAGGCCGACGTCGTCCTGCCCGGCACCAGCTTCGCGGAGGTCCAGGGAAGCTACACCAACCTCGAGGGCCGCGTGCAGCTGCTCCGGCCGCCGCTCGACATCGAGCCGCCCCGCCGCCAGGGCTGGGAGGTGCTCGCCGAGCTGGCCGCCCACCTCGACGTCGTGCTCGACTATCCCGGCATCTTCGCGATCCAGAAGGAAGCCTCGATCGTCTACCCCGAGCTGATCGGGATGACCGGGGAGCAGGCGGTCTCGGAAGGTCCGCCGCCGGTTCTGCTGGGAGCGGCACGGCCGTGATGCTCGCCTACAACGGGCCCAACCCGGGCGGCATCTACACCGACCCCATCGGCCACTGGGTTGTCGTCGTGGTGGCGATGGTGGTGACCTTCTTCATCCTCATCACGGTCACCGCCTACGTCGTCTTCGCCGAGCGGGTGCTGATCGGCCGCTTCCAGCGCCGCCCGGGCCCGAACCGGGTCGGACCCTTCGGCCTCCTCCAGTCGGCGGTCGACGGCGTGAAGCTGCTCACCAAGGAGAGCTTCATGCCGACCGGCGTCGACCGCTTCACCTACCTGCTCGCTCCCGCGATCGCCGTGCTCGCGGCATTGATGACCTGGTCCGTGGTGCCCTTCGCCCTCGCGCCCGGCTTCACCTACTGGATCGCCAACGTCAACATCGGCATCCTCGTCATCTTCGCGATCAGCGCGATGAACGTGTACGCGTTGATGCTCGGCGGCTACTCTTCGAATAGCAAGTACTCGCTGCTGGGAGGGCTGCGCAGCGCGGCCCAGCTGATCAGCTATGAGATGGCGCTCGGGCTCTCGCTGGTGCCGACCTTCATCATCGTCGGCTCGCTCCGGCTGCAGGACATCGCCAACTACGCGGTGCACGTCGGACCGCTGTCGCTGCCGCTCATCTTCGTCACGCCGCTCGGCTTCGTCATCTACCTGGTCTCGGCGGTCGCCGAGACCAACCGCGCGCCGTTCGACCTACCGGAAGCCGAGCAGGAGCTCGTCGGCGGCTTTCACACCGAGTACTCCGGCTTCAAGTTTGCGATGTTCTACATCGCCGAGTACATGAACATCTTCGCCGTGTCGACGGTGGCGAGCGTGCTCTTCCTCGGCGGTGGCAGCGGTCCCATCGGGTCGTCGATCGTGTGGCTGGTCATCAAGATCTCGCTCTTCCTCTTCTTCTACATCTGGATCCGTTCCACCCTGCCCCGGCTGCGCTATGACAGCCTGATGAAGCTCGGCTGGAAGATCCTCCTGCCGCTCGCGATCGCCAACGTGATTGTCACCGCCGTGATCGTCGTGGCGATCGGAGCCTGAGTGCGTGGCTGACGAACCGCGACCGCCTCGACAGACAGCGCAGCTGAGCCTGGGCAAGGAGCTGCTCGGCCTTGCCAAGGGCCTCGGCGCGACCTTCTCGGAGGCGCTCAAGCCGAGCATGACGGTCGAGTACCCGGAGGACAAGACGCCGCGCTCGGAGCGCTACCGCGGACGCCACTACCTGCGTCGCTACGACAACGGCCTCGAGCGCTGCATCGGCTGCGAGCTGTGCGCGGCCGCTTGCCCGGTCGGCTGCATCCTGGTCATCGCCTCGGAGAACACGCCGGAGCACAGGGTGTCACCCGGCGAACGGCACGCGAAGGTGTACGAGATAAACATGCTGCGCTGCATTTTCTGCGGCTACTGCGAGGACGCCTGCCCCGTGCAGGCGATCGTGCTCGGGCCCGAGTACGAGCTCGCCGACGACAGCCGCGAGAAGTTCATCTACACCAAGGAGATGCTGCTCGAGCCCGATCCCCGGGAGGTTGCGAAAGAGGTCGACGGGGCGGGCTCGAAGGCTTGATCACCGCGATCTTCTTCGTCGCGGCCCTCGTCGCGCTGGCCGGAGCAGTCGGCATCGTGCTCTTTCGCAACCCGATCGCGAGCGTGCTGAGCCTGGTGCTCGTGATGTTCGCGCTCTCGGTCCTCTTCCTGCTGCTGAGCGCGCAGTTCCTCTTCGCCGTGCAGCTGATCGTCTACGCGGGCGCGGTGATGGTGCTGTTCCTGTTCGTGATCGCGCTCCTCGGGCCGGTGCGCGAGCTGGCGACCACGCGGCTTCCCCGCCAGGGCGCGCTGGCGGTGGTCTTCGCGGCGGGCTTCGCCGCGCTGCTGGTGTCGCTCCTCACCAACCTGCGCTTTCACGCTCCGGTCGCGACCAACCTCGACGCCTTCGGGACGGTGGAGCAGATCGCCTTCGGCCTCTTCACGACCTACCTCTACCCCTTCGAGCTCACTTCTCTGATCCTGCTCGTCGCGGCGGTCGGTGCGATCTACCTCAGCCGGGAACACCGCCAATGAGTTTCCTCGACGCCGGGTCGCTGGTGATCGCGGGCGAGACGCTCGACACCTCCTGGTTCCTCATCCTCGGCGCGCTGCTCTTCACCACCGGCGCGGTCGGGATCCTCGTGCGCCGCAACCCGATCGTCATCCTGGTCTGCATCGAGCTGATGCTGAACGCGGTCAACCTGACCCTGATCACCTTCAGCCGCCAGCTCCAGAACCTCGACGGACAGCTCTTCGCGCTGATGTCGCTGACAGTCGCCGCCGCTGAGGCCGTGATCGGACTTGGGATCCTGGTCGACATCTTCCGGCTCCGCGAGGTCGAGGACGTCGACGAGCTGAGCGAGCTGCGCGGATGAGCTGGCTCCCGCTGATCATCCTGCTGCTCCCCGCCGCCGGCGGCGCGCTGCTCGCCGGGCGCGGCTGGCGCTGGCCACGCCTCTACACGGTGATCGTCGGCCCCGGCGTGGTCTGGCTCAGCTTCCTCGCCGTGCTCTATGGCTACTGGACCAACGCCAACGTCGACCAGTCCTACTGGACCTGGATCCGTTCGGGGGGTTTCGACCTTCCCTTCAACCTTCTGCTCGACCACCTGTCGCTCTTCATGTGCCTTGTCATCACCGGCGTCGGCGGGCTGATCGTCACCTACGCGGTCGGCTACATGGAGCACGAGAACGACGCGTCATACGCGCGCTTCTTCTGCTACATGGACGTCTTCGTCTTCTCCATGCTGCTGCTCGTCCTGGCCGGCAACTTCGTCTTCCTCGTCATCGGCTGGGCGATGGTCGGGCTGAGCAGCTACCTCCTGATCGGCTTCTACTACTGGCGCCGGTCGGCGGTCGTCGCGGCGCGGAAGGCGTTCGTCATGAACGTCATCGGCGACGTCGGCATGATCCTCGGCACCTTCATCGTCTTCTACCAGTTCCACGCCGGCACCTACGCGGCGGTGTTCAGGGCGATCCCCAAGACCGACAGCTCGATGCTCGAGCTGGCCGCCTTCCTTTTTCTCGTCGGGGCCATCGCGAAGTCCGCGCAGCTGCCGCTGCACACCTGGCTGCCGGACGCGATGGAAGGCCCGACGCCGGTCAGCGCGCTGATCCACGCGGCGACCATGGTCACCGCCGGCGTCTACCTCGTCGGCAGGCTGCACCCCATCTACGACGTCGCGTCATACGCGCACCACACGGTCGCGATCGTCGGCGCCGTGAGCGCGCTGTTCGCGGCGTCGATCGCGATCGTCCAGGTCGACATCAAGCGCGTCCTCGCCTACTCGACGATGAGCCAGATCGGCTACATGTTCCTGGCCGTCGGCGTAGGCGCGTACGCCGCCGGGTTCTTCCACCTGCTTGCTCACGCCTTATTCAAGGCCCTCCTCTTCATGAGCGCCGGCAACGTCATCCACTCGATGGACGACGAGCAGGACATGCGCCGCTATGGCGGACTGTGGGGCCAGCTCCGGCGCACCTCGTGGTCCTTCCTCATCGGCTCCTTGGCGCTGGTCGGCGTCATCCCGCTGGTCGGCTTCTTCTCCAAGGAGTGGATCCTCGGCGCCATCTTCTCCAAGACCAGCGACCCGATCACCCCCTGGCTCTGGCTGATCGGTTTCGCGACCGCCATCCTGACCGGCTTCTACACCGGCCGGATGTGGTGGATCTCCTTCTGGGGAAGGCCCTCCGAGACGCGGCCGGTCGCCGAGCCGCAGGAGGCCCCGAACGTGATGCTGGTCCCCGTCCTGGTCCTCGCCGCGCTGACCGTCGCCGGCGGCCTTCTCCAGACCAAGACGGTGCTCTACTTCGGCACCGCCCTGGTCGAGGACTACCTGGCGCCGGTCGTCGGCGGCATCACCTGGCCGGTGAGCGACCTCGAATGGGCGGTGACCATCCTGACGGTGGCCCTGGCCGTCGCGGCCTTCCTCTTCGCCTACCTGATGTACGTGCCGCGGAGCGAGCGGCAGGCCCGCTTCCTCGACCGCTTCGCGGAGCTGGCGATGGAGCATCCCCAGCCGTGGAGCGGCCGGGCGCCCTGGCTGCAGTCGCTGCTCGAGCACAAGTACTACTTCGACGAGATCTACGACGCGGTCTTCGTGCGCGCGCTCGATCGGATCGCCGGCTGGGGCGACCGGAGCATCGACCGCACCGTCATCGACGGCTCGCTGACCGCCGTCGCCGGCGTCATCGAGGAGGCCGGCGGCAGCCTCAGCCTGGCCGAGAACGGCTTCTTCCGCTCCTACGTCCTGGTCTTCGTCGCGGGCGCGCTGATCGCCGGCCTGATAGTCCTCTGGCGGGCGTACGCGTAGTGTCCCGAGTCCGAAATTCGACGTACATGCCTGGGCCGCCGCAAGCCGGCGGCCGAGTAACCCTCCGGGCTCATCCTCTGAGGACGCCGATCTCCGCGTTGCCGCCTGCGTTACTCGCTTACAGGCCTTGGGGCATGCGCGCTGCGTTACTCGGCGGCGCCTTGATCTCGACGCCCTCAGCGGCGAGTCTTCGCCGAATTCCGGACTCGGGACACTGATGCTCACCGACATCTGGCTCGTCCCGGTCGTCGGCGGCATCCTGGTCGCCTTCCTGCCCCCTCATTTCGGCAAATGGGTGGCGGCGCTGACGGCGGCGCTGGCGCTCGGCATCGCCGCCTACGCGGCGTATGCGTTCGACCCCGCCGCGCACGGCTACCAGTTCGTCGAGCAGGTGCGCTGGATCCCGCAGCTGAAGGCCGACTACTACCTCGGCCTGGACTCGGTGAGCGTCTGGCTGATCCTGCTCAACGGGCTGATCGGGCTGATCGCGGTGCTCGCCACGCCGGCGCTGCGGGAGATGCGCACGTCGCGCTTCCTCGCCCTCCTGCTGGTGATGGAAGGTGGCATGGCCGGGGTCTTCCTGAGCGTCGACCTGATCCTCTTCTACTTCTTCTGGGAGGCGATGCTGATCCCGGCCTACTTCCTGCTCTGGATGTGGGGTGAAGGTCCGCGGCCGCTCTTCGCCGCGCTGAAGTTCGTGCTCTTCACACTCGCCGGCTCACTGCTGATGCTGGTCGGTATCATCGGCGAGTTCGTCTTCACCGGGTCGGCGTCCTTCAACCTGCCCGACCTCGCCAAGCACCAGGCCAGCCCCGAGATCCAGTTCGGCCTCTTCTTCCTCTTCGCCGTCGCTTTCGTCGTCAAGGTCCCCGTCTTCCCCTTCCACGGCTGGCTGCGGGACGCCTACCTGGCCGCCCCCACGCCGATGCTCCTGCTCTTCGCCGGGGTGATGGGAAAGACCGGCGCCTACGCGATGCTGCGGATCCTCATCCCGCTCTTCCACAACCCAACCTGGCTCTGGAACTGGAACGGCGTGCTGCCCGTCCTGGCGGTGCTGGGGATCGTCTGGGGAGCCCTGATGGCGCTCGCCCAGACCGACATGAAAGCGCTGGTCGCCTACTCCAGCCTCAGCCACATGGGCTTCATCGTGCTCGGCATCTTCAGCTTCAACGCCCAGGGCCAGCAGGGCGCGGTGCTCCAGATGGTCAACCACGGCCTGATCGTCCCCGCCCTCTTCCTGCTGGTCGCCTGGATCCAGCAGCGGACCGGGACGCGCGATCGGACCGCCCTCTTCGGCCTGGCGCCCCGGGTGCCGGTGCTGGCGGGGGTGTTCCTGGTGGTGACGCTGGCCGCCCTCGGCCTGCCCGGACTCAACAGCTTCGTGGGCGAGTTCATGGTCCTTCTCGGCGCCTGGGACTTCAGCCCCGTCCTGACCGCGGTCGCTTGCATCGGGCTGGTGCTGGCCCCGGTCTACATGCTCCGGCTGTTCCAGGGAGCCATGTACGCGCCACCGACGGGAGCCGATCTTCCCCACGGCCGTGAGGGGCACACCGAGGCGGCCGCGGCGCCCCCCCTGCTCGACCTGCGCACCACGGAGCTGGTGCTGCTGGCTCCGCTGATCGTGCTGATGTTCATCATCGGGCTCTATCCCGACCTGCTCACCCGGCTGATGAGCCCGGCGACGCTCGGGCTCGCCCTGCCGTGGCAGTGATACTCGCCTACTCGGTCAGCTACACCTGGTCGCAGGCGGCCGCCGACCTTGGGCAGATCTCGCCGATCGTGGTCGTTTCGGTGGCGCTACTGGTGGCGATGGTCACCGACCTGCTGCTGCCGCAGCGGCTGCGCGCGTCGGCGGCGGCCGCCATCTCGCTGCTCGGCCTGGTCGGGGCGATCGCCGCGGCCCTGCTCCTTTACCAATCCGGTGGCCGCAGCGCTTACAGCCAGTTCGCGACGGGGGACCGCTTCGCCGTCTATTTCCACGTCCTCTTCGCACTGTTGGGGATCATGACGATCCTGATCACGCACCCCTACCTGGCGAAGCGAAAGCTGCTTCAGCCGGAGTTCTACATCCTGTTGCTCGCCGCCACCGACGGGATGATGGTGATGGGCGCGGCGACCTCGCTGGTCTCCATCTTCCTCGGACTTGAGCTTCTCTCCATCTCCCTCTACGTGATGGCCGGCTACGTGCGGCGGGACACCCGCTCGCAGGAGGCGGGCGTCAAGTACCTGCTGATCGGCGGCTTCGCGAGCGCCTTCGTCCTCTACGGCATGGCGCTCGTCTACGGCGCGACCGGCAGCACGGTGCTCGCTCGGATCGCGGCGGCATCGGGCACCGACAGCGGCAACAACCTGCTCATCCTGGGCGTCCTCCTGATGGGCATCGGCTTCGCCTTCAAGGTCTCCGCGGCGCCCTTCCAGATGTGGACGCCCGACGTTTACGAGGGCTCGCCCATCCCGGTCACCGCCTTCATGTCGGTCGGGACCAAGGCCGCCGCCTTCGCGATGATCATCCGCGTCTTCGAGCAGGGCCTGCCCGGTCTCAGCCAGGACTGGGGCGCCTTCCTCGCCTTCGTGGCCGTCGCCAGCATGGTCATCGGCAACCTGGCGGCGATCGTGCAGCAGAGCCTGAAGCGGCTTCTCGCATACTCCGGCATCGCCCAGGCCGGCTACATCCTGGTCGGGGTGCTCGGCACCCAGGGCGCCGGGCAGGCGGCCGTCCTCTTCTACCTCTTCGCCTACCTGTTCATGAACTTCGGCGCCTTCGCCATCCTGATCCTGATGGCGGGCCCGCTGGGCGACCGCGACCGCTTCGAAGACCTCGACGGGCTCGGCTACCGCCACCCGGTCCTCGCCGGGATCATGACCCTCTTCATGTTCTCCCTCGCCGGCTTCCCGCCGACCGTCGGCTTCATCGGCAAGTTCTTCCTCTTCTCGGCCGCGGTCGCCAACGGCTACACCTGGCTCGTCGTCGTCGCGGTCCTGATGAGCGTGGTCTCGGTCTACTACTACTTCCGGGTCGTGGTCCACCTCTGGACCCGCCCGGCGGTCGAGGGCACCCGGTTCCACGTCCCCGCCGGCGCGATCCTGGTCATCGGCGGGTCGGGGATCATGGCGCTACTGCTGGGGATCCTGCCCTCGGTGCTATTCGGCCTGGCGCAGCTGGGAGCCGCGCCGATCTCAGCAGCTGGGCACTAGATATTCGAGCGGGACTGGCCCCCGTCGACGCTGATGCAGGCGCCGTTCACGAGGCTCGCCTGCTCGCCGCAGAGGAAGGCGACGACCGCCGCCACCTCCTCCGGCCGGCCGAACCGCCGGAGAGGAAGCTCGCTCTCGACGAACGCAGCGATCGCGGCCGGGTCCGCTTTCTGGCGGCGGTCCCAGGAGCCGCCCTCGAAGAGGATCGAGCCGGGGGCCACCGAGTTCACGAGCACCCCGCTCGAGCCCACCTCTCGCGCCAATGACGCCGCGAAGCTGATCTCCGCCGCCTTGGCCGCGTTGTAGGCGGGCGCGCCGCCGGTCTCCCGGCCGTAGATCGAGGAGATGACCAGGATCCGGCCCCAGCCGCGGTCCGCCATCTCCGGTAGAGCCAGCTTGCTCAGCCTTACAGCGGCGAAGAGGTTGAGGGTCATCGCCGTCTCCAGCTCCGGCACACCGGTGTCCTGCCAGCTGCTGCCGGCGCGGCCGCCCAGGTTGTTGACCAGGATGTCGACGTGCCCCAGTGCCGCGCGGACCTCGGCGAAGGCGCGCGCACAGCCTTCCTCAGACGCCAGGTCGGCGGCGATGGCTGAAACGCCAAGCTCGCGCTCGGTTGCCTCAAGGCCTTGCACGCCGCGTGCGACGACGGCAACCCTGGCCCCGTCGGCCACCAGCGCCCGTGCGATGGCGTGACCGATGCCCCGGGTCCCACCCGTGACAAGCGCGGTCCGCCCTTCCAAGCCCAGGTCCATTCCGATCGCCAATCGTAGACTTGAGCTCGTTGTCTCAAATCCCGCCCGGCCTCGCGGGCGTCCTCCACGACGGACCGCCGGTGAAGCCCCGTCCCGCCGCGACCGTGCTCCTGGTTCGGGGCACGGAGCCCTGGGAGGTGCTGATGCTGCGACGCCCGGGCGGGGCCGACTTCGCGCCCGGCGCCCACGTCTTCGCAGGCGGGAGCGTCCATGCCGAGGATCGCCTCCTCGGCGACCCGCTTCGAGGGGCGGCGGTGCGGGAGCTGTTCGAGGAGCTCGGCATCCTTCTCGCCAGGGGTCCCCGCGGCTTCGCGACCGAGGCGGACGCCGAGCGCATCCGCCTGCGCATCACGCACGGGGTCAGCTTTCCGACCGCGCTCAAGGAGAACCACCTCGAGGCCGCCCTCGACGAGCTCTCCTACTTCTCCCGCTGGGTGACCCCCGAGCAGCTCCGGCGCCGGTTCGACACCCGCTTCTACCTGGCCCGCCTGCCGGCAGGCCAGGACGTCCACCCGCAGCCGGGCGAGGTGGAGGCCTGGTCCTGGGTCACCGCGGCCGGTGCCCTCGCGGACCCGGACTTCACGATGGTCTTCGCCACCCGGCGGGTGCTCGAGATGGTCGCCGTGGAGCCGACCGCGGACTCCCTGCTCGGCCGCTACCGGTCCCGCCGCCGAGTGGCCATCACACGCCCCCTGGTGCGGGTCACCGAAGGCCGCTTCGAGGTCGTCAGCGAGACACTGCCAGCGATCCCCCGAGCTCGCGGGCGACGGCCACGATGAGGTCGACGTCGGGTTCGGTCGTCCGCCAGTTCGAGATCGCAGGCCGGAAGGCGACTCTTCCCGCGTAGACGGTCGTCCCGTAGAACACCCGGCCGTCCGCCAGGATGGCCGCTCCGAGACGGCGGTTGAGCTCGTCGAGGTCCGCCTCCGCCACCCCCTGCGGCCGGTAGCGGAAGCAGACGACGTTGAGCCGCACCGGCGCCAGCAGCTCGAAGTCGGGCGCTGCCTCGACCGCGGCGCCAACGCGCCGGGCGAGCCCGATGTGCCGGTCGACCATCTCGCGATGGCCGTCGCGGCCGTATGCCCTGAGGGTCGCCCAGACCGCGAGCGCACGCGCCCGGCGGGAAGCCTCGGGACCGAAGTCGGCGAAGCTCGGCCGCTCGTCTGTGCCGACCGGCAGGTAAGGGCCGCCGATCTGAAACGCACCATGCATCAGCTCGGGGTCCCTCACGAACGCGAAGCCACAGTCGTAGGGGACGTTGAGCCACTTGTGGCCGTCAGCGATCACGGAGTCTGCTGCCTCGACCCCACGGGCGAGGTCGGCGGCCTGGGTCGAGGCGCGCGCGAAAAGGCCGAAGGCTCCGTCGACGTGCACCCAGGCGTGGTTGGCGTGGGCGAGCTCGACCATCTCCTCGATCGGGTCGAAGTCTCCTGCGTTCACCTCGCCGGCGTTGGCGATGACGATCGCGGGCGCTCCCGCGAGCCCGGCCAGGGCAGCCGAGAACGCGGCGCGGTCGAGCCGGCCGGCAGGATCGGCCGAGAAGCGCCTGATGCCCGCCCTGCCGATCCCGAGCATCGCCAAAGCCTTGACCGCGCTGCCGTGGAGGTAGCCGCTGGTCAGGACGGGAACCGGCGGCAGGCCCGCGAACCCCTGCTCTTCGAGGTCAGCCCCGTGCTCGGCCGCCCACCAGCGGCGGGCAGCGGCGAGACCGGTGAAGTTGGCCATCGTCGCGCCCGTGGTGAGGACTCCGCCCCAGCTCGCCGGCAGCCCGAAGAGCTCCTTCAGCCAACCAACCGCCACCTTCTCGAGGCGCGAGCCGAGCGGCGAGCTGACCCAGCTGAAAGAGTTCTGGTCGAGCGCCGAGGCAAGCCAGTCGGCACCCAGCGCCGCCGGCGTAGAGCCGCCCGTCACGAAGTGGAAGAAGCGCGGACCGGCAGAGCGGGTCGCGGCCGCGAGCCCCTCCTCGGCAAGCTGCGCGATCGCCGCCGCCGATCCGTCCCCGTGCTCGGGGAGCCCGCCGCCGAAGGCTGCCGCCGCCGCCTCGACGCGGCCGCTGTGGACCCGCTCCCCGTCGATTTCCGTCAGGTAGCGGATGGCGATCTCGGCAACGCCGGCCAGCACGGCGGGCAGGCGATCGCGGTCGTGGAGGGGGTCGCTCACCGCCAGCGGTCGCGAAAGCTGTCGTACAGCTCGGTCTCGACCCCTCCCTGGTGGAGGACCTCCAGACCGGCGGGGTCGCGATAGGCGCTCCGGTAGTAGACCTTGCTGACGTTCGAGTTGATGGTCATCTTCGCGCACATCACGCAGGGCGAGAGGGTGACGAACATGACCTTGCCGTGCTCCTGGGCGCCGGCCTTGATGAGGGCATTCTGCTCGGAGTGGATGCAGCCGCAGCGGCCCGGCTCGATGCCGTCGCAGGCGTTGGGCAAGCCCCGGGCATTGCCGTTGTAGCCGACCCCCAGCACCTGGGTGAGGTCGGGGTTGGTGATCACCGTGCCGACCTGGTTGCGGGCGCAGGTGGACCGCTTGGCCAGCTCCTCGGCCATCCGCATGAAAACCTCCTCGAGGGGGATCCGCGTCACATCCGCGATTTCCAAGTTTTGCCCAGACTTTACCCGTTCTTGCAACCCTCTTCCCCACCTCTCGGTATATTTGTGCACAGACTTGTCCACCAACATATGGTGCCTCGCATCCAATCTAGACCAAACATATTGTGCTCAAGGCCTTGACAAGCCGAAGGTGTCCCGGTAAACTCAGTGCTAGGTCGAGGCCCTGGGGCATATGTGGCGGGCATGCTCTGGGGCCTCTTCCATCTCTGCCGCAACCCGTTCGTTTCGGAGACCCGACGCCCAGGAAGCTCAGGCGTGGCGTCGACCAAAGGAGAGTCGTAGTAAATGGCCAAGAATGTAGCCGACGTCGCAGCTGAAACAGGTCGCAGGGCCTCCTCGCCGCGGGGCTCGAAGGGCCTCCGCTTCAACCGCTACTTCACGCCCCCGGGGAGCCACGCCCACGACCTGGTCGAGTGGGAGCGGCGAACCGCCGCCATCATCGGCGAGAAGGGCAAGGTGATCTTCGAGCAGAAGGACGTCGAGGTCCCCCGCTCCTGGTCTCAGCTGGCGATCAACATCGTGGCCCAGAAGTACTTCCGCGGCCAGCAGGGAACCGCCGACCGCGAGACGAGCGTCCGCCAGATGGTCGACCGGGTGGTCGGCGCGCTTGGCGGTTGGGGCCGCGAGGGCGGCTACTTCGCCAGCGAGGAGGACGCGGTCACCTGGGAGGAGGAGCTCCGCTGGCTGCTGGTCACCCAGCACGCTTCCTTCAACAGCCCGGTCTGGTTCAACCTCGGCGTGCCGACCCGGGCCCAGCAGGGAAGCGCCTGCTTCATCAACTCGGTGCAGGACTCGATGGAGTCGATCCTCGACCTCGCCAAGACCGAGGGGATGCTCTTCAAGTTCGGCTCCGGCACCGGCACCAACCTCTCCGTGCTGCGCTCCAAGCGCGAGCAGCTGTCGGGCGGCGGCACCGCCTCCGGCCCTGTCTCCTTCATGCGCGGCTACGACTCCTTCGCCGGGTCGATCAAGTCGGGCGGTACGACGCGGCGGGCGGCCAAGATGGTCATCCTCAACGCCGACCACCCCGACATCGTCGACTTCATCACCTGCAAGGCCGACGAGGAGCGCAAGGCGTGGGCGCTCATCGACGCCGGCTACGACGCCGGCTTCAACATCATCGGCGGCGCCTACGACTCGGTCCAGTTCCAGAACGCCAACCACTCGGTCCGGGCGACAGACGAGTTCATGCAGGCGGTCGTCGACGACGGCGAATGGACGACGAAGGCGGTCACCGACGGCCGGGTCATGGATACCTACCGGGCTCGCGACCTGATGCGCCAGATCTCCGATTCGGCCTGGATCTGCGGCGACCCGGGCGTCCAGTTCGACACCATCATCCAGGACTGGAACTGCGTCCCCAACACCGGTCGGATCAACGCCACCAACCCCTGCAGCGAGTTCGTCTTCCTCGACGACACCGCCTGCAACCTGCTCAGTCTGAACTTGCTCAAGTTCCAGGACGAGAAGGGGACGTTCAACGTCGAGCGCTACCGCAAGGCGATCGACGTCTGCTTCACGGGCCAGGAGATCATCGTCTCGAGCGCCTCCTACCCCACCCCGATGATCGCCAAGAACTCGGAGGCGCTGCGGCCGCTCGGCCTCGGCTACGCCAACCTGGGCGCGCTGCTGATGTCGATGGGCCTCGCCTACGACTCCGACGACGGCCGCCGGTTCGCGGGCGCCCTCACCGGCATCCTGACCGGCGAGGCCTATGCCCAGTCGGCGCGGATGGCCGAGGTGAAGGGCGCCTTCAGCGAGTTCCCCAAGAACCGTGAGCCGATGCTCCGGGTCATGAACAAGCACCGCGCGGTGGCCTACGAGCTGCCGTTGACCGGCGAGGCTGGCCCGCTCGTCCGCGCCGCCCGCGAGACGTGGGATGAGGCGGTCACGCTGGGCGAGGCCCACGGCTACCGGAACGCCCAGGCCACAGTGCTCGCGCCAACCGGGACGATCGGCCTGATGATGGACTGCGACACCACCGGCATCGAGCCCGACCTGGCGCTCGTCAAATATAAGAAGCTGGTCGGCGGCGGACTCCTCAAGATCGTCAACGGAACCGTGCCGGCGGCGCTCCGCAAGCTCGGCTATGCCGAGGAGCAGGTCAAGGAGATCGTCGACTACATCGACGAGAACGAGACCATCGAGGGCGCGCCGAGCCTTGCCGACGACCACCTGAAGGTCTTCGATTGCGCGTTCAAGCCGATCAAGGGCGCCCGCTCGATCGCCCCCATGGGGCACGTCCGGATGATGGCGGCCGTCCAGCCGTTCATCAGCGGCTCCCAGTCGAAGACCGTCAACCTCCCCACCGAGGCCACCGTCGAGGAGATCGAGAACGTCTACCTCGAGTCCTGGAAGCTGGGGCTGAAGTGCATCGCCATCTACCGCGACGGCTGCAAGCGCTCGCAGCCACTCTCCAGCTCCTCCGACGCCAAGAAGGAGGAGAAGGCGGCCTCCGACGCGCTCGCGGCGCTCGCCTCGGTCGCACCCGCCGGGGCGGTCCGCAAGCGGCTGCCCGATGAGCGGCGGTCGATCACCCACAAGTTCGACATCCAGGGCCACGAGGGCTACATCACCGTCGGCCTCTACGACGACGGCCAGCCGGGCGAGATCTTCCTCACCATGGCCAAGGAGGGCTCGACCATCTCGGGCCTGATGGACGCCTTCGCCACCCAGACCTCGCTGGCCCTCCAGTACGGGGTGCCGCTGCGGGCGATGGTCAACAAATTCAGCCACATGCGGTTCGAGCCCTCCGGGTTCACCAAGAACCAGGAGATCCCGATCGCCAAGTCGCTCGTCGACTACATCTTCCGCTGGCTCGCCTCGAAATTCCTCGACCTCGACGAGCAGGAGGCGGTCGGCATCATCAAGCGCGACGTGACGCCGGCGCCCGTCGCACCCGCAGTCGAGGCCGCCGCACCGGCGGCCCCGCCGGTGGAGGGTAAGGCCAAGGAAAAGGCAGAGCCGATCTCGGCCGCGATCCGGAAGCCCGAGGAGATCAAGCTGGTCGTCAAGAACCCGATCTCCGACGGCAACCAACGGCTCACCTTCGTCGTCGATCGCGACGCCCCGGCCTGCCCGGACTGCGGCGCGATCACGGTCCGCTCGGGTGCTTGCTACAAGTGCATGAACTGCGGAGCGACCACCGGCTGCAGCTGACCTGGAATGAGATCGGGAGCCGGTCAGACCGGCCGGCTCCCACCCAACAAGAAACCGGTCCCCGGCCACAAAGCGGAGGAAGTTCGCAGTGATCGTCAGATCGGAAGACTCCCCGACCGTGAGGACCCAGGACATCACCGACTCACCCCTGCGCCGCGCGCTCGACGGGCACTGCTGGTACCCGGCGGCGCAGCGCTGTGGCTGCGGTCTCAACCTCCGCAGCGCGATGCTCTGGACCGACCACATCGCCAACCTCGCGACCTCCAACTCAGCCGCCGCCGGCTGACTCAGGCCGACTACCGGCGCCAGAGATAACGCCGGTCTCGCGAAGCGGCGGCAAGATCCTGGGCTTCGGTTCGTTTAGTCGCACGGGAAGAGATGGAACTCACAGCGGCGGTTCGTACTCGGCCCAACAGCGCTCTAAACCCGCTGGGTCTGCGAAATGACGGCGATTCACTCCAAGTTGACAAGCGTCTTGCTTAACACGAAGGAGGGATCAATGAATCGGTTCACAACGGCCACCGCCCGCGCCGGCCTGGGCCTGATCGCCGCGGCACTCATGGGCCTGATGGCGATCGGACCACAGCCGCCCGCGCAAGCTCACGCCGCCTACCCGCTGGTTCCCGTGATCGTCTCCACTGCCGATGGCGCGGCCGGGCAGACCGCGGCACACGCGGTCGTCCGCTCGGGTGGATCGGTGAGCCGCCGGCTCGGCCTGATCCAGGGCTTCGCGGGCATGGTTCCCGGGTGGGCGCTGCTGCCCCTGGTCCAGCTTCCGGGAGTCCTCTCGGTCACCCCGAACGCCTCCATGCGGCTCCTTTCCTCGACCTACTCCCCCACCTCCGACGTCGCGTCCCTGTACAACACCGCCGGGATCGTCGACGCGCGCTACATGTGGTCGAAGGGCATCACCGGCAAGGGCGTCGACATCGCCCTCATCGACTCCGGCATCGCCCCGGTCGAAGGCCTCAAGACGTCCGGCAAGGTCGTCAACGGCCCTGACATCTCCTTCGATTCGCAGTTCGCCAACCTCGTCTATCTCGACGGCTACGGACACGGCACCCATATGGCCGGCATCATCGCCGGCCGGGACGACACGGCCGCTGCCGGCGGCTACGCGACCGACACCACGAGCTTTCTCGGTATCGCCCCGGACGCCCGCCTGGTGTCCGTCAAGGTTGCCGATCAGACCGGCGCAAGCGACGTCTCGCAGGTGATCGCCGGCATCGACTGGGTCGTTCAGCACCGGCACGACAACGGCCTCAACATCCGCTTGATCAACCTCTCCTTCGGCACCGACAGCAGGCAGAGCTACATCAACGATCCGCTCGCGTTCGCGGCGGAGCAGGCCTGGAGGGCGGGCATCACGGTGGTCGTCTCGGCCGGCAACGACGGCCAGGCGGCGACCGGTCTCGCCGATCCGGCCTATGACCCACTCCTGCTCGCGGTCGGAGCGGTGGACACCAACAACTCGCTTCTCCGCTCCGACCACACCATCGCGGCTTTCTCGGACTACGGCTCCGTGAGCCGCGGCCCTGACGTTGTGGCGCCGGGCGTTCACATCGCGAGCCTGCTCGTTCCCGGCTCCTACATCGACCGCCGCTACGGCGCGGCCGGCATGGTCGGCGACCGCTTCCTGCGCGGCAGCGGTACGTCACAGGCGGCGGCGGTAACGACCGGGGCGGCAGCCCTCCTCCTCCAGGAGAATCCCGGGGCGACGCCGGATCAGCTCAAGAAGCTGCTGACCTCGTCCGCAGAGGACCTCGACAACGCCGCCGTCGCGAGCCAGGGCAGTGGTGAGATCAACCTCAAGGTTGGCTTCTCCACCGCGCTCAGCAAGACCGTGCAGCACTTCATCCCGAGCATCGGCATCGGCTCCCTCGAGCTGGCCCGCGGCACCAATCACCTCACTGCGGGAGGCGTCACGCTGACCGGCGAGAAGGACATCTTCGGCGCGACCTTCAATACGAAGAAGATGGCGGTTGCCGAGATTACCGACAGCGCCTGGACCGGCGGCGTCTTCAACGGCAACTCGTGGACCGGCAACTCCTGGACCGGCAACTCGTGGACCGGCAACTCGTGGACCGGCAACTCCTGGACCGGCAACTCCTGGACCGGCAACTCCTGGAGCGGCAACTCGTGGACCGGCAACTCGTGGACCGGCAACTCGTGGACTGGCAACTCCTGGAGCGGAAACTCCTGGAGCGGAAACTCCTGGACAAGTGCCGATTGGAGTTGACCCGGTAACGTCGAGGATCGGAGTCCTTACGG
>DATCOZ010000203.1:0-13485 GCA_036564345.1 Candidatus Dormiibacterota bacterium | reverse complement strand
TCCTGTGTCAGCCCGACCCAGGAGGTTTTTTCTTTCCCGCCCACCCAGTCAGAGAAGAGAAAAGAGAAACCCCGAGATGAAACGGATGCCGATCGAGAAGTACCGGCCTTATCCCCCGGTCCCGATGCCCGACCGGCGCTGGCCGGACCGCGCCATCACGGCCGCGCCGACCTGGTGCAGCGTCGACCTGCGCGACGGCAACCAGGCCCTGATCGACCCGATGGACGTCCACCGGAAGCGACGCCTCTTCGATGTGTTGGTAAGGATGGGCTTCAAGGAGATCGAGGTCGGCTTCCCCTCCTCCTCGCAGCCCGACTTCGACTTCGTGCGATTGCTGATCGACGAGGGCCTCATCCCAGATGACGTGACGATTCAGGTGCTCACCCAATCCAGGGAAGAGCTGATTGAGCGAACGTTCGAGAGCGTCGCGGGCGCGCGCCGAGCCATCGTGCACCTCTACAACTCGACCTCTGCGCTGCAGCGCCGGGTGGTGTTTGGCCTCGATCGCGAGGGCATCGTGGCCATCGCCGTGCGCGGTGCGGAGCTGATCAAGCGGTTGGCCTCCGATCACAGGTCGACTGAGTTCGTGTTCGAATACTCGCCCGAGAGCTTCACAGGGACAGAGCTCGACTTCGCCAAAGAGATTTCGGAGGCAGTCATCGACGTCTGGCAGCCGACCCCAGACAAGAAGATGATCCTCAATCTCCCCGCGACAGTCGAGATGAGCACGCCGAACATCTACGCGGACCAGATCGAGTGGTGCGACCGCAACATTGCGGGCCGCGACCGCTGGATGCTGAGCGTCCATCCCCACAACGATCGCGGCTCGGCGGTCGCCGCGACCGAGCTGGCCCTGATGGCGGGGGCGCAACGGGTCGAGGGCACGCTCTTCGGAAACGGCGAGCGGACGGGCAACGTCGACCTCGTCACCCTGGCGCTGAACCTCTTCAGCCAGGGCGTCGAACCGCACCTCGACCTCTCCGACATCGACGAGATGCGGAGGGTTGCCGAGGAATGCAACCAGCTGCCGGTGCACCCGCGTCATCCCTACGCCGGCGAGCTCGTCTACACGGCTTTCTCGGGATCCCACCAGGACGCCATCAAGAAGGGGATGGAAGCGCTCCATGCCACCGCCGGCGAGGTCTGGGAGGTGCCCTACCTGCCCATCGATCCGCATGATGTCGGTCGCACCTACGAGGCGATCATCCGCGTCAACAGCCAGTCGGGGAAGGGCGGCGTCGCCTACATCATGAAGAGCGACTACCACCTCGACCTGCCCCGGCGCCTCCAGATCGAGTTCATGCAGGTGATCCAGCAGATCACCGACGCGAGCGGCAAGGAGATCACGCCGGAGGAGATCTGGACCGCCTTCCAGTGGACCTACCTGAACCCGGAAACTCCGCTCGAACTGGTCGAGCACCAGACCGGCGACCACGGCGACGGCACCGCCCTGGAAGCGGTGATCAGCCTCGACGGCGAGGAGCGGGCGATCTCTGGCCGCGGCAATGGCCCCATCGCCGCCTTCGTCGACGCACTGGCGAAGGACTGCGGCATCCGCCTGCGGGTGCTCGACTTCGTCGAGCACGCGGTGACGGCGGGCTCGGACGCGACGGCCGTCGCTTACGTGGAGGCGGCGGACGAGAAAGGCTCGGTGGCCTGGGGCGTCGGGATGGACGCGAACATCCTCACCGCCTCCCTCCGTGCCGTGGTGAGCGCGGTGACAAGGCTCGGAATCAGCGCCGAGGTGGGAAGTCCGCCCCACGGTGAGACAACGGCCGCGCGATAGCGACGCGACTCCCGCACGACGGCTCGGCGAGTTAGCTTTACCGGCACCATGACGGTCCCACAGTCGCCGTCGGCGCCCCGCGGACCGGTCGTCCAGCCTGCCGACGTGCGCGCCCTCGGCGAAGGGCTCCTGGCGCGGAGCGACGACTGCTGGAAGATGTGCGAGCTCAGACTCGAGGCGCTTGGCATCGAGGAGGTGGGTACGCCCGAGTTCCGTGTCCGCCGGCGCGCGGCGCAGCTGCTCGGCGTCCAGCTCTTCGGGCGCTGGTTGCTGACCGGTGAGACGAGCACCCTGGAGGAGCGCACCTGGCTGGGCGAGCTGGGCAGGCAAGGCGCACAGACCGACGTCTCGATCGCTCACATGACGCGCGGCTACCTCATCTTCCGCGATGTCGTGGCGGAGCTCCTCGACGACGAGGCGAAGCGGCTCGGGACGTCGGCCGAGGTGCTCGGGCGGGTGCACCGGATGAACGCCCTGAGCTGCGACAGCAGCGTCCTCTGGATGACGCGGTACTTCGACCAGCAGAAGGAGCTGCAGGCTGCGGAGGCGGTGCGCCTCAACGCCGAGCTGGTGGCTTCGGAAGCCCGCTTCCGGAGCGTCTACGAATCGCTCGCCTGCGGCGTCATGGTGTTCAGTCCCGATGGGATCGTGACCAGCTGTAATGACGCGGCGGTGGCCATGTTCGGCATCCCGGCGGAGAAGGTGATCGGAACCAGCGTCTTCGAGGTCGGGCCTACCTACCGGGCCGAGTCGGGCACCGTGCTCAATCGTGTCCCGTCCGCCGAGGCGGTGGCGACACGGGTGGCGGTCCATGGCGTCGTTGTCAAACACGACTTCGGTGACGGGCGGCCGGTTCACTGGTTCCAGGTCGATGCGGTGCCGATCTTCGACGGCGACGGCAAGCTGGTCGAGGTGGTCTCGAGCTCGGTCGACGTGACAGCGGTGAAGGCGGCCGAGGAGTTGCGCGCCGAGAGCGCCGCGAAGAGCCGCTTCCTGGCCACCATGAGCCACGAGCTGCGGACACCGCTGAACTCGATCCTCGGCTTCGCGCAGCTGCTCCGGATCTACGACACCGGGCGGCTCGACGAGACCCAGAAGCGCTACGTCAAGAACATCGAGACCAGCGGCGGCCACCTCCTCGCCCTGATCAGCGACATCCTCGAGCTGAGCAAGGTGGCAGCCGGCCAGGTTGTGCTGGAGCTCCAGGACGTGGACGTCGCCCCTGCCATCCAGCAGGTGGCGGACGAGTTCGAGCCGATGCTCACGGCGAAGCCGATCACGCTGCGCCTCGACCTCCGGCCGCGCCTCGCGGCACGCGTCGACCCCCTCCGCTTCCGCCAGGTCGTCGTCAACCTGCTGGCGAATGCGCTCAAGTTCACCGAGGCCGGCTCGGTGACGATCTCGACCCGGAGGCGCGCCCGGCAGCTGGAGCTGCGGGTGGCCGACACCGGGATCGGGATCCCGCCAGACCAGATCGACCGGGTCTTCGACGAGTTCACCCAGGTCGACAACAGCCCAACCCGGACGCACGGGGGAACCGGGCTCGGCCTGCCTCTCACACGCCGGCTGGTCGAGCTGATGGGCGGCACGGTCGTGCTCGAGAGCGCGGTCGGCCAGGGCACCACGGCGGTCGTCCTCCTCCCGCTCGGCTGACCTCGGGAGCCCGGCTTAGGCTGGCGGCGGTGCGAGTGACTGTACGGACTTGCCCTCGTGGGCGGCCACGATGAGCTTGAGCAGGCTCAGCAGCTCCTCCTGCTCGTCACAGTCAAGCGCCGTTACCAGCCGCCTGGTCATGCGGTGGGTCTTCGGGATCAGCTCCTGGAGCGTCCGCTCGCCTTTGGCCGTCAGCCGGATGGTCTTGCGACGTCCATCCCGAGCGTCGCGGCTCCACTCGACGGCGCCCCGCTCAGTGAGGCGAGCCACCACGTCCGCCATGGTCGAGCGGTCGAGCGAAATGCGCTCGCCGAGCGTGCGCTGATCGATGTTCGGCTCCCGGTGGAGCGCGTTGAGGGCCGCGAACTGGGGTGAGGTGATCGTTCTCGACACCTCTTCCGCCCAGAGCAGGTTCATCACCTGGAGCGCGCGGCGGAGCAGGTGACCCGGGTGACGAGCCAGGTCTTCGGCGGGTAATCCAGCCGCGGGCGTGAGTTTTGCCCGCTTCATCCTTCCTCCTTCCTGGGTTCGGACCCGCCGCTCACGCGGTAGCCGATCGGCAGCAGCCTGATGCCGAGCCGCTCCTCGACCGTACCCCAGAGGCCGCGCGGCAAGAGGAGAGCGAAGAGGCCGGCGGTGGCGCCGAGGCCGACCAGGTACCACGGGCCGCCATCGCTGAACACGGTCTGGATGGCGAAGAGGAGGATCGCCCCGATGATCGGGCCCTCAAAGGTTCCCAGCCCCCCGACCAGCACCGCGAAGATCATGTAGGCCGTCCACTGCACGCCGAAGATCGAGTGCGGAACGATGAAGAGCGTGTTGGCGACGGTAAGCACCCCGGCCGCTCCGCAGCCGAGGCCGGCGAGGATGAAGAGCACGCGCTTGCCCGAGGCGACGCGGACGCCGAGCGAGGCGGCGGCCTCCTCGTCGTCCCGGATCGCCTGAAGCGAAGCGCCCATCGGGCTTCGCAGGAGGAGGAAGAGGGCGGCCATCAACACCGTCGTGAAACCGAGCGCCAGCCAGTAGGTGTAGGCCTGCCGCCAGTCCGGCGCGTACTGGTTGAGCTGGATCAGCGAGATGCCGGTGCCGGCCCCCAGGTTGCGCTCGAGGGTGACCAGGATCGCGCACACCTCCGCGATGACCCACATCCCGATCGCGAAGGGCGCCGCCCGCAGGCGCAGAGCCAGGAACGAGATGGGAAGCGCGATGGCGCCCGCGGCGATCGCCGCCGCGAGCATCGCGAGATAGGGCGGTATGCCCTGGCCGGAGAGGTAGACGGTGGCGTAGGCGCCGATCCCGATGAAAGCCTGCTGGCCGACCGAGAGGAGGCCCCCGTAGCCGGCAAGAGCGTTCCACATGCTCGCCAGCAGGACGAGGATCAACAGGGTGGTCAGCTTCTCGGTGATGTTGGTGTCGAAGATGACCGGCACCAGGGCCAGCACCAGCACCAGCCCGGTGACCGCGATCCCGAGCAGGCGCGAGGTCCTGGTCGCGCGCTCGATCCGGCGCGCGGTCACCGGAGCCCTCGGAGCCGGGGCAGGACACCGCCGAAGCGCCCGACAAGCACGGCCAGGAAGACGAGATGGCCCGCCAGGGCCGCGTACTGCGGGTTGACCTGGGCGCCGATCGTCTGTGAGACGCCGAGCAGGACGCCGCCGAGCAGTGTCCCCCAGAGCGAGCCCATCCCCCCGATCACGACGGCTTCGAAGGCGAAGATCAGCTGCGTCGACCCGCTGCCGGGATCGAACACGGAGCGCACGGCAAGGAAAAACCCGCCCAAAGCCGCGATCGCGACGGCGATGGCGGTCGCTCGAGCGTAGACGGCCCGCGAATCGACGCCGATGAGCTCGGCGGCATCCGGGTCCTGGGCCGTGGCCCGCATGACCCAGCCGGCCCGGGTGCGGGCGAGGAAGACGTGAAGACCTGCCACGACGACAACGGCGACAGCCAGGATGACGGCCCCGAGGGCGGAGATGGAGATGTCGTGGCCGAGCTGGAAGCTCGCCGTCGAGATCCGGCCGGCGCTGCCACCAAGCGACCTGACATCCGGTGAAAAGGCGATCAAAAGCAGGTTCTGGAGCACGATCGACAGCCCGAAGGTCGCCAGCAGCGGCGTCAGGATTCCGGCCCGGAGGCTGCGCTCGAGAACCGTTCGCTGGAGCAGGTAGCCGACCGCGAGCATCACCGGAAGCGCCGCCACGAAGGCGAGGAAGGGTGACAGCCGGGTGTGCTCGACGATCACGAAGACGAGGTACGCGCCGAGTACCGCGATGTCACCGTGGGCGAGGTTGATGATCCGCATCACGCCGAAGATGAGTGACAGGCCACAGGCGAGCAGCGCGTAAAAACCGCCCAGCAGCACGCCCTGGAGCACCGCGTTGACCCAGGTCACGGCTGCTCGGCAGGCTGCAGTCCGAGATAGGCGGCCGTGATCCGCTCGCGGCTCAATGAGCTCGCCGGCTGATCGAGAACGATCCGGCCCTCCAGCAGGCAGATGATCCGCCCGGCCACCTCCATCGCGCGAGCCAGGTCCTGCTCGACCAGCACAACCGTCGCGCCCTCGCCGAGCACCGTCTCCAACGAGCGGTAAACGCCCTCGACCGCCACCGGCGCCAGGCCAAGCGAAACCTCGTCGAGCAGGAGGAGCCGCGGATTGCTGATCAGGCCACGTCCGATCGCCACCGCCTGCTGCTCGCCCCCGGAGAGGTTCGCCGCGAGCCGGCGGCGGAGGGGTTTCAGGATCGGGAAGGCGTCGAGCACAGTCTCGAGGCTCCAGGGGCCCGCGCGGTGGGGGGAAGCCGCGATCAACAGGTTCTCTTCGACGGTCAGCTCGGCGAACAGGCGCCGTCCCTCCGGCACCAGGGCGATTCCCAAGCCGACCCGGCGGTGGCCGGGCACCGCCGTGATGTCCTTGTCCTCGAAGAGGATCCGCCCGGCGGACGGACGGTGGGCGCCCGCGATCGTCCTCAACAAGGTGGTCTTGCCGGCGCCGTTCGCACCCACCAACGCCACTGTCTCGCCCTGCTCGATCCGGAAGGACACGCCGCGGACGGCCTGCAGGAGCCCGTGGCGGGAGTCGATCTCGTCAACCTCGAGCAGCGTCACCGGCGGCTGCCCAGGTAGGCGTCGATGACTGCGGCGCGGCTCATCACGGCGGCGGGCTCACCGTCGGCGATGATGCGGCCGGCGTCCATGCAGATGAGGCGCCCGACGACCTGGGCCAGCACGTGGACGACGTGCTCGATCCAGACGATCGCGATCTTCCGCTGCTGCAGCGACCGGATGGTCCGGATCAGCTCGATCGCCTCTCCCTCGGTCAGGCCGCCGCCGATCTCGTCCAGCAGAAGCACCACCGGGTCGGTCGCCAGTGCACGAGCCATCTCGAGGCGCTTGCGATGGAGGAGGCCCAGGCTCTCCGCTCGCCGGTTGGCCAGCTGGCTCAGCTCGCACTGGTCGAGAACTTCGAGACAGTGCTCGTAAGCGTCGGCGCCACGCCGGCCGGCGCCCGCGGTGGCCCCGACCAGGACATTCTCGAAGACGGTCATGCCGCCGAACGGTCGCGGCACCTGGTGCGAGCGTCCGATGCCAAGCCGGCACCGGTCGGCCTGGCCGGTGCCGGTGACATCGACTCCTTTGAAGCGGACGCTGCCGCTGTCGGGGCGGAGGGAGCCGGCGAGGATGTTGAGGAGGGTGGTCTTGCCGGCGCCGTTGGGTCCGACGACGCCGACCGCCTCTCCCGGCGCCAGCGCGAAGCTGACGCCCTGGAGCACGGTCAGCGCGCCGTACCGCTTGAGAACCTCTTCGACGGCGAGTAACGGCCCCGGTCCGTCAACCGCCATCAGCCGAGATCAGGTCCCGTAGGCCTTCAGCGTGCCCGCGACGGGGATCTTGCTGTCGGAGGCGTTGTCGCAGATCGTGAAGTCGACCGGCCACTTCGCGGATTTCAGCCACTGGCCGCCGACGATCGGCGTCGCGACCACGTTGGCAACCGGGCCCGCTCCCCATTTCAGGCTGCCGAGAGGGGTGTCGACCGAAAGCGACTTCATCGCGTCCGCGACCTTGCCCTTGTCCTTGGGGTTGCCGCTTGCCTTGAGCGCGGCCGCGGCGACGTCGAACAGGGCAAGGCTGGCGCCCAATTGCTGGTTCCACTGCTTGCCGCTTGAGGTGGTGTAACCGTCGCCGAGAGCCTGGGCCTTGACACCGGTGAGCGACGACGAGTAGGGCCAGGTCGGGTGCCAGTAGACGCCGGAGGCGAGGCCGGTGCCGATGTCGCCGAGAGCGCTGACCTGGGAAGGGAAGAGCCCGGTCTTGGCGATCTGGCCGATCTTGACCATCTGCGTGTATCCCTGCTGGGCCGCCTGCCGCCAGAAGGTGGCGAAGTCCGGAGGGATCGGGAAGGTGTTGAAGATCTGGCAGTTGTTGCGCTTGAAGGTCGCGATCTGCGACGAATAGTCGTTGGTACCGTCCGCGTACGCGCCCGGGTCGACGATCTTGTAGCCCGCCTTCTCCAGGAGCGGTCCGAGGTTGCCGCGGATGGCGTTGCCGTCGGCGTCGTTGGGCCACATCACACCGACGACCTTGTTCGTCGTCACCTGGGGCCAGAGGTGGGTGTAAGCGAGGTTGAACTCGTTCACGCCGAAGCAGAAGTGAAAGGTGTACTTGAACGGTGATGGCTGGCCCGGCTTGGCGCCGCGGCCGAAGTACCACGCCTCCCAGGGCACCACGGTCGAGATGCAGGGGACGCCGGCCGCTTCGGCTGCGTCGGACACCGGGTTGACCGTCTCCGGTGTCGAGGTCGTGAGCATCAGGTCGACCTTCTGGCCCTGGATCAGGTCGTTCGCCACCTGTGCACCGACCGCCGGGTCGGACTGGCCGTCCTTGCTGATGATCTCGACCGAGTAGGTCTTGCCGCCGATCGAAAGGCCACCGCTGAACGCCTTCCGTGCCAGGCCGAGGACGTATGGGTCGGGCTCGCCGAAGCCGGCCGCGGGTCCGGTCAGGGGACTGACGTAGCCGATCTTGATGCTCCCGCCGGTCGAGGCCTGGTTGCTCCCCACGCAGGCGCTGAGCACGCCTGGAACCGCGAGCCCTCCGAGGATCGCGCCGGTCGTCTTGAGCATGTCGCGGCGGCTGAGGGGAGTCTCGAAAACCCGGCGCACGGCCCTCGGATTCGCCTCCCGGCCCCGTTCCCCGGGAGCGGACTCTGTGGTGATCCCATTGCCCATGAAGGAAAGCCCTCCTTTCTTGCGACCGCGGCGCCGGGCCTTGGACGCATCATCACCGACCGCGCAGCCTCCCCCAACCGAAGGAAACAGCCGCAATTCCTCCGTGTACCGAGGAATTGAAGTCTGCGCGGCGGCCGGCGGTGCGTCAAGGACCTGGGCCGGTGCCGGCCGTGGCCGGAGGGAAGCCTGCCCGCGGTTCAGGCGGGGACCAGCTCGAAGCTCGCCTGTTCGCCCGCTGTCAGCGGCTCATCGCCGCTGGAGGGCTTGACGAAGTCGCCGTACTTGGCGCGATGGCGGTTGGACACCTCGCGGGCTTCGGCGGGATCCTCGATGAGGCGGGCGCGGACGGGCACGTCGTGGCCGTCGAGGTGGAGGATGCCGGTTCCTCCCGCCAGCAGGTTCTGCGGCCAGTCGCGGCCCAGCCCCTGGCCGGAGCGGATGAAGATCCGGCGGCCATCGGTGGACGCCCAGATGATCTTGCGATGCTCCTTGCCGCTGCGCCGGCCGAAGGTCGTCAACTCGACCTCCCGCTGTTTTGCCGCCTGCTCCAGCACCGACTCGTCGAAGCCTCGCATCACTAGGCTCTGAAACTGCCGCCGAGCCGCGCCTGTTCCCGGGCGCTTTCGCAAAACAGCGCCGAGTGATTTGTGCGATTTCAGGCAGAAGTGCACTAGAAATGGCGGGGGTAATGTATGAAAACTTGACAAACTGCCCCGATTGCCTTTGACTTCCTCCCGAATTGGGGGTAGGCGTGTCGCGCGGTCTGACTTCGCTCCGGGATCGCAACCGGAGGCTCGTCATCGACGTTCTCCGTCAGAGCGGTGGCGCCAGCCAGTCCGACCTCTCCCGGCTGACCGGGCTCTCCCGGACCACCGTATCGACGCTGATCGGCGAGCTGCGGGCAGGCGGCTTCGTCGCCGAGCTGGAGGCGCCCGATCTGTCGCGGGCCGGCGGAACCCAGGGCGGCCGGCCCCCGGTCCTTCTCGCGCTCGATCCCTCCGCCGGCACCGCGATCGGCATCGACTTCGGCCACAGCCACGTCCGGGTGGCGGTCGCCGACCTCGCGCACCGCATCCTCTGCGAACAGGAGCTGGCGCTGGCGGTCGACGACGACCCGATCGGGAGCCTCGACGCGGCTGCTGACCTGGTCCGCGCTGAGCTGGCCTCAGCCGGGATCCGTGCTTCTTCGGTGATCGGCGTCGGCATGGGCGTGCCGGGCCCTGTCGATCATCGGACCGGCCGGATCGGCTCGACCTCGATCCTTCCCGGCTGGCTCGGGATCATGGCGGGTGCTGAGATGGAGCGGCGCCTCCAGCTTCCGGTCGTCGTCGACAACGACGCCAACCTCGGCGCCCTGGCCGAGTCCTCCTGGGGGGCGGCTCGCGGCTGCGAGAACGTCGTCTACATCAAGGTCTCGAGCGGGATCGGGGCAGGCCTCGTGCTCGGCGGGAGGCTCCACCGCGGCGCCAACGGCACGGCCGGTGAGATCGGCCACGACATCGTCGACGAGGCGGGGCCATACTGCCGGTGCGGCAACCGGGGGTGCCTGGAGGCGGTCGC
This sequence comes from Candidatus Dormiibacterota bacterium, assembly GCA_036564345.1. Taxonomy (GTDB): domain Bacteria; phylum Chloroflexota; class Dormibacteria; order Dormibacterales; family Dormibacteraceae; genus UBA6019. The sequence continues at coordinate 3,261 of DATCOZ010000203.1, read as the reverse complement.
CGGTGGTGCCGCGATCACCGAGGTGCTGAGCCGCAGCCGCCGTGAGCAGCTGACCCTCGGCCAAGTCCTGGACCTCGCCGAAGACGGCGACCTCGCCTGCCGCCGGGTCTTGGCGGAGGTCGGCCGCCAGCTCGGTGTCTCGGTTGCCAAGCTCTGCAACGTTGTCAACCCGAACCGCGTCGTCCTCGGCGGGCAGCTGGCCCGGGCGGGCGACGTGGTCCTCGAACCGATGCGGGAATCGGTTCGCCGCTACGGCGTGGACTCGGCGATGGAAGCGGTCGAGATCGTCCCCAGCGTCCTGGGGGAGAGGGCCGGTGTGCTCGGCGCGCTGGCCATGGTTTTGCGTGAGGAATCCCCGGTTTTCGGGGATCGGCTGCGGGCTTCGATGCAGGGGGAGCCCGCGTGACGGCCGAGAACGGATGTTGGAATCGCGCCCTGCCGCTCACTTTGGAGGAGATAGCTTGAGACGCTTTCGGATCGTGACAATCCTGCTGGCGGGGGCGCTGCTGACCCTTGCCTGCGGCGGTAGCTCTGGCAGCGGCACAACCGGTGGCGGGACGACGGCGAAGAAGATCGCCCTGCTCCTGCCAGAATCGAAGACGGCGCGTTACGAGAGCAAGGACAAGCCGCTCTTCACCGCCAAGCTGATGTCGCTCTGCTCGAACTGCTCGATTCTCTACAGCAACGCGAACCAGGATGCGGCCGCGCAGCAGTCACAGGCTGAGGCCGCGCTCACCAACGGGGCCAGCGTGCTGGTCCTCGACGCGGTCGACGGCGCCGCTGCCGCCGCCATCGCGGTCAAGGCCAAGGCGGCCAAGGTCCCCGTCGTCTCCTACGACCGGCTCATCACCGGCACCGACGCGGTTGGCTATTACGTGTCCTTCGACAACGCCAAGGTCGGCCAGCTCCAGGGCAACGCGCTGCTGACGGCGCTCAACGGCAAGGCCAACGCCAGCGTTGTCTTCATCAACGGCTCCCCGACCGACAACAACGCCAAGCTCTTCAAGCAGGGAGCCCACAGCGTCCTCGACGGCAAGGTCACCGTCGCCAAGGAATACGACACCCCGGATTGGAGCCCCGACAAGGCCCAGACCGAGATGACCCAGGCACTGACCGCGCTCAACAACAAGGTCGACGGCGTGCTCGCCGCCAATGACGGGACCGGTGGCGGCGCCATCGCCGCGATGAAGGCCGCCGGCGTCACGCCGCTTCCCCCGGTCACCGGGCAGGACGCGGAGCTCGCGGCGATCCAGCGGATCGTCGCCGGCCAGCAGTACATGACCGTCTACAAGGCGATCAAGGCCGAGGCCGAGGCCGCGGCGCAGCTCGCCTTCACCCTGTCCCAGGGCAAGACCCCGGACAGCACCACCGTCAACGGCAAGACCAACAACGGCTCGATCGACGTGCCGTCCGTCCTCCTGGTCCCGGTTGCCGTGACCAAGGCCAACATCCAGACGACCGTCATCGCCGACGGCTTCTGGACCAAGACCGACATCTGCACACCGGACTTCGCCGCCGCCTGCACAGCGGCAGGAATCTCTTAGAGTTCTCAGCAACTTTCGTTCATCCGGCGGGCGGCATCGGCCGCCCGCCGGGGGCGAACCACCAACGCGTCTGAGGGGAGACAGGCATTGGCAGTCGCGCAGCGGACCCCGATCCTCGAGCTGAAGAACATCTCCAAGCGCTTCGGAGCCGTGCAAGCCCTCGACGGCATCGACTTCGAGGTCTATCCCGGCGAGGTCGTCGCCCTGGTCGGCGACAACGGTGCCGGCAAGTCGACACTGATCAAGGTCATCGCCGGCATCAACCACCCGGACACCGGGGAGATCATCTTCGACAGCAAGCCCGTCGTGATCACGGGACCGCGCGACGTGGCCAAGCTCGGCATCGCGACCGTCTACCAGGACCTCGCCCTCTGCGACAACCTCGACGTCGTCGCCAACCTGTTCCTCGGCCGGGAGGAGGAGTCGCCCGTGCCCCCGGTGCTGAAGGAGGAGGACATGGAGCGGCGGGCCGTAGAGGTGCTCAAGAGCCTCTCCGTCAAGCTGCCCCACGTTCGCACCCCGATCGCCGCGCTCTCCGGCGGACAGAGGCAGTCGGTGGCCGTCTCGCGCTCGGTGATGTGGGCCGCCAAGGTGGTGCTGCTCGACGAGCCGACCGCCGCCCTCGGCGTGGCCCAGACCAAGCAGGTCCTCGCTCTCATCCGGCGCCTCAAGGAGCAGGGCCTCGGCGTGGTCGTGATCAGCCACAACCTTGCCGACGTCTTCGAGGTCTGCGACCGGATCGTGGTGCTGCGGCTCGGCAAGCGGATCGGCGACTTCCTGGTCGCCGAGGCGACCAGGGAGCAGGTCGTGTCGGCGATCACGGGCGCCACAATCGAGATCCTCAAGGCACCCGGGGAGCCGAAGTGAGCGCAACCGGCGAAGAGGTTGCCGCCCCGCCTGCCGGCTCGTTCACCGCGTGGCGCCGCGGGGTCCAGGAGCGTGTCAGCCAGGGCGACGTCGGATCGCTCCCGGTGATCCTGGGCCTGATCCTGATCTGGGCGGTCTTCCAATATCTCAACCCCAACTTCCTCTCGCCTCGCAACCTCACCAACCTGGTCCTCCAGATCACCAGCATGGGCACCATCGCGGTCGGCATCGTCCTCGTCCTGCTGCTCGGGGAGATCGACCTCTCGGTCGGTTCGGTGAGCGGCCTCACCGCCAGCGTGATGGCGGTCCTCAACATCAAGAACCATGTCCCTGCTCCTCTTGCCATCGCCTCTGCGGTCGCAACCGGCGCCGCCATCGGAGCGCTCCAGGGCGCCTGGTTCGCCCGCTTCCGGATACCCAGCTTCGTGGTCACCCTGGCGGGCTTGGTCGGCTGGGTCGGTGTCCAGCTCCTCGTCCTCGGCGAGACCGGCACGCTCAACGTGCTGGACCCGGGAATCGACAACCTGACGCTGGCCTTCCTCTCGATTCAGGCCGGCTGGGCGCTCGCCGCCGTGGCGATCCTGGTGGTCGCGCTCGACGCCTTCCTGGTGCGCCGCCGCCGCGCCGCCGCGGGCCTCGACCTCCCGCTTATCCCCGGCGTGCTGATCAGGCTCGGCTTGATCGCCGCCGTCGTCCTCATCTCCGCCTTCGTGCTCAACTCCGATCGCGGCGTTCCGGTCGCCTTCCTGATCCTGCTCGGCTTCGTCATCCTCTTCCACCAGATGACGACGCGGACCAAGTTCGGGCGCTACATCTTCGCGGTCGGCGGCAACGCCGAGGCCGCCCGCCG
>DATCOZ010000193.1:0-2746 GCA_036564345.1 Candidatus Dormiibacterota bacterium | reverse complement strand
GACGCCACGGCCGGTGAACATGAAGTTGCAGTACTTCGAGTACTTCAGGGCGAGCTCCTTGATGCGGCCCTCCATCTGGAGGACGGCTCGCATGCCCTCGGGCAGGCCCCTGAGGCTCGCCACCAGGTCTTCCAGCCGCTCCGGTGAGAGCCGGTGGCGCGAGGCGGCCAGGCGGATCGCAAGGAGGTAGTGGCTGATCGCGTGGCTGACGAAGGTCTTGGTCGAGGCGACGCCGATCTCGGGCCCCGCCTGGAGGTAGATGACCCCGTGGGCGTCGCGCGCCGCGGTGCTGCCGACGACATTGGTGATCGCGACGGTGAGCGCGCCCCGCTCGAGCGCCTGGCGCATGCCCATGATGGTGTCGGCGGTCTCTCCCGACTGGGTCACCACGACGGCCAGCGTGTCCTCGGCGACCATCGGCCGCCGGTAGCGGAACTCGGAGGCGTCCTCGGCCTTGGAGGGGATCCCCGCCCAGTCCTCGATCACGTACTCGCCCAGCATTGCGGCGTGGAGCGAGGTGCCCATCCCGAGCAGCTTCACGTTGCGGATCCGGCCGAGCTGCTCCTCGGTGGCGGTGAACTCGTTGAAGGTGACCGCGCCGTCGTCCTGGATCCGGCCGCGAAGGACGTTGGCGGCCGCTTCCGGGGTCTCGTGAATCTCCTTCAGCATGAAGTGGTCGAAGCCGCCCTTCTGCGCCTGCGACACATCCCAGTCGACCGCGATGATCTTGGGCTCGACGGCGACGCCGTCGAGGGTCGTCACCTGGGGGCCGACCGGGCTGATGGCGACGATCTCGCCCTCGCCGAGCACGAGCACCCGCTTGGTGTAGGGGATGATCGCTGTGATGTCGGAGGCGACGAACCACTCCCCCACCCCCATCCCGACCACCAGCGGCGCGTTGAGCCGGGCGCCGATCAGCAGTTCCGGGTCATCGTGCGAGTAGAGCGCCATCGCGTAGGTGCCCTTGATCTTCTGCAGCGCCAGCCTGACGGCGGTCAGCAGGTCGCCCTGGTAGAGGTCCTCGACGAGGTGCGGGATGACCTCGGAGTCGGTTTCCGAGGTGAACTCGTGGCCCTTCGCCTTGAGCTCGTCCTTGAGCTCCTGGAAGTTCTCGATGATCCCGTTGTGGACGACCATGATCCGCGCGTAGCAGTCGGAATGAGGGTGGGCGTTCACGATCGTCGGCCGGCCGTGGGTCGCCCAGCGGGTGTGGCCGATGCCGAGGGTGCCCTTGGGCATGTCGGCCGTAAGCTTGGCGATCAGGTCGTCGACCTTCCGCTCGCTCTTGGTGAGCGTCGAATGGATCTCGGTCTCCATCACGGCGACCCCGGCCGAGTCATAGCCGCGGTATTCGAGGCGCTTCAGCGAATCCATCAGGATCGGTGTCGCCTGCTTGTCGCCGAGGTAGCCGATGATGCCGCACATGGATAGCTCCTAGAACCGCCGCGACGGCGGGATCGTTTCCTCTTAGGGTACGGAAACCTGAACGCCTGCCGGCCGGAGCCGGTTACGGCGAGGGCGGGGGTGGGCTGGGCTGGACGACCGGGTTCTTCTGGATCGTGATCGTCACCGACACCGATCCCACCGAGCTGGTGACGTTGGGCGGCAGCGTATTGACCCGCACCGTGCGGCTGAAAGTGGCGGACTGCCCGTCCACCGAGATCGGCCCCAGGATCACGCTGTTGATGTTGGCCAGGTCGTCGACCGAACCGGTCAGGTCGACGAAGAGCGGGTCGATCGCGAGCGCCGTTATCCGGTAGCCGGCGGCAGGTGTGCCGGTGGGGGTCTCGACCAGGGGGACGCGGCGGATCTGGTTCGGCCTCTGGGCCTCGACGTGGAGGCTGGCGTTGAGCGTCGAGTCGATGGTGGTCGCGGGGATCGTGTTGGTCGGCGTGGGAAAGGGCCGGCCGTTCTTCTCGAGCTGGATCGGCAGGCTCGGAATGTCGGCGCTGGAGGCCCCGATCGGCGACGCCGGCTTGACGAAGGCCTTGACGTCCTTCAGCTCACTGGCGGCGCCGACGAAGGTCAGCTTGCTCGGGGTCACCACGATCTTGTCGGCGACCGGCTTCCAGCCCTCCGCGTAGTCGATCCGGGGTTCGATCGGCACCGCGACCGTCACCCGGTCGTCGACCGTGATCGTGAAGGGGATCTGGTCGTCCAGGGCGCCCACGTTGGGCACCGACACCCGTGGCCGGCCGACGACGACCTGGGTCCCGTTCTTGAGCCGGGTGGCGTCCACGTGGACGCTGACGCTGTTCGGCCCGGCGATCCGGACGTTCTGGGCCAGGCCGGTCACGTTGATCCGCTGGGTCAGCGGGGCATTGAAGATGCTCTGGCTGGGCGAGACGTTGTCATAGGAGACGGGAGCGGTGACCTGGCTGATCACGATCGGGTTCTGCGCGAAGGCGACCGCCGCGAAGAGACCGAGCGAGAGAACCAGCGCGAGCAGCTTCAGCTGCCAGTTCTGCACGATCCAGCTCATCTCATCGCCTGCCGATCGCCATCAGCGCCGCGAGCGAGCGGGAGCGGCCGTTCGCCGCGCCCTGCCCCTGAAGGCTGCCCACGAGGCGGGTGCGGAGGCCGTCCGCATCGAGGTTCCGGTTGATCTTGCCGTCCTCGACGACCGAGATCGAGCCGGTCTCCTCGGAGACGACCAGGACGATGGCGTCGGAGACCTGGGAGAGACCGATCGCCGCGCGGTGCCGGGTGCCCAGCCGCTCGGCGGCCCGGGTCCGCTCCTCCGGCA
>DATCOZ010000177.1:0-3239 GCA_036564345.1 Candidatus Dormiibacterota bacterium | reverse complement strand
ACTTTCGACCCCAAGCTGCACGAGGCGATCGGCCACGATGAGTCGGCCGACCAGCCCGAAGACACCGTGACCTCTGAGCTGCGACGCGGTTATCGGGTCCGCGACCGCGTGGTCAGGCCCGCGCTGGTCAAGCTGGCACGTCCGCCTGCGCGCTTGGCCCCCGACGAAGCAACAACCTAAGCAATAGCTTTGGCCGTCAAGCGCGACTACTACGAGGTCCTGGGCGTGGCCCGGGAGTGCTCCGCCGAGGAGCTGAAGCGCGCATTTCGGAAGATCGCGATGGACTCCCACCCGGACCGCAACCCGAATGACGCGATCGCCGCAGCCAGGTTCAAAGAGGCAAGCGAGGCGTACTCGGTGCTGTCCGACCCAGGACGGCGTCGCAGCTACGACATGTTCGGACATGCCTCCGTCGAATCCGGCGGAGGACCCGGCATCGACTTTTCCGACATGCCCTTCGGGGACATCTTCGACACATTCTTCGGCGGCGGCTTTGGCGGTCGCGGGCGCCGCGAGCGCTCGAATCGCGGCGACGATCTGCGCTACGACCTGACCATGACGTTCGAAGAGGCGTTCACGGGCATCGAGAAGCAGATCGACGTCAGGCGGCTCGCCAGCTGCGTACGCTGCGCGGGCAGCGGGGCCGAGCCTGGAACGGGCGACGAAACTTGCCCTGGATGCCGCGGCTCCGGCCAGGTCCGCCGCCAGGCCCAGTCGATTTTCGGAGCTGTCGTCACAGCGGCCACGTGTCCCACTTGCGGCGGCGCGGGCCGCCTGCTCAAGAGTCCATGCGTCCAGTGCCGCGGTCAGGGGCGCGTGGAGGAGTCGCGGCGGCTTGCGGTCAAGATCCCGGCGGGAGTCGATACGGGGTCACAGATCCGGCTCAGCGGCGAGGGCGGCGCCGGCCTGAGGCGAGGGCAGGCCGGAGATCTGTACGTGGTCCTGCGCGTCAAGCCGCACCCGCACCTTGCGCGCCACGAGCAGGACACGGTGTACGAGCTGCGGGTGAACATGGTGCAGGCGGCGCTCGGCGACAGGATCGAGATTCCCACCCTCGAGGGACAGGTCGAGATCGCCATCCCCGCCGGCACCCAGCACGGCCAGTCCTTCCGCCTCGCGGGCCGCGGCATGCCGGACGTCCGGGGTGGCCGGCGCGGGGACCAGTACGTCGTGGTGCAGGTCGTGATCCCGAAGGACCTGACGGCGGAGCAGAAGGCGATCCTGCGCAAGGTAGGAGGCCTGACGGGTAAGCCCGAGAAGGTTTCTAAAGGCTTTTTCGAGAAGCTCCGCGACGCCATTTCGTTGGACTAGGTGAATTTCCCCGGTCGCGGCCTGTGCGGGCCGAATACCTACTGCTCGACGGCGCCCGCAACCGTGAGGATCGGGGTCCAGTGTGGATAGCCTTCTCAGCCACTTCTAAGGTTCTAGGCATAACTTGGTCGATTCCGGGGTAGGTATTAGATTCGGCTGTAGCTTCGACCAGTAATAAGAAGGAAGAGAGTGGCTAAGACAATCGATCTCGAGTTGACCCGCGCCGAAGTAGAGGTGATCGAGCTGGAGGCTCGCCTCCGGGTGGTACCCATGAACGACACCCAGCTTTCCGACGCCCTGAAGACCGCCCTGGCGGCCAAGAAAGAGCGCCTGAAGAAGCTGCGGACCCTCCACGCGGCCGCAGGCCGCGCCCGCACCACGGACAAGGAGAACGGGGATGGGGTCAACCCCCTCCTCGCCCAGCGCCGGCCGCTCCTGAAGCGGACCGTCCCGCAGCGCCCACCGGCCAAGTCCAGCAAGTAGCCCCGAGAGCGGGTCGGGCCACGTGGCCCGGCCCGCCGCCAGGGCCTGGCGCAGCGAACCGCGGGTTCGACCGTTATCGTGATCGAGTTGGCCAGCGATCCAAAGCCGTCCCGACCCGAACCCAGCCCTCGTCCTGCCCTTGATGCGGTAGCTGGTTGGGCCAACGAGGATCGGGGGTTATGGCGGTGGGCGCGCCTCCTGCCGGCTGTCACCGGGATCGCTGCCGCGGCGATTCTGGCGGCCGTCGGGTACCGGCTCTGGCTCGCCAGCGTCGGCGCCGGCGAGCTGGTGGCCTGGGCTGTGGCTCTGCTCGTCCTGGCGGTTCTGGCCTACCTCAGCCAGCACCTGCTCGATCGCAACCTCGCGCTCCAGGCTGAGCGCCAGGCGGCACTGCTCCGGTCCATCAGCGACATCGGCGAGGGCCTGGTCATCACCGAAAACGGACGGTTCGTCGCCGGCAACGCAGCCTATGAGGCCCTGACCGGCTACGACGCGTCCGAGCTCGCGGCCATGGGTTCGCTGATCGACCTCGCTCCGCCCGAGGAACGGCAGCACCTGATCGACCGGCTGGCAAGCCGGTTCGAAGGCGGTGACGTGCCGGTCCGATACGAATCGGCGCTCATCACCAAAGACGGACGCCAGATCCAGATCGAGACCGCGGTGCGCCGCCTCGCCGCCGAAGGCAAACATCGCCTGCTCGCGCTGGTTCACGACATCAGTGAGCGGCACCGGATGGAAGAGGCCGAGCGCGAGAGCGAGACGAGGTTCCGGACGCTCTTCGAGCAGGCCCAGGCGGGCATGGCGTTCGCCAGCCTCGACGCCCACATCACGACCGTCAACCCCGCCTTCTGCCAGCTCGTGGGCTACACCGAAGCCGAGCTGCGCAACCTCTCGCTGATCGACATCACCCACGCAGAAGACGTGCCGGCGGTGCAGGACGCGTTTTCGCGAATGCTCGGCGGGCAGGACGAGGGCACGCGGCTCGAGAAGCGCTACACGCGCAAAGACGGTGAGCCGGTGTGGGTCGACGTTACGACCCGCCTCGTGCGCGGTCCGGATGCCAAGCCCCTGTACCTCCAGACGGTCGCAGTCGACATCCGCGATCGGAAGCGCGCCGAGGTACTTCAGGCATCGCGCTTTGCCGTCACCCAGGCGCTGGTGACGTCGCCCGGCTGGGACAAAGCCGCGCCTGGAGTGCTCGAGGGCCTGTGCCGCGCGCTCGATTGGGAGCTGGCCGAGTACTGGGAGGTCGACGCAGAGCGCGAGACGATGCACTTCGTCACCTCGTGGAAGCGGCCCGGCCGCGACACCTCCACCTACGAGGCGACCGCCGCGCAGACGAGCTACAAGCGGGGCGAGGGGTTGGCGGGCCGAGTGTGGGAGACGGGCGCGCCGGTCTCCGTCCCCGATTTGGCCGCTGACGACTCGCCGCGCTCGGCCGCCGC
>DATCOZ010000170.1:0-4485 GCA_036564345.1 Candidatus Dormiibacterota bacterium | reverse complement strand
CGCTGGGACCGAGCATACCGACGCCGAGCGCCGAGGCAAGCCGCCGTTCCAGCACGGGCCTCGAGGAGTACCCGTCGAGGATGGCGCGAGTGTGCGCGCGCTGCGCTGCGACCCATTCGCGGACCTCCGGCGAGCCGACCTCTTCGAGCCAGCGATAGGGGTCCGGGACCGCGACGCCGTGCACCATGTCGACGGTTTGCTGGACGCGCGTAAAGGGAGGTTGGGAGGTCAAGACTCGAATCCTATACTGCGGCCGGTGGCCTCCCTCGACACCCGATTGGATGAGCTGTCGAAGCTCAAACCGGCCGAGCTCAAGGCCCTCGAAAAGCTCGGGCTGCAGACCGTGCGTGACCTCCTCCTCAACCTGCCCAGCAACCTGGAGACGTTCGGTGACCCGCTCCGGGTGCGCGACCTCAAGGTCGAGGGCAAAGCCACCGTCGTCGGCACCGTCACCTCGATCGGCGCCCGGAAGACGAAGTACAAGCGCCTGGCGCTGACCGAGGCGACGCTCAATGACGACGCGGGGGGCCGCCTCAAGATCGTCTGGTTCCGGATGCCCTGGATCGCCAAGCAGCTCCACGAGGGCGACCGGATCGCCGTCGCGGGCGAGGCCAAGCTCACCGGGTACGGCGCTTCCTGGGAGATGCGCAACCCCCTCCATGAGCGGGTCACGGGCCCCGGCGGTCCGCAGCGGGTTGGCGGCCTGATGCCCAGGTACCGGCTGAGCGAGGGGATCACCAACAAGAAGATGGGCGACCTGGTCGAGTCCCTGCTTCATCTCGCCGGCGACCTTGCCGACCCGCTCTCGCCCGAGACCCGGCTCCGCAACGGGTTGCCGGGCATCGCGGAGGCGGTCCGCGAGGGCCACCGGCCGCAGAGCGACGAGCAGTGGCGGAGAGCGCGCGACCGGATGGTCTTCACCGACCTGCTGGCGCTGCAGATCTACTTCCTCCAGAACCGCCGCAGGCTCGAAACCGAGCCCGCGACGCCGGTTCCCTACGTCCAGGCGGTGATCGACCGGTTCAAGGCGGGAGTCGGCTTCGAGCTCACCAACGCCCAGCGGAGGGCGACCTGGGAGGTCTTCCAGGACCTCGAGCAGCCGGTTCCCATGAACCGCCTCCTGAACGGCGAGGTGGGATCGGGGAAGACCGCGGTGGCCGCCGCGGCGGTGGCGATGACGCACGCCGCCGGCCTCCAGTCGATCGTCATGGCGCCGACCGAGATCCTGGCCCGCCAGCACCTGTTGAAGTTCCGCTCCTACCTCGAGGGGAGCTTTCCCGACCTCCGCGTCGACCTCCTCGTCAGCGGCCTGGCGGCGGCGGAGCGGCGGCGCGTGACGATGGCTGTCGCGTCCGGCCAGACCGCGCTCCTGGTGGGCACCCACGCGCTCATCGAGGAGAAGGTCGAGATCGCCAACCTCGGCCTGGCGGTGGTGGACGAGCAGCATCGCTTCGGCACCCGCCAGCGTGAGCTGCTTCGTTCCAAGGGCAGCGGCCGGCCTCACTTCCTGGCGATGACGGCGACGCCCATCCCGCGGACCCTGGTGCTGACGATCTACGGCGAGATGAAGGTGTCGGAGATCGCCGAGGTGCCGCCCGGTCGAACGCCGGTCGCGACCACCGTCGTCTGGCCGGAGGAGCGCGAGGAGGCCTACCGCCTGGTGCGCCAGGAGGTGGCCGCCGGGCGCCAGGCCTTCGTCATCTGCCCGCTGATCGAGGAGTCGGAGAAGCTGGAGGCCAAGGCGGCGACGATCGAGTTCGAACGGCTCCGAACCGAGGTCTTTCCCGACCTTCGGCTGGCGCTGGTCCACGGCAGGCTGAAGGAGAAGGACCGCGTCATGCGGAGCTTTGCCGCGGGCGAGAGCGACGTGCTCGTCGCAACCCCGGTGGTGGAGGTCGGGGTCGACGTGCCCAACGCGACCGTCATGCTGATCGAGGGCGCCGACCGCTTCGGCCTCGCCCAGCTTCACCAGTTCCGAGGCCGGGTGGGGAGGGGCGCGCACCGCTCTCACTGCCTGCTCCTGGCCGACGAGCCGAGCGACGCGGCCCGCTTCCGGCTGAACCTGGTCGCGCGCGAGCACAACGGCTTCAAGCTGGCCGAGGAGGACCTCGAGCTGCGCGGGGCGGGCGAGCTGATCGGCAGCCGCCAGCACGGGGTCTCCGACCTCGCGATGGAGCAGCTGCGCAACCCGACGCTGGTGGACGAGGCCCGCGACGAGGCCGCGAGTCTGGTCGCGGCCGATCCCGATCTCGATCGTAGCCCGGCGCTGGCGGCCGCCGTCGAGCGCCTGCTCGACCGCATCGCCATGAACTGAAAGGTGCTGACCACTAGGATCTGGGCATGTCCCAGATCGATCGGATCCGCCTGACCGAGTACAGCCACGGCGCGGGTTGAGCCTGCAAGCTCAGCCCGGTGGAGCTTGGGCAGGTCCTTGAGGCGCTCCCGCCGCTGACCGATCCCCGCGTGCTGGTGGGTGCCGGCACCGGGGATGACGCAGCCGTCTACCGGATCGCCCCCGACCGGGCGCTGGTCGCCACGGTCGACTTCTTCACGCCCATCGTGGACGACCCGACCGCCTACGGCGCGATCGCCGCCGCCAACGCGCTGAGCGACGTCTACGCGATGGGCGCCACGCCGCTCTTCGCCCTCAGCATCGTCGGCTTCCCGCGCGACCGCCTCGATACCGGCCTGCTCGCGAAGATCGTGGCCGGTGGCGCGGCGAAGCTTGCCGAGGCGGGCGTTCCGGTGGTCGGTGGCCACTCCGTCGACGATGCCGAGCCCAAGTTCGGCTACGCGGTCACAGGCGAGGTCGACCCCGACCGGATGGTCACCAACCAGGGCGCCCAGACGGGCGACCTGCTCTTCCTGACCAAGCCGTTGGGAACCGGGCTCGTCGCGACGGCGATCAAGCGCGGCCTCTGCCCGGAGCACCTCGCCGAGGCCGCGATCGCCGCCATGACGCAGCTCAATCGCGAGGCTTCGCTGGCGATGCTGGAGGCGGGAGCCACCGCCGCCACCGACGTCACCGGCTTCGGCCTCCTCGGCCATCTCCGCAACTTCGGCGTCGGAGCCGAGATCGACTCCCGAGCCGTGCCCTACCTGTTCGGCGTCCGCGAGCTGGCCGGCGAAGACCTTTTCCCGAGCGGCAGCCGGCGCAACCACGCTGCCCTCGCCGCTGTCGTCGACTGGGGCGGCCTGCCCGAGGTCGAGCAGCTGCTGCTCAGCGACGCCCAGACCAGCGGCGGCCTCCTGGTCGCGATCCCGCCCGACGGGGCTGACACCTTCCGGTCGGCCTGCCCGAAGGCGGTCGCCATCGGTGTCGTCACCGCCGACGGACGCCTTCGCGTGCGCCCTTGACGAGCAACCTGCGGATCCACGGTGGCGAGCTCGGCGGCCGCCGCCTCCTGACCCCGAAGGGGGTCCGGCCCAGCCAGGGGGTCGTCAAGGAGGCGATCTTCAACGTCCTCGCGGCGCAGCTCGAGGGCACCCGGGTCATCGACCTCTGCGCCGGTTCGGGCGCCTATGGCATCGAGGCCCTGAGCCGGGGGGCGGTGCAGGCGACCTTCGTCGAGAACGACTTCCGGGTGATCGCGGTCCTCAAGCGCAACCTCGCCGAGCTCGGTCTCCTTGCCCGGGCCTCGGTCCACCAGGCCGAGGCGGCCCGCTGGGTCGAGCTCCACCCGGGGGAGGTGGGCAAGGCCGACATCGTCTTCCTCGACCCGCCCTATCGCGATCCCATCCTGGACGAGGTGCTGCTGGCGCTCGACAAGACCGCCCAGGCCACCGTGGTGGTCGAGTGGTCGGGTCGCGGGCCGCTCCCCGAGCTCGCCCGGCTCGCGGTCCGGCGGGACAAGGCGTACGGCGCGAGCCGCCTTACAATCCTCACGCCGAGATGAGTCCGACCCAGTGAGCCTGGCCCTCTATCCGGCCACCTTCGACCCTTTCACGAACGGCCACCTCGACGTGCTGGAGCGGGCCCTGCTCCTCTTCGACAAGGTCGTGGTGGGGGTGCTCAAGAACCCCGCCAAGAACCCGCTCTTCACCGAGGAGGAGCGCCTCGACATGATCCACGAGACGATGGCGGGCCGCGCCAACGTCGAGGTCAGCTCCTTCCACGGCCTGACCGTGGAGTACGCCCGGACGATCGGCGCGGCGACCCTGGTGCGCGGCCTGCGCTCCTACTCCGACTTCGACGTGGAGCTCCAGCAGGCCCTCATGAACCGCAAGCTGGCGCCCGACGTGCAGACAATCTTCCTGATGTCCAGCTTCACTCACATCTTCGTGAGCTCCAGTACCATCAAGGACATCGCAAGCTACGGCAGAGATGTCAGCGACTTCGTCCCACCTGCCGTCGCCAGGCGCCTGAAGGAGAAGTTCCAATAAAGGTCGACGAGCTGCTCGATCGGTTGGAGAGCGTGATCCACGACGCGCGCCGGATCCCCTTCACGGCCAGCGTGACGGTCAACGAGGACGACGTGATGGACA
>DATCOZ010000150.1:0-4109 GCA_036564345.1 Candidatus Dormiibacterota bacterium | reverse complement strand
GGGGGCACACCCCGATGCCCTGGCGGCCGGCTACGAGCTCGCCCAGGAGTGCGAGGTCAGCCTCGACTTCAAGCAGGTCCGTTTTCCCGGCTTCCCGGTGCCGGAAGGCGAGACGCCCTTCAGCCACCTCCACCGGTTGGTCCAGGAGGGCGCCCGCGAGCGCTACCACCCGATCACCCCGGCCGTCTCCCGGCGCCTCCAGAAGGAGCTCGACGTGATCGACAAGACCGGGCTGGCGGAGTTCTTCCTCATCAACTGGGACCTGATGCGGTTCGCCAAGGAGAACGGCGTGCCCGGCCAGGGACGCGGCAGCGCGGCCGACTCGATCGTCGCCTACGTGCTGGGCATCACCCGGGTCGACCCGATCGAGCACAACCTCCTCTTCGAGCGGTTCCTGCACGAGGAGATGACCTCGACGCCGGACATCGACATCGACTTCTCGACCGAGCACCGCGAGCAGGTCATCCAGTACGTCTACGACAAGTACGGCTGGGAGCGGACCGGGATGGTCTGCAACGTGGTCACCTTCCAGCCCCGGATGGCCGCCCGCCAGGTCGGCAAGGCGCTCGGCTTCCCGCCCGACGTCGTCGACAAGCTGGCCAAGTCGGTCGACTCCTGGTTTCCCGAATCGATGGAGGAGACCACCGCCCAGGCGGGTTTCGAGCACCTGACCGGCAGCGCGCCCTGGCGGCAGTTCACCGCCCTCTGCAACCAGGTCCTCAACTTCCCCCGCCATCTCTCCATCCACGTCGGCGGGATGCTGGTCACCGGGGAGCCTCTGATCGACATCGTGCCGGTGGAGCCGGCGACGATGCCCGGCCGGGTCGTCGTCCAGTTCGACAAGGACGACGTCGAGGACCTCGGCCTGATCAAGATGGACATGCTCGGGCTGCGGACGCTGAGCGTCGTGGCCGAGTGCCTCGACCTGGTCGAGGCGAAGACCGGCGCCCGGCCGGACCTCGACCTCCTGCCGCTCGACGACCCGGAGGTCTACCGGGTCTGCGGCGAGGCCGACACCATCGGCGTCTTCCAGATCGAGTCGCGGGCCCAGATGCAGACGCTGCCCCGCACCAAGCCGCGGGAGTTCAACGACCTCGTCGTCGAGGTGGCGATCATCCGGCCGGGACCGATCCAGGGCAACGCCGTACATCCGTACATCCGCCGCAAGCAGGGAAAGGAACAGGTCACCTACGCCCACCCGCTGCTGGAGCCGATCCTGAAGGACACGCTCGGGGTGATCCTCTACCAGGAGCAGATCCTCGAGATCTGCATCGCCGTCGCGGGCATGAGCGCCGGCTCGGCCGACCGCTTCCGGCGGGCGATGAACCGCCACCGCTCGCGGATCGAGATGGCGAGCCTGCACGACGGCTTCATCGAGGGCTGCCTCCAGAACGAAGTCCCGGCCGAGACCTGCGAGGACCTCTTCCACGCGATCGAGGGCTTCGCCGCCTTCGGCTTCTGCCGCTCCCACGCGGCCGCCTTCGCCCGGACGTCGTACGAGACGGTCTGGCTCAAGCTCTACCACCCGGCGGAGTACTACTGCGGGCTGCTCAACAACCAGCCGATGGGCTTCTACCACCCCTCGGTCCTGGTCGAGGACGCCAAGCACCACGGCACCCCGGTGCTGCCGGTCGACATCAACCGTTCCGCCGATCGATGTTTGCCCACCGAGCCAGGTGCGGTGAGGCTCGGCTTCAACTACGTCAAAGAGCTTGGGGCGGTACCGCGCGAGGCGATCTTCAAGGAGCGGGCCAACGGCGACTTCAGCAGCTTCGACGACTTCCAGGACCGGCTCCGCCGCAACCCGCCTACGGCGGAGGCGGTGCAGAACCTGATCATGGTCGGCGCCTTCGAGTCACTTGGGATCCCCCGCCGGGAACTGCTCTGGCGCTGGCAGGAGGGGCAGCGGGCGCGGGGACGAAAGCGCGGCATCGCCCCCCAGTCATCCCTCAAGCTCATGGTCGAGCCACCACCGCTGGCCGGCGTCACCCCGATCGAGAGCACCAAGCTGGAGTACGCGATCAGCGAACTCTCGACCGGCCGCCACCTGGTCCACTACTGGCGCGACCGGCTGGAGGCGCTGGGGGTGCTCGACAGCATCCAGGCCAAGAAGGTGCCGGCCGGGCGGACGGTCCGGGTCGGCGGCCTGGTGATCGTCCGCCAGGCCCCCGGCACCGCTAAGAAGCTGCGCTTCTTCACGCTCGAGGACGAGCTCGGCCACGTCAACGTGACCTTCATGCCCGACGTCTACGAGCGCTACCGGAAGGTGGCCAACTCCAACTCGATCCTGGTCGTCGAGGGCGTGATGCAGCGCCAGGACGAAGTCCACTCGGTGCTCGTCAAGTCGGTCATCGGGCTGCAGGCGAAGGACCGCGATCTTCCGACCTCGCACGACTACAGATAACCTCCCAGCACGATGCCCGAGCTGCCCGAGCTCGAAGCCCTGCGGATCAAGCTGAGCCCCGAGCTGGAGGGGCGGATGGTCACCGCCTGCGAGGTGAACCCGAAGAACGCCCACCTGCTGCGCTACCCCGTCGACGAGTTCGTCAAGGAGGTGCCGGCGCGCCGCATCGACAGCGTCTGGCGGCGGGGAAAGCACCTGGTCTTCGATTTCGGCGAGCGAAAGCTGGTTGTCAACCCGATGCTGGGAGGCCGCTTCCAGATCGCCGAAGCAGGCGCCAAGCAGCCGGCGACCCACGTCTTCACGCTTCGACTGGAGGGCAAGGAAGAGCTCCGCTACACCGACTTCAAGAACCTGGGGCGGATCTACTGGGCGGCCGACCCGGCGGTCGAGGTGCCTGCCTGGGCCGAGCTGGGCCCGGAGGCGGACGCGGTTCCTGAGCTGGGACTCGACTGGTTCCGCAAGCAGCTCCGGCGCTACCGGGACGAGGTGAAGGACCTCCTCCGCAACCAGTCCTTCCTCGCCGGGATCGGGAATGCCTACTCCGACGAGATCCTCTGGGAGGCGCGGCTGCTGCCTCTGCGCCGCCGTGCCTCCCTCAAGACGGAGGACGAAGAGCAGCTCTTCCGGGCCATCCCGGCCGTCCTCGGCAACGCCGTTCAGGCCATCCTGGCCGACCCCGCCTACGACGAGTCGAAGCAGAATCGGAGCTTCATGAAGGTCCACGCCAAGGGCGGAAAGGACTGTCCCCGCTGCGGTCACCGGATCAGCCAGCTCGGCTCGAACCGCGAGCCACTGAATTTCTGCCGCGGCTGTCAATTCTGACGTCCGAATAGCTGAGCCTACTTTAAGTAGGTTGGCGGTATGCTTCCGGGCGAAACCACAGTGACCGTGTCCCGCGAGCTCGACGACATAACCCGCAACCTGGTGCGCCACAGCCATGAGCATCCGCCGGTCCGCGACGTCAACCAGGAGGTCGAGCGAAGGACCAGCCGAGCCGAGCGCATCGCGGACGACCTCTCCCGGGTCATCGGCAGCTGGACGTTCGTCGCGTTCCAGGCCGTGCTCATCGCCCTCTGGATCTTCGTCAACGCGGTCGGCTTCCTTCGCCACTGGGACGCCTACCCCTTCCACCTCCTCAACCTGGTGCTGACCTTCCAGGCGGCCTTCGCGGTGCCGATCGTCCTGATGGCGCTCAACCGGACCGCTCAACGCGACCGGCTTGCGGCTCAGCAGGCTTACCAGGAGGGCGTCAAGGAGGAGGAGGAGCTGAAGTCGGTGATGACACACCTCGAAGTTCAGGACGAGGTGATGCTCCAGGTCCTCCAACGCCTCGAGCGAGGCGACCGTGAGCTGCGCCGGATCTCCCGCCGTCTCGGGATCGAGGACGAACGCTAAGGGCCCGGTTGGGCCACCTTGTAGACGTGGTACTCCGCGTTGGCGTAGACGAGGTCCGCGTGTGACTGCCAGTAGGCGTCCTTCGCCGAGAAGGGCGCCTCCCGTTCCTGGGGCCCGATGACCACGTACTCGACCCGGTAGCGGCGGACCAGGGCGTCGGCCTCGGGCCTGCCCTGGAGCATCGCCTGGACGTCCTGCTCCTTGCCGATCCAGTCCGAGATGCCGTAGGTCCAGATCCAGCCCGGGTAGCCGAGCACAACGCGGCGGGCGCCGAGTGTCGCGATCGGGCTGTCGTGGTCGTAGGCGGCGA
>DATCOZ010000175.1:0-2321 GCA_036564345.1 Candidatus Dormiibacterota bacterium | reverse complement strand
TCCGACCTCGAGGACGTAGGCGATCTCGGCCGAGCGGAGAGCGAGGTTGGCGTTCTGCTCGACGACCAGGATGGTGGTGCCGTCGTCGCGGTTGATCGCGGTCACGATCTCGAAGATCTCGCGGACGACGATCGGCGCCAGCCCGAGGGACGGCTCGTCGAGGAGGAGCAGCTTCGGGTTGAGCATGAGCGCGCGCGCGATCGCCAGCATCTGCTGCTCGCCACCGGAGAGGGTTGCCGCGACCTGGTCGCGCCGCTGCCGGATCCAGGGGAAGTAGTTCATCGCCTTCTCGTAGTCGGCCTTGACCTTCTCCCGGTCGCGGCGGACGTAGGCGCCCATCTGGAGGTTCTCCCAGACCGTCAGCTGCGTCATCGTCCCGCGTCCGGACGGCACGTGCGCGATGCCGAGCCGGGCCACCTCCTCGGGCGGCTTGCCGGTGATGCTCTTCCCGCCGAAGAGGATCTCGCCGGTCGCCTTGACCATGCCTGTGATGGCGCGGAGCGTGGTGGTCTTGCCGGCGCCGTTGGCGCCCAGGAGCGCCACCACGGAGCCCTCCTCGACCTTCAGGGAGACGCCGTGGAGGGCGCGGATGGCCCCGTAGGAGGCCTTCACGTCGCGCAGCTCAAGCAGCGCCATCTTCTGTCCCCAGGTAGGCGTCGATGACGCGCTGGTTGGCCTGGACCTCTTTCGGGCTGCCGTCCGCGATCTTCTTGCCGAAGTCGAGGCAGACGACGTGGTCGCAGACCCGCATCACCAGGTTCATGTGGTGCTCGACGATCAACAAGGTCAGGCCGAAGTCCTCATGGATCTTGCGGAAGAGGCCGACGAGGTCGCCGACCTCGTCGTGGTTGAGGCCGCCGGCCGGCTCGTCGAGGAGCAGCAGCTTGGGGCGCGACACGATGGCGCGGGCCAGCTCGACCGCCTTCAGCGTGCCGTAGGGGAGGCCGGCGACCGGCCGGTCGGCCATGCCGTCGAGGCCGACGTAGGCGAGGGCCTCGTGGGCCCGCTCGTGGGCCATCTTCTCCTTCCGGCTGTTCGAAGGCAGGCGGAAGGCCGCGGCCAGGAAGCCGAAGGCGTTGCGGCCGAGCTCGGAGTGGAGCCCGACCATGACGTTCTCGAGGACCGTCATCCGGGAGAAGAGCTCGACGTTCTGGAAGGTTCGGGCGATGCCGCGCGCGATGATCTCGTCGTCCGGCACTCTGAGCAGCGACTGTCCTTCGAAGCTGACCTCACCCGATTGCGGGGTGTAGACCCGGGTCACGACGTTGAAGAGCGTTGTCTTGCCGGCGCCGTTGGGACCGATCAGGCCGACGATCGAGCTGTCGGGCACGTCGAAGCTGATCCCATCCAGGGCGAGGATTCCACCGAAGCGCACCGTGACGTCCTGGACCGAGAGCAGTGCCACCTACCAACCCCCCAAGTCGTTATGAAAAGTGGTCGCAATCTTAAAGGCAGTCGGGCCGATCTCAACAATATGAAGCGCGGCTGTCCGATTTGTCGGCCTTGCAACCATCACCTTTGGGTGACACTCCGTTTGGAGGGCCCTGGTTCGCTCTGCTAGTCGCTGGTCTCGGGCAGGTCGGGCGGCACGTCGGCGCCGCTCGGAGGAGCCGGTGGCCGCGCCGGTGGCGGAGTTGAAGGCGGATTGGCCGGACTTTCGTAGACGACCGGAGGCGGAGCCGGCGCGGGAGGCGGCGGCGGTGCGGCCGGCTGCTGCTCATACAGCCGCGGCGCCGGCGCCTTGTGGAGGATGGTGACCTCGCCGATCGGCGGCGTGGGCCGTACCCGCCAGAGGTAGAGGCCGAGGAAGGTCAGCAGGGCGATGGCCGCGATGATCGGCAGGAAGACGAAGGGTGGCCTGAGCAGCAGCGCCAGCGGCGACGACCCCCCGCCGCCGGCGGCGGCTGCGGTGACCGGGCTGGGGAAGGGGCTCGGACTGGGCGAAGGGCTGGCCGTGTCGGTCGGCGTCGGCGTGGCCGCTGGCGCGGCCACCACGGTGAAGCCGGAGCACACGTTGCCGTTCGACTCGCTGATGCAGATCTGATGATTCCCGGCCGGCGCGTTGTCGGGGATCACGAGCTGGAGGGTGAAGTTGCCGCCGCCGTCGGTGTTGACGTCGGAGACGTGAGAGCCGTCGAAGAGCACCGCCAGGATCTGGTTGGCGTCGAGCCCGCTGCCGCTGAAGGTCACCCGGGTAGCTGGTGTTGCCGAGCCCGGGTTGAGGAAGATCGACCCCCGTGGCGTGGGGATCGGCGTCGGCACCGGCGTTGGAGCAAGGGTTGGGCTCGCGCTGGGACTTGGGCTGGCACTGTGGCTTGGAC
>DATCOZ010000143.1:0-2777 GCA_036564345.1 Candidatus Dormiibacterota bacterium | reverse complement strand
GAGCGACGCTTGCGACGCCGTCGATCTGTGCGCCCGGGGCAGAGCCAGGCGGCGCCGCCACCGCTGTGGGCGCTTGCTGGTAGCGGCGGTCGAATCGCTCCGAGAGCTTCATGAGGGGGGCACCTTGGTCGACGACCCTTGCAAACGTTTCTGAGCCTGCACGGCTGCCTTCTTGACGTCCGCGTCCGGTTCACGCTCCACCAGCAGGCGAAGCCCGTCGGACGCCGCGGTGGCACCGATCATGCCAAGCGACTTGCACGCGGCGACGCGAACTCGCTTGGGCCAGCGCCGGTCGTGGGCGATGCCCAGGAGGGGCGGCACCCGCAGCGAGTCGCGGCGCAGTCCGCAAGCGAGGACGGTCACGATCGCGGCCTTCTCGCTCTCGGGCTGGCGCATCAGGGCCTCGATGTCGAGGTCGGAGGCTGCCATCGAGAGGGCGATCGCCAGGCGGTGAACGGGAATTCTGTCGGCCGCGGCCATGAGCGCCTCCACCGCCCGGCGCCCCCCGAGCAGTCCCAAGGCGCGGATCGCCGACTCGTGCACCTTCGGGTTGCCGTCACGGACCAGATCCTCGATCCAGGCAACCGACTCGGTGAGGCGAAGCGACCCGCACAGACGGGCGGCGGCCGCCCTGGTCGCCGGGTCCTCGCTGACGAGCGAGTTGAGCAGCTCCCCGGTGAGACCGGAACGCCGGAAGGGCTCGGTGATGCGCCACTGGACGGTCAGCCCAGGCCCCGCCTCTGCGAGCGCCGCCACGACCACCTGGCCGACCCGGTACGGCTCGGCCATCAAGTCGGCGGAGCTGACGTCAAGAACGACGTGCGGCTCGCCGGCTAGCGCGGCGTTTAGTACACGCTCAATCTGGGCCGCCAGGCGAGACCGGGGAGCGCGGGAACCAGCCCCCGACCGCTTGGTCAGGCGCTGCAGATCGATCTCGGCCGATGGCCTCGTGTTCAAAAGTATTACTGGGATGGGCAGTCGATCCGGGGGGACGTTGGTACATTATCGGCGAATTGACCCCCCGTGAGGTTCGCGAAGCCGATCGGGCCCAGGAGGAAGAACCTAACCAGGTGGGTGCCAGTAGCGGGCCCGCCGCCGGCCAGACACCGTCAGCCCTGCAGCTTCGGAGTCGGATCCTGGAGATGTCGGCCGTGTTCGCTGATCTCAGCGACGGCGCCCTCCGGGCCGTGGCGCGGCGGATGCGCAGCATCGGCCTTACAGCCCGTGACACGCTCCGCTTGAACGCCCAGGGCGGTGACGTTGTCCTCTTCCTCGCGTCCGGCCAGGTCGAGGAGTCGATCTCGGACGGCGCGGGCAAGGTCCTCCTGACCCGGCGCCCCGCCGCCGGCGATCTCGTCATCCTCCCCGCTCCCCGGACCAAGGACCGCTACCAGACTGCCATCTACGGGCTGACCGACGCCGTTCTGCTGACTCTCGACCGCGACGGCCTCATGGAGGGCCTGGGACCCGAGGTCGAGAAGGTGGCGCTCGCGCTCGACCGGCTCTGGGAGCAGGAGCTTTCGGCAGTGAGCGCTGCCGAGATCCAGCGCTCCTCGCGGGCGGCGGCACCGATCGTCGCCTTTTTCTCGGCCAAGGGCGGTTCGGGCGCGACGACCCTGGCCACCAACACCGCCGCGGCCCTGGCTCGCAAGTTCCCGCGACAGGTGCTCCTGATCGACCTCTCGGCGCCGTTTGGCCACGCGGCGCTCTTCGCGGACCTAATCGCAACGGGCTCGATCGCGAGCGCCTCCAAGGTGGCCCCGGTCGACTTCGAGACCGTGCTGCGGGGCAACATCGTCAATCACCGATCGGGTATGGGCGTGCTGCCAGGGACCCTACGTCCGGAAGAGGTCGACCTCATGAACGGCGACCTGGCCGGCCGGGTGCTCGACGTGGTGGTCAGCTGGCAGAAGTTGATCCTCGTGGACCTGGGCACGTCCCTTGGCGAAGCCGCCCTGGCGGTGCTCGAGCGCTCCGAATGCGTCGTCATCATCATCCCGCCAGAGATTGCGGCCATGACGGATGCGCGGCGATCCCTGGCTGTCTTCCGCGACATCCTCAACGTGACCGACAGTCGAATCGAGCTGGTCCTCAACCAGCGCGTGCCGCACCCGCCGCTCGACCGTGCCGCCGTGGAGTCGATCCTCGGCCGCAAGCTGTCGGTCACCATTGGATTCGACGATTCCCGCCCGGAGGATGCAGCCCTCGCGGGCGGCCTTGTGCTCGCGCGCGACCCGAACTCGCTGGTTTCTCGAGGGGCTACGGAACTGGCGCGGGTGATCCTCGCCAACTTGAAGCTGGATGGCTAGAAAGACTCCAAAGAGCTCCGGTCAAGCGATGGTGGAGTTCGCGATCACGCTGCCCATCCTCGTTCTCCTGGTTGCGGGGGTCCTCGAGCTAGGCCGAGGTTACGTGTTCGCCGTTGCGACGTCCGACGCAGCCCGAGACGCCGCGCGCTATGTGGCAGGCAAGACCACGACCACGAACGGGCCTGGACTGACCAACATGTGCAGCCTCGTCACCGCGGACCTGGCGTCTATCACCTCGAACGTGAGCTGCCCGACGCAGGTTGGCCACGCACCGCCCTTCGTCGTGACCACGGATTATCCGCGGCCGGCGGCCGGCCAGGCCGTCGTCGCCGTGTACTGCGGAGCGAGCGCCAACTGCACGGGCTCGGTGACCGCCCTGGCCAACTCCGAGGTTGACGTCTACGTGTACTACGGGTTCAGCGACCTCAACCTGCTGGGAGGAGCGATCACGATCTCGGGATCGAGCCG
>DATCOZ010000142.1:0-13427 GCA_036564345.1 Candidatus Dormiibacterota bacterium | reverse complement strand
CATGGAGAACGCCCTCGAGCTCCGGGGGATCGTCAAGACCTACGGGGAGCTGAGGGCAAACGACGGCGTGGACCTGGTCGTCAAGTGGGGCCAGGTCCACGCGCTGTTAGGGGAGAACGGCGCCGGGAAGTCGACACTGATGAACGTCGTCTACGGCCTCACGTCGGCGGACGCGGGTGAGATCCTCTTCGACGGCAAGCCGGTCACCATCCACGCGCCGCAGGACGCGATCGCCCTCGGGATCGGGATGGTCCATCAGCACTTCATGCTGATCCCGCCGCTGACGGTTGCCGAGAACATCATCCTCGGCCACGAGATCACCAAGCCGCGGGGTTGGATCGACGTGGAAGGAGCTGCGAAGGCCGTCTCCGAGCTCTCCTCCCGCTATGGTCTCGACGTCCCGTCACGGGCGCGCGTGCAGGAGCTGTCGGTCGGCGTCCAGCAGCGGGTGGAGATCCTCAAGGCCCTCTACCGCGGCGCACGGCTGCTCATCCTCGACGAGCCGACCGCGGTGCTCACGCCGCAGGAGACGAAGGGTCTGTTCGAGATCGTCGGCAATCTCATCCAGGCCGGCAACGCGGTGATCTTCATAACCCACAAGCTGGCCGAGGTGATCGAGATCGCCGACCAGATCACCGTCATGCGCCGCGGCAAGGTGGTCGACAGCACGACGCCCAAAGAGTCGAACCAGGCCGACCTGGCCCGGATGATGGTCGGCCGGCCGGTTCTGCTCCGGGTCGAGAAGCAGCCCGCCAAACCGGGTGCCGTCCGCCTCAAGGTCGAGGACCTGGTGGTCGCCGACGACCGCCGCCAGGTGGCCGTCGGCGGGGTCTCGCTCGAGGTCCGAGCCGGGGAGATCGTCGGCATCGCCGGGGTGGAGGGCAATGGCCAGAACGAGCTCGTCGAGGCGATCAGCGGCCTCCGCACCGCCAGGGAGGGCCGCGTCTTCATCGGCGGACGCGACTTCACCCGGCGCTCGACCCGCCTCCGCCTGCGGGAGGGGCTCAGCGTGATCCCCGCCGACCGCCACAAGGAGGGGATCATCCTCGAGCTCCCGATCGCCGACAACCTGGTCCTCGAGGACTACGACCGGAGCCCATTCGCCCGCTGGATCGTGCGCCAGCTGCGCGCGGTCGCCGAGTATGCCGCCCGGCTCATCAAGCAGTTCGACATCCGCACCTCCGGGCCGACGGCCGCGGCCGGCTCGCTGTCCGGCGGCAACCAGCAGAAGGTCGTCGTCGCGCGCGAGCTGGGAACCGAACCGATGGTGCTCGTCGCCTGCCAGCCGACGCGCGGCATCGACGTCGGCTCGATCGAGTTCATCCACCAGCAGATCGTCGCCCAGCGCGACAAGGGCCTGGCCGTCCTGCTGGTGTCGTCCGAGCTCGACGAGGTGCTCTCCCTGAGCGACAGGATCGCCGTCATCTACCGGGGCCGGATCGTGGCGGTGGTCGACGGCGCGGACGCCGACCGTGACCGGATCGGCCTCCTGATGGCGGGAGGAGCCGCCGCGTGAGCCGGCTCTGGGCGCACGTGCCGACCTGGGTGATCAACGCCCTCATCATCCCGGTCGTCTCGGTCGTGCTCGGCTTCCTGGTGGCAGCGATCGCCGTGGTGGCCACCGGCGCCGACCCGACCCTTGCCTACCTCTACCTGTTCCAGGGCGCCTTCACCAACACCAACGCCTTCGCCGAGACCCTTGTCAGCTCGGTGCCGTACGTCTTCCTGGGGCTCGGAGTCGCCCTTGGGTTCCGGGCCGGCCTGTTCAACATCGGCGCCGAGGGCCAGTTCTACATCGGCGCGCTGGCGGGGGTCTTCGTCGCCTATTCGATCCATGGGCTGCCGGCGATCATCGAGATCCCGCTCGCCCTGCTCGCGGCCATGGCCGCCGGGTTCCTCTATGCCGGGATCGCCGGCTTCCTGAAGGCGAAAACCGGTGCCCACGAGGTGATCACCACGATCATGCTCAACTACGTCGCGTTCCTGATCGCGAACTACCTGGTGACGACGCCGGGCCTGATGCTCGCCCCCGACGCCCACGGGATCATTCGGACGCCCTACATCGACGGCAATGCGACGCTTCCGATCATCCTTCCCGGCAGCCGGCTGCACCTCGGCTTCCTGCTCGCGCTGCTGGCGATCCCGGCGGTCTGGTTTCTCGTCAACCGCACGACGGTGGGCTTCCGGCTCCGGGCGGTCGGCTACAACGCCGGCGCCTCCAAGGCGGCCGGCATCTCGGTCGCCCGCACCACGGTGCTGGCGATGGGTATCTCGGGCGCCCTGGCAGCGACCGCCGGGATCGTCCAGATGCTCGGCATCCAGCACGACATGACGGCCGCGGTCGCCTCCGGCTACGGGTTCGACGCGATCGCGGTGGCCCTCCTCGCGCGGAGCAACCCGTGGGGCATCCTGCCGGCGGCCCTGCTCTTCGGCGCGCTCCACAACGGCGCCAGCTTCATGCAGCTGCAGACCACGCCCCAGGTCTCCTCCGACCTGATCTCGATCGTCCAGGCGTCCGTGATCGCCTTTGTCGCCGCGCCCGAGATCATCCGCTGGCTGCTCCGGCTCCGTCGCCACCAGGTCGCCGCGGTTGCCATCACCCAGCGGGAGGGAGCGGTGCCTCATGCATGAGATGGCCCTGCTGGTCGTGAACATCCGCGCCAGCGACATCGCCGTCTTCGGATCGCAGACCCTGGTCACCGCAACACCGCTGACGCTTGCCGCCCTCGGCGGCGTGATGAGCGAGCGCTCGGGCGTCGTCAACATCGCGCTCGAGGGCATCATGCTGACCGGCGCCTTCGCCGGGTACGTGGTCGCCCTCTTCACCCACAGCCTCTGGCTGGGCCTGATCGCCGCCGTCCTGGCCGGGATGCTGATCGCCGCCATCCATGCCGTCCTCGCGATCAGCTTCATCGTCGACCAGATCGTCAGCGGGACGGTGATCAACATCCTCGCCATCGGCGTCACGGGGGTCTTCTACCGCACCTACCTCGAGTCCCAATCGGTCGCCGGCCCGGGCCACCTGCCGACCTGGCATGTCCCGCTGCTGAGCGACCTCCCGATCATCGGCCAGGTCCTTTTCCAGAACGCCTTAGTCACCTACGCCATGCTCGGTCTGGTGGTGGCCGTCTACCTGGTCATCTTCCACACCACCTGGGGCCTGCGGACGCGGGCCTGCGGCGAGCATCCGCAGGCTGCCGAGACGGCGGGCATCAACGTCTACTTCATCCGCTACGTGAACGTCATCCTCTCGGGCGGGCTGGCGGGGCTCGGCGGCGCCTACTTCAGCCTCCAGCAGCTCGGTAACTTCCTTCCCGGCATGACCGGCGGGCGCGGCTTCATCGGCCTGGCGGCGATGATCTTCGGCCGCTGGAACCCCTTCGGCGCGTTCGGCGCGTCGATGCTCTTCACGGCGTCCGACCAGGTTGCGAGCCGCGCCATCGCGTTCGGCGTCCACGTGCCCGGCCAGTTCCTGGGGATGCTGCCGTACCTGCTGACGATCGTCGTCGTCGCCGGCGCCGTCGGCCGCGCGGTGGCCCCCGCCGCGGATGGCAAGCCCTACCGCAAGAGCTAGCCTCATAACGGAGTTGTCCACAGGAAGCCCGCGGTTGGTTATGCTGCGCTCATACGAAGAGATGTTTCCGTTCTCCGGAACGTCGATTTCGTGGCTGGGGGTAGAAGCCGGCGCGCACGCCGGGACGGGAGAATTCGGAGAGGGGCAGCATGGCCAGTGAACCGAGCGTGTCAAAGCTTCGCGTTGAGACCAACGGAAACGGCAGCGCGGTAGCGGAGGAGGCGCCCAGCGAGACGAGGGCCCACTCTCCTTCCATCTCGGCGGGGGTCGGCCCGCTGCCGATCGGCGACAGCGACCCGAGCATCCTGGCTCGGAGCGACTCGGCGTCCGGCCGCTGGGTGATCAACGGCGACGGCGACCTCCTGGGCGAGTATTCCGGCGAGATCGAGTGCGCCGGCACCCTGGTCGTCGGCAAAGGCGCCGAGGTGACCGCCACCATCCGCGGCCACGACGTGACGATCGCGGGGCTGGTGAGGGGCAACGTCACCGCGCTCGGCAAGCTGCGCATCGCCTCGACCGGGCGGCTGGAGGGTGACGCGCGCGTGGGGGCCCTTGTCGTGCAGGAGGGCGGCGTCCACCACGGCGTCATCCGGGTCCACCCGGAAGGCGTCCCGGAGGACGACGCGGCCGCCGCCGGCCAGGCGGCCGCGGCGCAGCCTGAAGCGGCGGCCCAGACGCCTGTGGACCGGGTCAAGAAGTTCTGGGGAGAATTTTTCTAGGCTTCAAAAACCCTCGCTTCCACTATCAGATTTTGCGGTATGCTCGCTTCACAAAGCGATGTCGAGGGTACCTCTGAGCAAGATCGAGCTTGAGGAAGACGAGATGATCGTCGAGGGCTTCGAGGGCGAGCTCGAAGGCATCCGGGTCTGGGTGACCGCGGTCCTCGAGCGGACCTGTGTCTACGAGACGCCGGACCTCGAGCGCAAGCTGGTGAGCAAGTCCAAGATCCTGGTCGAGCGCGACGCCGTTCCCATCCGCCGGCGAAAGCTGGGCGGCCCGCCGGGCGCCGAGAAGGGTCGCGGTAGGCCTGGCCCCAAGCCGGGCGCCGCGAAGGCGGCCGCCGAGGCGGAGGACGCGGGAGGCCTCCGAGACCCCCTCGGCTAGCCTCCCGGGACCGATCCTGGCCGCCCGCCACCGACGGTTGCGCTAACTTTCTGTCAGGCATGGCCACCGCGCAGCTGATGGATCGCAACCTGGCCCTCGAGCTGCTCCGGGTCACCGAGGCGGCGGCGCTGGCCGCGGCCCCGCTCCAGGGCCGGGGTGACAAGCTGGCCGCTGACAAGCGGGCCGTCGACGCCATGCGAAGCGCCCTCGGCTCGGTGGACATGAAGGGCACCGTGGTCATCGGAGAGGGCGAGAAGGACCAGGCCCCGATGCTCTACTTCGGGGAGGAGATCGGCAACGGCCTCGAGCCCGAGGTCGACGTCGCCGTGGATCCCATCGACGGGACCGAGTTCACCGCAAACGGGCTGCCCGGGGCGATGGCGGTGGTCGCCCTGGCCGAGCGGGGCACCATGCTCAGCACCCACATCCACTACATGGAGAAGCTCGTCGTCGGCCGGCGCGCGAGGGGCGTCATCGACATCGACATGCCGGTCGAGTGGAACTTGAAGCGAATCGCCAAGGCGGAGGGTATGCACCCTCGCGACCTGACCGTGATCATCCTCGACCGGGAGCGCAACAAGGGGATCATCGAGCAGGTGCGAGACGTCGGTCCGCGGATCTCCCTGATCTCCGGTGGCGACGTGGCCGGCGCGATCACGGCCGCCAATGAGCAGGTCACCGGCAAGCACGTCCTGATGGGGAGCGGCGGAGCCACCGAGGGCGTCCTCGCCGCCTGCGCCGTGAAGTGCCTGCAGGGGGACATGCAGGCAAGGCTGCTCCTGCGCAACCAGGAGGAGCGAACGGTCGCCAAGCGGGAGGGCCACGCGCCGGGCAAGGTCCTCACCATCGACGACCTCTGCTCCGGCAGCAACATCTTCTTCGCCGCCACCGGCATCACCACCGGCGACCTGCTCAAGGGCGTTCGCTACGAGGACTTCTACGCCTACACCCACTCGATGGTCCTCCGGCTCGCGTCGGGCACGATGCGCTACGTGGACGCCTGGCACGAGATGAGCAAGCTGCGGGCCAAGGGCCTGCTCCCGGAACAGGTTCTTTAGGCCGGTCTGGGCGGGGGGGCGACTCGCCTCGCGGCGAATCGGCCCGCTGCACTTCGCTTCAGTGATCCTGCTTGTCGCCCGGCTCGCCACCGTACGTCGAAGGCCGGTGGGTCGGCGCGGGTGACGGCAGCGCCTTCGGGGTGGCAACCGGCCGGACGGCGGCACCCTGTCTGGCGCACTTCTTGACGTCGCTCTTGTCGGCGCTCAGGTCGCCGTGCGCGCTGGCGTTCTCATCGTTCTTGCAGGCCGGCGAAGGCGCCGGCGCCGGCGTTGGCGTTGCGGTCGTCACGGTGTAGGAGGCGACCCGCTGGCTGTGGTTGCCGACGGCATCGGTCGCGTCGACGGTAAAGCCGTAGGTTCCCGCGTGAGCGGTGCCGATGGCCGTCCCGTTGGACTGCGAGCCGGAGCAGGCCGCAACGCCGGACCCGCCGTCGGTGCATGCATACGCGGCGTAGACGACCTGGCCGGCCGTGTACGTCCCGGCGGGGGCGCCGATCTTGATCGAGGGGCCGAGGCGATCCACCTGCAGCCCGGTTAGCGGACCGGCCAGGGGGCAGTTGCCGGCGACGTCGCAGGCGGCCACCGAGCCGGTTGCGGCTGCCGCGGTCTCGGTGCCGACCGGGACCGAGGTGCTCAGCGTGAGCTCCGCCTGTGCGGGATCGGCCAGCCCCGACAGGGTATCGCTCGCCGTGCAGCTGACGGTCACATTGATGAGGCTCCAGCCGGCGGCCGGCTTCGCACAGGTGATCACGGGCGCGATGCTGTCGAGCTGCACGGTGATGCTCTTGGCGCTGCTCGAGGAGCCCGCCATGTCGGTTGCCCAGTAGATCAGCGTGGTGACGCCGTCGGCGCTCACGACAACCTGTGCTGTGGAGCCGGCGACGACCACCTCAGGCTTCGACACGCCGCCGGCGGTGGTGTAGGTGATCGACTGGACGCCGGGACCCACGCCATCGCTCGCGGTCAGGCTGATGGTCACCGGCGTGTGCTGCCAGCCGTTCGAGGGGATGGCGGTGGCGGTGACGGTCGGCGGCGGCGGCGGCGCCGTCACCAGGTAGGCGGCCACCCGCCGGGTGTGGTTCCCGGCGGCATCGGTCGCGTCGACGGTGAAGCTGTAAATGCCCGCGACCGCGGTGTCGAAGGCGCTCCCGCTGGGCTGCGTGCCGGTGCAGGTCGCGACCCCGGATCCGCCGTCGGTGCAGGAGTAGGTGGCGTCGACCACCTGGCCGGCGGGATACGCTCCGGCCGGTGCGGTGATGGTGACCGCCGGGCCGGCGCGGTCCACCTTCAAACCGGTGATGGGACCCGCTGTGGCGCAGTTTCCGGCGAGGTCGCAGACGGTCACCGAGCCAGTGGCCGCGGTCGAGGTCTCGGTGCCGTCGGGGACCGAGGTGGTCAGGCTGAGCTGCGCCTGGAGCGGATCGGCCAGGCCGGAGTGGCCGTCAGTTGCCGTGCAGGCGACGGTCACGTCGGTGCTGCTCCAGGCGGTGCCGGGTGTCGCGCAGGCGACGGCCGGCGCGGTGCTGTCGACCTGGACGGTGATGCCCTGGGCGGCGCTCAGGGCGCCTGCGGTGTCGGTCGCCCAGAAGAAGAGCGTCGTCGTGCCGTCGGCGGCGATGACAACCTGTGCGGCCGCACCCGGAACGACGGTTTCCGGCGCAGCTTGGGCGCCGCTCGCGCTGTACGTGATCGATTGGACGCCGCGGGTCTTGTCGGCGCTCGCGGCGAGGCTGACGGTGACCGGGGTGCGCTGCCAGCCGCCCGAGGGGCTGGCGCTTGCGGTGATCGCCGGCGGCGCTGCCACCAGGTAGGAGGCCACGCGCTGGGAATGGTTCCCGACCGCGTCGGTCGCGTCGACCATGAAGCTGTAGGTGCCGGCTGTGGACGTGTCGATGGCCGTCCCGTCAGCCTGCGAGCCGGTGCAGATCGAAGTCCCCGAACCGTCGTCGATGCAGGTGTAGGACGCCTTCGCGGCATCCCCGACCGTGTAGGAGCCGGTGGGGGATGCGATCGTGATCGTCGGTCCGAGGCGGTCGACCTTCAGGCCGGTGATCGGACCGGCCGTCGCGCAGTTGCCGGCGGTGTCGCAGACGGACACGGAGCCGGTTGCCGCGGCGGCGGTCTCGGTGCCGGGCGGCACCGAGGTGGTCAGGGTCAGCTGGGCCTGGGTCGGATCAGCCAGCCCCGACAGCTCATCGCCGGCCGAGCAGGCGACGGTCACGTCGGTCGAGCTCCAGGCTGTGCTCGGCGCGGCGCAGGTGACGGAAGGCGCGCTGCGATCGACCTGGACGGTGAGGCTCTGCGGAGCGCTCGTGATGCCCGCGTTGTCGGTGGCGGAGTAGCTGAGCGAGGTCGCTCCATCGGCGCTCACGACAACCTGGGCGGTGGCAGCCGGTACGACCGTCGCCGGCATCGGCTGCGCGCCGGTCGCGCTGTAGGTGATCGACTGGATGCTCCGGGTGACGTCGGCGCTCGCGCTGAGGCTGATCGTGACCGGGGTGCGCGACCAGGTGGCGACCGGGCTCGCACCGGCCGTAATCGTCGGCGGACCCACCAGGGCGTGAGCGGTCTGGAGCAGCGGCGCGAAGGCGGCGTTGACGTCCAGGCAGCTGATCGCCGCGCTCCGGGTCACGTCGACGCCGACGAGGCATGCGAGGCCCGACGAGGCCAGGTCGATGACGGCGCTGGGCGCCGCGACGGAATTCAGCACGACCGTCGGCCGAGCGGTGCCGTCGAGGTAGCTGAGGCGCGCGTCGTCGTAGCGCATGCAGTCGAGCTGGCCGGCGCAGACGGTGGGGTTCTCGGAAGCATTGAGATTGTTGGCGCTGAGCTGGATCTCGACCACCTGGCCGACAGCCGGTGCCGCGCCGGCACAGCCACAGTCGCCGCCGGCGCCGCTGTCAAACCTGAAGCTGACCGCAAGCGTTTGGCCACCGCAGTTTGCGCTCGCGCCGAGCGAGTCCTTGCAGTTCCAGCCAACGCGGGCGGAGAAAGTGCAATCCCCCGTACCGCAGCCGTAACCCCAATAGGGGTTGCCGAAGATCCCGGGCAGGTCGGCGACGTTGCCGAAGCCGTCAACCACACGGAGATTGCCCTTGACGCCGTTCTCACCGTTCGGTGTCCGGCCGATGACGGACACGGTCAGGGAGGTGACAGGTCCACAGGTGGTCGGTCCGCAGTCGGTCCAGAGTCCCGGCGCCGGAGGAACCGTGCAGTCCCGGGTTGTGCAGACGGAGGTTGGCGTCGTGAAGACGCCGCTGACCGTCGCCACCGGCGCCGGCGCTCCGCTGGTGGGGAGGGGTGTCTGGCCATACCCGCCGATCCCGACGCCGTCGCTGGCGATCTTCCAGGTGCCTGGGAAGCCGACCGCGAGGTTGGCGGCTACCGCGGCGGTGGCGGCGCCGATCGCCGGGCAGGTGGCCGGGCTGGTCGGATTGACACAGACCTGGGGTTGCTTGGTATCAACGGCCTGCTTGCACGCGGCGGCCACGCCCGTGGGCAGGGTCGGCCAGATGGCGGCGAGGTCGGTGCCGAGCGCCGCCAGGCTGCCGAAGGTGACCCCGCTCCCGACGAGGACCGAGGCGACGCAGCCGGCGTACTTGTTCGCTGCCGGGCTGGCTGCGTTCAGGTCACCCAGCGTCGCGTTGGTCGCAGCCGAGGCCGGCGTGATCGAAACCATGCTGAGGCCCACTGCCGCGGCAAGCGCAAGCAAGGACGAAATAACCCGTCCCGGGCGTAACTGACGCAACATTCCTTCCCTCTCCTTGACCGTCGGCGGGAAGTTGCTGTGGGAGAAAATGAATAAATGAGCTCTCCGGTCGCAGACCGCCGATGACCCGATTAACGGCGTCGCATCGGGGAACCTGCTGCCGATCCGCCGACCCCCGGCCGACAGTTCGGGATCAGGCCGCCGTCATGGGGCCCGGTCGCGGTGCTAGGCCGTCGTCACCGCGGCGGCCTTCTCGAGGCCGAGCTCCTTAACCGACAGCTCGCGCATCTCGATCTTCCGCACCTTCCCCGTGACCGTCATCGGGAACCCGTCGACGAACTTCCAGAAGCGTGGAATCTTGAAGGTCGAGATCTTGCCCCGGCAGTACGCGGTGAGCTGGTCGCCGTCCAGCCGGGAGCCCTCCCGAAGCTTCACCCAGGCCATGACCTCCTCCCCGTACCTCTCCGAGGGGACGCCGATCACCTGGACGTCGGAGATGTCGGGATGGCCGTAGAGAAACTCCTCGATCTCCCGCGGGTAGATGTTCTCGCCGCCCCGGATGATCATGTCCTTCAGCCGCCCGACGATGCTCGCATAGCCCTCGTCGTCCATCACCGCCAGGTCGCCGGTGTGCATCCACCGGGCCTGGTCGATCGCCTCCGCCGTCGCCTGCGGGTTGTTCCAGTAGCCGAGCATCACCGAGTAGCCGCGGGTGCAGAACTCGCCGGGTGTTCCACGTGGAACAATCCGGCCGGTCTCCGGCTCGACGATCTTGATCTCGACGTGCGGGTAGGCCTTGCCGACGGTCCCGGTCTGCTTCTCGAGGGGGTCGCCAATGAGGCTCTGGGTCGAGACCGGGGAGGTCTCCGTCATGCCGTACATGATCGTGACCTCGGGCATATGCATCGTCGTCAGCACCTTCTTCATGACCTCGACCGGGCAGGGCGCGCCGGCCATGATCCCGGTCCGCAGGCTGGAGAGGTCGAACTCCCCCAGCCGCGGGCTGTCGAGCTCGCCGATGAACATGGTCGGGGTCCCGTAGAGCGAGGTGCAGCGCTCCGCCTGGACCGTCTCCAGCGTGGCCACGGGGTCGAACGCCTCGGCGGGGATGACCATGCAGGATCCGTGGCTGGTGCAGGCGAGATTCCCGAGGACCATCCCGAAGCAGTGATAGAAGGGCACCGGGATGCAGACGCGGTCGTCCGCCGTGTAGTGGAGGCCCTCGCCGATGAAGAAGCCGTTGTTCAGGATGTTGTGGTGGGAGAGGGTGGCACCCTTCGGGAAGCCGGTGGTCCCCGAGGTGTACTGGATGTTGATCGCGTCGTCGAACTGGAGGGCCGGTTCAAGCTCGGCGAGTGTTGAGTCGGGCACGCCGTCGCCGTCCTCGAGCAGCTGCTCCCATCCGTCCTCGAGGATCAGCGACTCGCGCAGCTCGGCGCAGCGGCCGCGCACCTCGGCCAGCATCGCCACGTAGTCGTTGGTCCTGAACGCCCGGGCGAGGACCAGGAGGGAAACCCCGGAATGGTTGAGCGCGTACTCCAGCTCGGAGGTCTTGTAGGCCGGGTTGATGTTGACGAGGATGGCTCCGATCCGCGCCGTCGCGTACTGCACGACGACCCACTCGTAGCGGTTTGGCGACCAGATGCCGACCCGGTCCCCCTTCTTCACGCCGCGGGCGATGAGACCCTTCGCGCAGCGCGAGGTGAGGTCCCAGAACTCGCGGTAGCTGGCCCGAAAACCCTGGTGCCGCGAGACCAGCGCCTCCCGCTCGGCGTGCCGCTCGACGGTCCGCCGGAGGTTGTCGCCGATCGTCTCGCCAAGCAGCTCGACCGGACTCGCCCCGTGGGCGTAGGACGGAGTGCTCATGTCGCTCTCCTATTCACCTCGAAAGTAGAGCAGGGCACCCTCCAGGTCCTGCTCCCAACGCCTGAAACCAAACCGCGACGCCAGCGATCGTAGCTCGCCGGTGGTGGTCGGTACGAAGAAGGATGCCAGTCGCTCGAGGCCGACGATCCCGCTGAAGGGAGACCGCCCGTCGGCGACCAGCACCGTGCCGAGCAGCTCGCCGCCCGGCTTGAGGACGCGGCGGAACTCCGCCAGGGCCGCCTCCTTGTCGGAAATGACGTGGAGCCCGTTGAAGCAGAGGACACGATCGACGCTGGCCGCTGCCAGGGGCAGGCGGGTTGCATCGCCGCGAGCGAGGATGACGCGGCGGTCGAGGCCGGCCGCCTGGCGTCGCCGAGCAGCGCGCCCGAGCATCACCGGGCTCAGGTCGATGCCGATCAGCAGACCCTTCAGGTCCGGTGCGCCCTCGGCGAACGTTGTCCCGCCGCCCACGGGGACGTCAAGCGCCACCTGGTTCCGGGTCAGGCGGAGGCCTTCGTCCATGAGCCGGTACATCCGGCCGACGTCGGTGCCCCATTCGAAGCGCGCCGCCACCCGAGCCAGCGGCCGGGTGGTGACGCCAAAGTCGTAGGCCCATCCGAACGGGGTGCCATAGGTGTCGACGGCCGGCGCCTTGCGGTCGGGTGGCCAGAGGTCATGAATGCCTTCTTCCACCTCGGGGACCGGGTCGCCCCGCGGGCAGGCCAGGCTTTCTCCCACCAGGCGCAGCCGCTCGCCACACGACCAACAGGCCAGGGGCGTGAGCAGGCTCCGTTTCAGCGCCTGGTGGCGAGCATCAGTTTGGGGATCGCTGGCCACTGGTCTTGGCCCTCACCATATGCCCCGGCCCCGAACGGCGGCGGATCGGCTGAAAAAAACCAACACCGCAAGGTGGGCCGGATTTTCCGGAAGAGACGAAGTCGGTCGGGGTCCTTTTAGGCCGCAATTTTCGGTGCTCGTATCAGCGACTTTCCGTAGCCTGGCGGCGCACATTAATTCGGGGGTTCCCTTTAACCGGAGTACCCCCTATTCTTCACCCCGGCCCCGATCGACGGCGGCTCGGACGGGTTGGCCGCAAGGCCGATTCGGACGGGACGAAGTTGGTTGGGGTCATTACTTATCCAAGGGTTTTTCCACTGCACGCCCAACTCGTTTGCGGTGTGCCCTTGCACTTTTCCCACAGGCCGCGCACCATGTCCTCAGACCTCTCCAGCGGACGCAGCAGAGCCCGTCTCCACGTCCCGCCACCGCCCCCGCAGCGGTCTTCGCCAATTAAGCGTGCGTAATAGTCGCGCCTGTCCATAACGTCGCAAGCGAGGGCCTCCACAAGAGGCGACGACCCCCGTCGAGGGGCGCCAGTGCAAAACAAGCTGCGCGTTCAGGACCTGGCCGGCCGAGGCGGCGCCGTTCTGGGCGTCGCCTCGTTTTTTTATGGTCAGCGGACCGACTTGATCCTGCTGACGAGGATGGTGCCGAGCAGGTAGAAGATGATCGCGCCCGAGAAGACGACCCGGTAGCCGGAGTTGGCCGACTGCCGGTTGAAGATGTCGAGCACGAGCCCGAAGACGGCGGGCAGGAACACCTGCGGCAGCGTGTACGCGACGTGGAACAGGCCCATGTCCTTGGCCGGCCGGTCGCGGTCCGGCAGCGTGTCACAGGCGAGCGCCCAGTCCACCGCGTAGTACAGGCCGTAGCCGAGTCCGAAGACGATCCCGAGGACGTAGAAGAGGGGCACCTGGGTGGGGAAGAGGACGATGAAGACGAGCACGACGAGGCTCATGCAGGCCCCGCTGCCGTAGACGAAGATCTTCCTGCCGAAGCGGTCGCTGACCCAGCCGCCGACGAGGCCGAACGGGGTCGCCGCCAGCAGGACGACGAGCAGCCAGAGGCTCGTGAAATCCGCCGCCTTGACGATCCCGGCGACGTCATGGAAGAAGAACTGGAGAAAGGGGAAGACGGTCCAGATCCCGGCCGTGATCATCAGCCGGGTGAAGATGACCCAGGCGAAATCGCCGCTGGTAAGCGGCTTGAGGAATTCCCGGGCGGCTTCCAGTGGTGGGCGGCTGGGTCCACGCACGACCGGTGTCATACCTTCGCC
>DATCOZ010000140.1:0-9424 GCA_036564345.1 Candidatus Dormiibacterota bacterium | reverse complement strand
GCGTACATCGGCCGGAAGGTCAGCAGGTTGTGGTGGAACTTGCGGTGGACCGGCTCGCGCTGCATGTACTCGAGGGTGTCGTGCATCCAGCCCATGTCCCACTTCATGCCGAAGCCGAGGCCGCCGACGTAGGTGGGCCGGGAGACCATGGGCCAAGCGGTCGACTCCTCTGCCATCGTCTGGGTGTCGGGGTGGGCTCGGTAGATCTCCGTGTTCAGCTTGCGGAGGAATTCGATCGCCTCCAGGTTCTCGCGCCCCCCGTGAGCGTTGGGGACCCACTCGCCCGCCTTCCGCGAGTAGTCCAGGTAAAGCATCGAGGCCACCGCGTCGACGCGGATCCCGTCGACGTGGTACTGGTCGAGCCAGTAGAGCGCGCTCGAGCAGAGGAAGCTCTTCACCTCGTGGCGGCCGTAGTTGAAGATCAGGCTTTTCCAATCCGGGTGGAAGCCGAGCCGAGGATCGGCGTGCTCATAGAGATGGGTGCCGTCGAAGTAGCCCAGGCCATGCTCGTCGGCGGGGAAGTGCGAGGGCACCCAGTCGAGCACCACCCCGATCCCGTTCTGGTGGAGATGGTCGACCAGGTACATGAAGTCCTGCGGCGTGCCCTGCCGGCTGGAGGGCGCGAAGTAGCCGGTCGTCTGGTAGCCCCAGGAGCCGTAGAAGGGATGCTCCATCACCGGCAGGAACTCGACGTGGGTGAAGCCATGCTCGGCCAGGTAGCCGCTTAGACGGGGCGCGAGGTCGCGGTAGTTGGGCGGGTAGCCGTTGCGCACCCATGACCCGATGTGCATCTCGTAGATCGACCACGGCGCGTCGGGCGCGTTGCGGCGGCCGCGTTCGGCCATCCAGTCGGTGTCACCCCACGCGTAGTCGAGGTCCCAGACGATCGAGCCGGTCTTGGGTGGCGTCTCCTGGTGGACCGCGTAGGGATCGGCCTTGTCGACCTGGTAGGAGCCCCCCTGGGCGACGATGTGGTACTTGTAGATCGCTCCCTTCCCGACACCCGGGATGAAGCCCTCCCAGATCCCCGAGCGGCCCTTGGGGTGGAGCGGATCGGCCTCCTTGTTCCAGCCGTTCCAGTCGCCCGAAACGGCCACCGACTGGGCGTTTGGCGCCCACACCGCGAAGTAGCAGCCCGCCACCTCGCCGACCTTCATCAGGTGGCTGCCGAGCTTGTCGTAGAGCCGGTAGTGCGAGCCTTCGTTGAAGAGGTAGAGATCGTCGTCGCTGAGCAGGCTGACGTCAGGCTTGACGCTCAATCCGACACTCCCATCAGGCTGCGGATGCCCTTCAGCGGGATGCCGACCCAGGTCGGCCGGTTGTTGAGCTCGTAGCGCACCTCGTAGAGGGCTTTCTCGAGCAGGAAGGCTTCGAGCAGGACCTTCCGGCCGGTCTCGTCGGGGGGCAGGAAGGAGGCCGCCCCGGCGGTTTCGTAGTAGGCGCCGAGGTAGGTTGCCGTCACCTTCTCCAGCCACGCTTTGCCGAGTGCCGGGTCGCCCTTGCGGCGCGGCCGGAGCGCGGTGTGGACGGCGTAGTCGAAGGAGCGCAGCATGCCGGCGACGTCGCGCAGCGGCCAGCGCTTGAGCCGCCGCTCGGCCAGCGGCCGGGCCGGCTCGCCCTCGAAGTCGATGATCATGAAGTCGCCGCCGGTCCAGAGCACCTGGCCCAGGTGGTAGTCGCCGTGGGTGCGGATCCGGGTCGCCGTGATCGGCCGCTGGAGGAGCGACCGCAGGCGCCCCATCAGCTCTCCCTCCATGCTCAGGATGATGGCCGCGTCCGGCTGCGCCGACTGGAGCAAGGGCCGGCGCAGGAGGGACAGCACCTGGATCGCCAGGGCGCGCACCGACTGGTAGACCGATCGCTGGTCGAGCATCGTCGAGGGCACCGGCGCGAAGGCCGGGTCGTCGGGCTCAGACGCCAGCGCCAGGTGGAGCTCCGCCGTGTGCCTGCCGAGGAGCGCGGCGCGCTCGAGGTACTCGTCGAGGGCCGTCGGATGGGCGAGGTAGCGCTCCAACTGCGCCAGCGTGTAGGCCCAGGCGTCGCCCTGGTTGGGCACATAGCCCTGGAGGATGCCGAGGGTTCCCGAGCGCCTGCGGTCGAAGCGGTACTCGAAGTAGCCCGCAACCGCCGGGATGTTTGGGAAGCCGCGCTCGCTCAGGAAGCGGCTGACCTCGAGGTCGGGGTTGATCCCCTCCTCAAGGCGCCGGTAGAACTTCATGATCAGGCGCTCGCCGAAGGTCACCGAGTTGTTGCTCTGCTCGACGCTCCGTAAGGACGCGTCGAGCCGCGTTCCCACGGGCCCGCGGAGGCGGTCGAAAGCGCTGGTCGGATGGGCGATCACGGTGGCCCGGCCGCCCCGGTAGCGGGATCGGTTCGCCATCGCCTCGAGCAGGCTCTCGGCGAACTCGGGGTCGGTCAGGGCATCATGCAGCACACCGGGATCGGGCAGGCCGCCGACGCGGCAGAGGACGCCCGATGCCTGGTTCTTGAGCACCTCCGCGGCTGCGCTGCCGGAGCTGAAGGTGATCGGCAGCGAGTACACCTCGGGGTCGCCATCGGTGTACTCGCAGCGCACTGTCAGCAGGTAAGCGACGGTGTCCTCGTAGGGCATCGGGACGACCTCGTCGATCGCCACTCTCTTGAGGCGCCGCGCCTTTCCCCCGAACCAGCGCCGGGTCTGCAGGTAGCTCGGCAGGACGGCCTCCAGGCGGCTCCGCGAGGGCCCCATGATTAGCTCGCTCCAACTGCTGCTGACGACCAGCTCGGGCACGTCGCCCGGCTCGCCGGCCGGAGCGCCGAGCTGGACACGCTGCGGCTGCATCGTGAACCAGTAAAACGCATGCGGTCCGAGCGTCAGGAAGTAGGGGCGCTCGCCGACCGGGGGAAACTCGCCGCCGCCGAACATCTCCACCGGCTGTTGGCCGGCAAAGGCGGAGAGGTCGAGCTCGGTGTACTGCACGAAGCGCGAGAGATTGGCCAGCACGAGGATGGTCTCGCCCCGGTCGCCGGGCCCCCTCGGCTCGTACTTGCGGGTGAAGGCGAGGACCTTGCGGTTCTCGGGGTGGAGGAACTCGAGCGTGCCGCGGCCGAAGGCGGGGTGCTGCTTGCGCAGCTCGATGAGCCGCCGCGTCCAGCCCAGCAGCGAGTGCGGGTTGGCCTGCTGGGTCTCGACGTTGATCGACTCGTAGTGGTACTCCGGATCGACGATCACGGGCAGGTAGAGCCGCTGCCGGTTGGCCCGCGAGAAGCCGGCGTTGCGGTCGCCGCTCCACTGCATCGGCGTGCGCACGCCGTTGCGGTCGCCGAGGTAGATATTGTCGCCCATCCCGATCTCGTCCCCGTAGTAGATGACGGGTGTGCCGGGGAGCGAGCAGAGGAGCCCGTTCATCAGTTCGATCCGGCGCCGATTGTTGCTCAGCAGCGGCGCCAGCCGGCGCCGGATGCCGAGGTTGATGCGCGCGCTCGGGTCCTCCGTGTAGACCCGGTACATGTAGTCGCGCTCCTCGTCGGTGACCATCTCGAGGGTCAGCTCGTCGTGGTTGCGGAGGAAGAGCGCCCACTGCGCGGTCTCGGGGATCGGCGGGGTCTGGGCGAGGATGTCGATGATCGGGAAGCGATCCTCCATCTGGATCGACATGAACATCCGCGGCATGAGCGGGAAGTGGAAGCTCATGTGGCACTCGTCGCCGTCGCCGAAGTAGGCGACCGCATCCTCCGGCCATTGGTTGGCCTCGGCGAGCAGCATCCGGCCGGGAAACTTCTGGTCGACGTGACGCCGCATCCGCTTGAGGATCGCGTGTGTCTCGGGGAGGTTCTCGCAGTTGGTGCCCTCTCGCTCGACGAGGTAGGGAACGGCGTCGAGGCGGAGCCCGTCGATGCCCATCTCGAGCCAGAAGTCGAGCACCTTGAGGATCGCTTTCAGCACCGCTGGGTTGTCGTAGTTGAGGTCCGGCTGATGGGAGTAGAAGCGGTGCCAGTAGTAGGACTTGGCGACCGGGTCCCAGGCCCAGTTGGAGATCTCGTAGTCCTTGAAGATGATCCGCGCTTCCTTGTACTTCTCGGGAGTGTCGGACCAGACGTAGAAGTTGCGCGCCGCGCTGTCCGGGATCGCCCGTCGCGCGCGCTGGAACCAGGGATGCTGGTCGCTGGTGTGGTTGCAGACGAGCTCGGTTATGACGCGCAGCCCTCGCCGATGCGCCTCCTTGACGAGCCGGCGGACGTCGCTGAGATAGCCGTAGGAAGGATTCACGTCGGTGTAGTCGGCGATGTCGTAGCCGTCGTCGCGCCCGGGGCTGGGGTAGAAGGGCAGCAGCCAGAGCGCGGTGACGCCGAGGTCCTTCAGGTAATCGAGCTTTCCGATGAAGCCGTGGAAGTCGCCGGTTCCGTCCGCCGTCGAATCGTAGAAGGCGCGGACGTGCACCTCGTAGATGACGGCGTCCTTGTACCAGGTCAGGTCCGGGCCGGCGGTCATGACCACTGGTCGAAATCCGTCTCGTCGCGGATCCGGTGCTGGACGCGGAAGACGTGCGCCGGCTGGACGAAGGGGTTCAGCTCGACGTAGTTCTTCCAGTTCCGCCAGGAGTAGCGCGCGTCCGCGATGAGGTCGTGGACCTGGAACTGCTGGTCCGGCGCGATGCCCCAGCGGTGGATCGGCACGTCGACCATTCCCGCCCGCGTGTGGTACGGGTCGAGGTTGACGACCATCAGCAGCAGGTTACTGCCGTCCTCGTCGACCTTGGAGTAGGCGATCAGGTTGTCGTTGTCAACCTCTATGAAGCGCAGGCCGCGGTCAGTCTGCAGGGCAGGGTTGTCGCGGCGGATCGCGTTGACGCGGGAGATGAAGTCGTGGAGGCTGTCCGGGCGCGTCAGGCGCCACTCCCGCAGCTGGTACTTCTCGGAGTTGTAGTACTCCTCCTTGCCGGGCGCGATCGCCAGTGACTCACAGTGCTCGAAGGCCGGGCCGTAGATGCCGTAGCTCGCACCCAGCGTCGCGGCGAGCACGAGCCGCGCCATGAAGGCGGGCCGGCCACCGTGCTGCAGGAAGTCGGTGAGGATGTCGGGCGTGTTAGGCCACAGGTTGGGGCGGAAGAAATCGCGCACCGGGTGGGTCGTCAGCTCCGTGAAGTACTCGCGCAGCTCCGCCTTCTGGTTCCGCCAGGCGAAGTAGGTGTAGGACTGGCTGAAGCCGACCTTGGCCAGCCGGTGCATGACCTTGGGCCGCGTGAAGGCCTCCGCGAGCGTGAGCGCATCGGGGTGGCGGCGCTTCAGCTCCGGGAGCAGCCACTCCCAGAAGGAGAAGGGCTTGGTGTGAGGGTTGTCGACCCGGAAGACGCGGACGCCCTGCTCGGCCCAGAACAGGAAGATGCTGAGCAGCTCCTCCCAGAGCTCGGGCCAGGCGGGCGTCTCGAAGTCGAAGGGGTAGATGTCCTGGTACTTCTTGGGCGGGTTCTCGGCGTACTGGATGGTCCCGTCCGGCCGGTGCCTGAACCACTCCGGATGCTCGCGCACGTAGGGATGGTCGGGGGAGCACTGGAACGCGATGTCGAGCGCGATCTCGATCCCGGCGGCGCGTGCCGCCGCCACCAGGTGGCGGAAGTCCTCGAGGGTGCCGAGGTCGGGGTTCACCGACTTGTGGCCGCCCAGCTCGGAGCCGATCGCCCAGGGGCTGCCGACATCTCCCGGCTCGGCCTGGACGACGTTGTTGCGGCCCTTCCGGTAGGTGCGGCCGATCGGGTGGATCGGCGCCAGGTAGAGCACGTTGAAGCCCATCCCGGCGACGTAGGGCAGGCGCTCCTCGGTCGTCTTGAAGGTGCCGTGGCGACCCTCCGCTCCGGTGGACCGGGGGAACATCTCGTACCAGCTGCTGAACCGGGCCAGGGCCGGGTCGACGGCGACCTCCAGCTCGGCCTGGTAGCGGCTGGCCGCGGAACGGTCCGGGTGGCGCGCGACGAGCGCTCTGAGCTCGGGCGAGAGGGCAGCCTTGATCGCCCCCGTCGCGGACCGAGGACCG
This sequence comes from Candidatus Dormiibacterota bacterium, assembly GCA_036564345.1. Lineage (GTDB taxonomy): Bacteria > Chloroflexota > Dormibacteria > Dormibacterales > Dormibacteraceae > UBA6019. Next base: position 3,414 of record DATCOZ010000140.1, on the reverse strand, counting down.
GTCGCGCGAAGCTTGCGGGCCGCCGACCGAAGCGCCGCCGCGTCCGGCTTCCCGGCGCGGGCCGCGGCCTGGTCGACCAGGAGGGCGCCGGCCAGGAGGTCGACCGAGACGTCCTGGCCGGCCTCGACCCGCTTTGCAAGGTCGCGGGCCCAGGACCCGAAGTGGTCGACCCAGCTCTCGATCGTGAAGCAGTGGGCGCCCAGGCTGCGGGGCTCGAACTCTGCCCGCCAGCGGTCGTTGGGGAGGGCCAGCATCGCTGTCTCTGACCACTCCGGCTCGCCGGCGCGGCGGTGGAGCAGCATCGCGCCGACCTCGTCGTGGCCGTCGAGGAAGCAGTCGGCCTCGACCCGGACGCGCTCGCCCAGCGAAGCCTTGGCCGGGTATCGCCCCGCTTCGACCTGCGGGGTGATGCCCTCGATGACTACGCGGCGAGGCTCGACGTCAGTCAAGTCCAAGGCGTCAAGTATCCGCGCCCGGCGACCCGGCGCGAAGGAGCTCCAGCGCGAGCGCATGGGCCGCCGGATCCAGCGCGGCGAGGAGCGTGGTCCGCACGCTGAAGGCGACCTCGAGGCCCTCCAGCGAGGCGCCCTCCATGTCGGTCGCCACGCCTCCGGCCTCGAGCAGCAGGAGCAAGCTCGCCGTCATGTCGAAGACCCGGGCGCGGAGGGGTGAGCAGAACACGTCGAAGCTGCCGGTCGCGGTGTGGGCGATGGAGAGCGCCATCGAGCCGAGGATGCGCAGCTTCTGGGCCCGCTTGAGAAGCGGTAGCGCCGCCAGGAGGCTGCCGGGCGAGCTCTCGAGTGCCACCACCTCGAGCTGCCCCGGATCACTGCGGGGCAGCGAAAGGAGGGGCCGGTGCCGGTGATGGGCGCCACCACCCTTGATGGCCGTGAACTCCTCGCCGTTGACCAGGTTCATCACGTAGCCGGCGCTGAGGTCGGCCACCAGCGGCCCGCTGAGCAGGCTCAGCATGATCGCGTAGCAGGGCACGCCCTGCTTCGCGTTGAGGCTGCCGTCGATCGGGTCCATCACCACCAGCGGGTACGGGGCGCCAAACGAGCGGTGGCCGATCTCCTCGGAGAGGACGCTGAAGGCGAGGCCGCGGGCCGCCGCCCGCTCGAAGGCGGCCATCGCGCACTCCTCGGCAAGGCGGTCGATCTCGACCGTGCGGTCGCCGCCGGCGCCGGTCGATATCTCTTGCCTGCCGCCCACCGTGCCGATGACCGGGGAGACGACCGCCCGCACGTCCTCGGCGATCCCCGAGAAGAGGCCGAGCCAGTCGCGGTCCGTCAGCGGTAGCGCCGCCAGAGAAGCGCGACGCCGAGCGCGATGATCACCGCCGGCCCCGCGATCCGCTCATCGACGAGTTGGCTCGTGAAGACGAGCAGGAGCAGGCCGATGCCGACCACGACAAGGCTGAAGCGGCGGCGGGTACGGTCGGCCGACCCCGCAACGCCGGGGACCAGCGCGTCGAGCTCGGTCACGAAGGCGGGCCTCCGAAAGAGGCCGAGCAGGCCGATCGCGACGATGAGCAGGGGCCAGTAGCGGGGCACCCAGCCGGGCAGGAAGGAGTAGGTGACCAGGAGCCCGATCAGGCCGAGCACGATCAGGACAAGGCCGAAGGTGCTCAGGCCTCGCCGGCGCGGTCCGACGCGACGGGCGGACAGCGGGCGGAACTGTCCCATCTCTTTCAAGTTCCTATTGTCGTCTGATCTGCTCGATGATCGCCCGGGAGACCTCCCCGGCCCGCTCGAACTGGAGCCAATGGCCGGCACCCTCGAGGACGAGCAGCCGGTAGGGGCCTTCCACGAGCGCGGCCGTCGCCTCGACACCCTTGCGGCCCAGCGCCGGGTCCTGGTCGCCCCAGATGAGGAGGGTGGGCGGCGTGATCGGGTTGGGGCTGGGCGGGTAGGCGGCGTAGGCGGCCGGCTTCAGGTTGGCCCGGTAGTAGTTGAGCCCGGCGGTCAGCCGGCCCTCGCGCTGAAAACCCTGGATGAACGAGGAGACCATCTCCTCGGGCACCGCGTCCGGGTTGGGACCGAGCCTGTACATCGCCCGGAGCCGCTCGGCGCCGTTCTCGAGCAGCACCTCTTCGGCCTTGCCCGCCTTGTGGAAAAGCCCGATGTAGGCGGAGCGCTGGCGCTGGTCGGGGTCCGGGTTTGGATTGCCGTCGAGGCCGCTCGCACTGGCGAGGGCGGTGGGATGGGGCACCGAGAGCGAGGTCCAGGTGCGCACCAGGCGGGGATGCCGGCTCACGAACGGCCAGCCCACGAGGGCGCCCCAATCATGGCCGACGAGATCGACCTGGTCCTCGCCCAGCGCCGAGATGAGGCCTTCGACGTCGGCCACCAGGTGAGGCATCGCATAGGCGTCGACGCCCTTTGGCGCGTCGGTTCCGCCGAAGCCGCGAAGATCGGGGGCGACCGCCCGCCAGCCGGCGTCGGACAGGGCGATGAGCTGTGGCTCCCAGGACTCCTTGCCCTCCGGAAAGCCGTGGAGGAGGAGCACCACCGGGCGGTCCCGTCCCCCGGCGGCCAGCACGGAGAAGGTGATCCCGTTCGCCTGCAGCCGTCCCTTCTCGATGTTCATTTCTTGCCTCGTTGCTGGCAGGTTAGCGGAGGAAGCTCGCGACCCGGTCGAGCGCATCTTCGAGGTCGGCGCCCTTCAGGCCGTGGCCGGCGCGGGGATACGTCACCAGCTGGTGGTCGGCGAGCTTGGCCACCTCACGGCGCAGCAGGTCGAGGGTCGCGAAGGGGTCCGACTCACCCGAGAGGAGCAGCACCGGGCAGAGGATCCGCGACCAGTGCTCGGTGCGCAGCTGGTCGGGAAAGCCGGGTCGGTGGAGCGGGTAGCTGAAGAGGACCAGGCCGCGGAAAGGATGGTCGACCGCCAGCATGCTGGCCACGCGTCCACCGAACGACTGACCCCCGACGGCGATCTCCTTGCCGGAGCCCGACTGCTCGAGGAAGACCGGCATCGCCCGCTCCGCCCCTCCCCGGGGCAGCTCAACCGCGGCAGCCTGGATTCCGCGGCGCTTGAGCCCGTCGACATACGGCTGCATCGACGCCGCGCTGCCGGACGCGCCGTGGCCGAGGTAGATCACCGCTCGAGCTCCTCCTTCATGCGGTCGAGGGCGGCCACGATCCTGCCCCGGACGATGCCCTCGATCCCGCTTGCCACGATATTGCCGAGCCCGCCCGCCGGCGGCTGATAGATCACCGCCAGCTCGACCTCGGTGCCCCCTTCCTCGCCGCCGAAAGACCAGCGGCCGTGGTTGGTCACCGGACCCGACTCGGTAGCCCAGCCGATCGCCTCCGGCCGGTTCCATTCGACGATCACCAGCCGCGTGCGAAGGGGGATTGGCAATTCGCCGAGCGCGACCTGGTAGCGGGCGCCGACGCCCTCGGCCTGCTT
>DATCOZ010000122.1:0-12757 GCA_036564345.1 Candidatus Dormiibacterota bacterium | reverse complement strand
ATCAGTGTCGACTTCCCGGCGCCGTTCTCCCCTAACAGCGCGTGGACCTGGCCCCACTTGACGACCAGGTCCACGCCGTCGTTTGCCCTCAGCTCCCCGTAGGTCTTGACGATCCCCCGGAGCTCGAGGGCGTTCTCCATGTTCGAGTTGTTAGGCGGTTACGCCGGTTGTGATCGCCCCGCTCTTCAGCTTGGACTGGATGTCGGCGATCTTGGCCTGGACGTCGGCCGGGATCTTGGACGCGTTGTCGTGGTAGGGCGCCAGGCCGATGCCGTCGTTCTGGATGTTGAAGCTGACGATGCCGCCCTTTAGGGTGCCCTTCGTGAGGTCGGTGACGGCCTGCTTGACGGCGAGGTCGAGGTGCTTCTCAGCGCTCGTGATGAGGCAGCTGGCGACGTCCGGGTAGCTGATGAACTGGTCGACGTCGACGCCGACACAGAACTTGCCGGCGTCCTTGGCCGCCAACAGCGCTCCGTTGCCCGTCTGACCGCCGGCGCCGAAGATGACGTCCGCGCCCTGGCTGATGAAGGTCTGGCCCTGCTGCTTGCCCCAGTCGGGGTCGTTGAAGTCCTTGGCGCCGCTCTCCGGCTGGTAGATCTTGAGCACCTTGGTGCCGGCCTTGGCGTACTCCGCGCCTTTCGCGTAGCCCTCGACATAGCGGACCACCGGCGGCACGGTCTGGAGACCGGCGACGACGCCGATGGTTCCGGTCTTGCTGACCAGCGCAGCCAGCGCGCCCGCGAGGAAGCCGGGCTGATCCTCCTGGAAGAGGAGCCCGACCAGGTTCGCCGGTGGCGTCTTGTCGGTGAAGTCGAAGGAGTCGACGAGCACGAACTTGGTGCTCGCGTTGGCCTTGGCCGCCGCGGTCACCGCGTCTCCGAGGTTGAAGCCGACGCCGATGATCATGTCGTACTTCTGATCGAGGAACTGCTGGATGTTCTTGGGGTAGTCGTCGGGGGTGCTGGACTCGATCGCCTTGCCCTGGACGCAGAGGCTGGCATCGGCCTGGGCATCCTGGACGCCCTTGAAGGAGTCGAAGTTGAAGGACTTGTCGCTGAGCTTGCCAACGTCCGTCACCAGCCCCACGTGCCAGGTCTTGGAGCAGGTGCTGCCGGTACTGGTGCCACCAGAGCCTCCGCAGGCGCCGACGGCGAGAACGGTGATGGAAGCGGCCATCAGGCCGCCCAGGACGCGAAGACCACGCATACGAAATACCCCTCCTAGAACGGCTCGGTGTACGAGCGCACGCATCATTCAGCTTCGATGAGAAACCTCCGGGGAGTCTAAGCCAAAGTTCGCCGTAGGAACTCACCGCCCTCTTGCCAGCCCAGCGCGACGACCTGGGCTGCAAGCGCGCCGCAGCAGTCGGCAACCTTGGCGGCGAGCTCGGCCTCGCTGGGTGGGCGGCCCGGAGCGCCGGGCGGGAGCTCCAGCTCCACGCTCCGGGTGTCGGTTGCCGTTCGCACCTCCGCGATGAAGGAGCCGTCGAGCAGCCCGGAGCCGCCAGGCGTCGCCTCCACCGTGACCAGCTCGGCCAGGCGCTGCGCCTCGGGCCGGACGACCGACTCGTCGGTGAAGCTGGCGAAGCGGACAGGGTGATCGAGGAGGGCCGCCGCGGCGCCGTACTCGAGGCTGAACTTGCCCTCGAGGCCGGTCCGGGGCGAGTGGCGGTTCAGCGGTTGGAGGGACGCCTCCGGCGTGCGCACGGCGATCGCTTCGACAATCGCAGGGTCCAGGCCGAGCCCGGCGAGGGCGGCGACCGGCCGCTGCAGCGCGTAGCAGCAGGGGTAGAGCTTGATGGCGAGGCCGCCCGGGACCGCCGGGCCCGCGGTCGCGAGCGCGGCCGGGTCGCCGCCGACGAGCCTGAGCCAGTCGTCGAGGGCGGCCGGGTCGGCGCCGGCGCCGGCTGCCGCAAGCCGGGCGGCGCGGACACCGGCTGAGACCGCGAAGCCGACCTGGAGCGGCTTGGCCATGGTGCCGAAGGCCGCCTGGACGCCACCCGCGGCCGGCACCGCCAGCGCCATCGCCCGAGCCAGACCGGCCTCGTCGAGACCGTATGCGACGCCGGCCGCGACGGCGGCGGCGGGCGCCCCGGCCGCGCAGGTGGCGTGCCAGCCGCGGCTGTAGTGCGCCCAGCCGAGGGCGGCCCCGAGCCGCGCCATGACGCCCGCACCGGCCAGGTAGGCCCGCTCGCCGCCGCCCGCCGCCAGCGCGGCGGTGACGCAGACGACGGAGATGTGGGCCGTCGACTCGAGGTGGAGGTCGTCGTAGTCGAGGGCATGCGCCGCCGTTGCCCAATGCGTCGCCTCGTCCTCCGCGGCAGCGATCCGGGCGACCGGCTCGCTCCTGCCGGCGACCGCGACCGCGACGGTGTCGATGAGGGAGCGGCGCGCGAGGGCGAGGTCGGCGGCGGACGGCTGGAAGGCGGCTGCCCAGGCGGCCAACCGCACGGCGCCGGAAGGGAGGCTAGAGATCGGGATTTGCCTCCAGGTAGCGGAGCACCGCCTCTCGCTTCGGCTCGATCTCGCCCTCCAGGACCAGCTCGTCCAGCCGCGCCTTGAGCTTGCCCACCTCGGGACCCGGCTTCAATCCCCGGGCTCGCATGATGTCCTCGCCGGTGACCGGCGAGCTGAACCGGCTGGGCGACTCCTCGAGGACCGCCGCCAGCCGTCGCTCGAGCTCGGTCAGCTTCTCCGGCTTGTCGTAGGCGGAGGCGGCGATGTCGGCGCGGGCGAGCTGGAGCAGGGCGCCGATGTCCTGGCCGGCCTCGCGCGCCAGCCGGCGCACTGCGCCGTCGGTCCACTCCGCCTCGTAGTAGACCGGCCGGAGGTGGAGGCGGACGAGGTGGGCGACGCGCTCGATGACGCTGTTGGAGAAGCGGAGCCGAGCCAGTGCCGCGGCCGCCAGCTCGGCCCCGACCTTCTCGTGGCCGAGAAAGCTGCCGTCGGGTGCCGCGGTCGCCGGCTTCCCGGTGTCGTGGAAGAGCGCCGCCAGCCTGACGACCAGGTCGGGCGGCGTCAGCGCGACCGTCCGCAGTGTGTGCCCGTAGACGTCGTGGGTGTGGTAGCCACCCTGTTCGACGCCCCTGCAAGCCGCCAGCTCGGGCAGGATGCCGGACAGCAGGCCGCCCGCGTCGAGCAGCTCGACGGCCTTCCTTGGGCGTTCGCTCACCAGCATCTTGCGAAGCTCGTCGGCGATTCGCTCGACGGAGACGACCGGCGGGCTGAGCCGGCCGGCCAGAGAGCGCATGGCGGGCAGCAGCGAAGGATCGAGCTTGAAACCGAGCTGGGCGGCGAAGCGCACCGCGCGGACCATCCGGAGCGGGTCGTCGCTGAAGGTCGCGACTGGGTCGAGCGGCGTTCGCAGGAGGCCCGCCTGGAGGTCGGCCAAGCCGGTTCCGAGGCGATCCTCAACCCTGCCGCTGAAATCCATCAGCAGCGCGTTGACGGTGAAGTCTCTGCGCCGGAGGTCCTGGTCGATGCCGGCCGGCTGCACGTCGGGCTTACGCGAGTCGTCACGGTAGCTCTCCGCCCGCGCCGAGGCGAACTCGATCGCGCGGTCGCCCCACATCACCTGGGCGGTGCCGAAGCGCTCGAAGACAACCGGCGGCGCGCTCCCTGTCAGCCGGGCGAAGTGCGCGGCCAGCTCCGGCCCCCGTCCGCCCTCGACGACGATGTCGATCTCCCGGTGATCGCGGCCGAGGAGCCGGTCGCGGACGAAGCCACCCACGGCCCAGGCCCGCACGCCAAGCTCAGAAGCGGCCTTCGCCAGGAGTGGGAACGCCGGGTCCAGGTCCAGTGGAGCTAGCGGTTCTCGATCGCCCATTCGACGGCTCCCACCAGGCCGACGTCGGCTCCCAGCCCGGCGCGGACGATCCGCGGCCGCCGGTTCGGCGTGACAAACGGTGACGCCAGGATCGCCTCTCCCAGCCAGCCCTCGACGAGGTTCCAGGACTGGGTGATGCCCCCGCCCATGACGATGACCTCGGGGTCGACCAGGTTGGTCAGGTTGAGGAGGCCGAGGCCGACCATCCGCGCCGCCTGCTCGACGATCCCCGCCGCCTCCGGGTCGCCGGCGCCGGCAGCCCGGAACACCTCCGCCGCCGGGCGGCCGGCCCGTGTCGCTATCGAGTGCCCGCTGGCGTATGCCTCGACACACCCGCGCATCCCACAGAAACAGGGCGGGCCGTTGGGGTCGAGGACCATGTGGCCCAGCTCGCCGGCCGATCCATGGGTTCCGCTGTAGAGATGTCCGTCGAGGACCAGGCCGGACCCGATGCCGGTGCTCCAGGTCACGTAGGCGAGGTTCCTCACGCCCCGGCCGGCACCCCGCTTGTGCTCCGCGACCGCAGCAACGTTGGCGTCGTTCTCGAGGTGGACGGGGACGCCGAAAACCTTCCGGAGCATCTCGCCGAGGGGCAGTCCCGCCGGCCAGCCGGGAAGGTTGGGAGGGTTGACAAGGACGCCCGTCAGGGGGTCGCTCGGCCCCGGCACGCCGATCCCCACCACCTCGATCGGGGCTCCGCCGGCGAGCCGCTCCGCGTTCTCCCGGCTCCAGGCGACCATGCCCGCCGGTCCGCCGAGCTCGGGTGTCGCCGCCTTCGCGATGCCGACGATGGCGCCTTCCTGCGTGGCGACGGCGACCCGGACGAGGCTGCCGCCGAGGTCGATTCCCGCGATCACCCGCCTAGCCTAGGGCTAATGACTTCCACGCCTGGCGTGTTCGAGCGCCGGCCGCTGCTGCTCTCGGTGTTGGTGGTCGTGGGCCTGGTCGCGGTCGCCCTGGTCCTCCACTTCGTCTTCGCCGGCGTGGCGCCCGGTCCCGGGCGGCTGCTGCTGACGGCCGGGGTGATGCTTCCCTCGCTGGCGATCGCCCTCTTCCTGGCGTCCCGGATCGGCTTCCACCGCGCCGGGTTCCGGAGCGATGTCGACCCGGCCCGGAGGGGGAGCCTGCTCCTCCTTGTGCTGCCGTTGCTGGCGGCCGCCCTGGCGATCAGCGTCCGCGCGTCAGCGGGGCCGGGCCCGGTCCTGCTCACCGGCGGCCTGGCGATCCTGATCGCGCTCCACGAGGAGACCTGGTTCCGGGGCGTGATCCTCACCGCACTCGCGGCGCGGGGCCCCACCTACGCCGTCGTCGCGTCGGCCATGCTCTTCGGCATCGCCCACAGCGCCAACCTCCTGACGACGGGCGCGCCGGCGGCGGCGGTGGCCTACCAGGTGACGACCGCCGCCCTGGTCGGGATCGTGTTCGGCGCCGTTCGCCTCCGGACCGCGATGATCTGGCCGACCGTCGTGGCCCACGCCGCGGTCGACTGGGCCGCGCTGCTCATCCTCTATCCCTCGACCGCTCCGCAGACGCCCAACGCCGGCACGGTCCTCAGCGGCGTCGTCAGCTACGGCGTGCTGGCGGCCGTCGGCCTGGTCCTGGTTCGGCGCGCCGAGCTGCGCGCGCCCGCCGCGCTCACGCCGGGCTAGATTCACGGTCGAGGAATGGAGACGAGGCTCATCGGGGATTCGACGACGCTGCGGCCCGCCGTGCCGGGTGACATCCCGGCGCTGGCCGGCATCCGCGCGACAGCGCAGGTGCGCGAGCGCTGGCGCGGAGGCGACGACCTCGCAGCCGAAGTTGCCTCCGACCTCGCCGACCCGGACACTCACACCTTTGTGATCGAGCAGGGGGATCGCGTCGTCGGCGCAATTCAGTGGACCGCGGAGGAGGAGCCCGATTACCGGCACGCAAGCATCGACATCTACCTCGACCCGGCGGTCCACGGCCGCGGCCTGGGCACCGACGCCGTCCGCACGCTCGCCCGGCACCTGATCGTCGACCGCGGTCACCACCGCCTGGTGATCGACCCCGCGGCCGACAACGCCGCCGCAATCCGCTGCTACAGCAAGGTCGGCTTCCGTCCGGTCGGCATCATGCGCGGGTACGAGCGCGGCATGGACGGCACCTGGCACGACGGCCTGCTGATGGATCTCCTCGCCGAAGAGCTCACATAGCGTCGTGACGCTTCAGCGGAGCGTGCGGACGTCCCCGTCGCGGCGCGTCACGCGCTCCGCGTCGAGGTGCTCCAGGAAGGCGAGGACCGGCCGGCGGCTTGCCGCCATGGCATCCCGGAGGCGGGCGACGGTGACGCCGCCCTCAGCCGCGACGATCTGGCGGACCAGCGCCAGCGCCTCCGCATAAGCCTCGCGTGTGAAGGCGACCTCGTCGGAGAGGCGGACGATGGCGCCGCTCTGGGCGAGCGCTCGGACCACCTCCGGCCCGGCTCCGGCATCCCGCGTCGCCTCCCGCAGCGAGGGTGGCGCGAAGGGGGTGCGGCCGAGCAGCTCGACCAGCCGGCGGGCGGGTCCGCCGTCGGCCGGGTCGAGCACGACCTGGTGCGTTGGCAGGCCGACCTCCCCGCTGTGCTCCGCCAGGACGCCGTCAAGCGCCAGCTCCCCCAGCACGGTGCCAAAGACGGCGGGGGCCAGGCCGAGCCGGCTCTTCAGCTCCTCCCGCGGCATGCCGGAACGGAGGGGGTGGCTGCGGTGGTACGCGGCGAGCAGTGCCTCGGCGCGTTGGGCGAGCGCGGACCATACCTCGGGGCTGAAGAGCCAGCCGCCGGCTCGGCGGGCGGCGACCCTGGAGAGGTCGCCCACGGGCGCCAGGGTCGCCTTGAGGAGGGCGGCCTCGCTGATCCCACGAGGGTATTTGCGGAGCTCCTCCTGGAGCACCTCGCCCGCCATCCGGCGCTCGAGCGAGGCGGGGACGGCCAGGTCATGCCGGGGATGGCGGCGCGGGCTGACGTCGGCGAAGCGGCCGCCCGCGATGGTCGCCGCGGGGCTCGGCAGGCGGAGCACGAAGCGATCGCCGGCGGCGGCCGCGATCGGTTGCTCGAGATAGAGCTGGACCCAACCCCTGGCTCCCGGCTCGATCTGGTCCGAATCCAGCACGATCGCCCGCGCGGCCACCTCCGCCGTGCCGCTGTGGAGGAGGAGGGACGCCCCGTGGCGCAGCGGGCGGGCCGCCCCGGCGAGGACCACGACCTCGGCGTCGATGCGGCGCGATTCGCCCATCGTGCCAGGCTTGACGAGCACGTGGCCGCGTCCCAGGTCCTCCTTCTCGACTCCAACCAGGTTGGCCGCGACGCGGCTGCCCGGAAAGGCCACAGCGACCTTTTGGTTGTGCTGCTGGAGGCCGCGGACGCGAACCCGGCGCCCGCCCGGCAGGGCCTCCAGGTCCTCCCCCACCTTGAGCGAGCCATCGACCAGGGTCCCGGTCACCACGGTCCCGAAGCCGCTGATGGTGAAGACCCTGTCGATCGGCAGCCGGGGCCTGCCGAGGTCGGCGCGGACGGCTGTCGCGGCGAGCAGGCCGTCGAGGCTTGCGCGAAGGTGGTCGAGGCCCTGGCCGGTGAGCGCCGAGACCGGCACCGCTTCAGCTCCCGCCAGTGAGGTGCCGGCCAGCCGCTCCGCCACCTCGGCGGTGACGAGCTCGAGCCAGTCCGGGTCGACGAGGTCGACCTTGGTCAGCGCGACCAGACCCCGCGAGATGTCGAGCAGGTGGACGATCTCGAGGTGCTCGACGGTCTGCGGCATCACCCCCTCGTCCGCCGCAACCACCAGCAGGACCGCGTCGAGGCCGTGGACGCCGGCCAGCATGTTGCGGATGAAGCGGGCATGGCCGGGCACGTCCACGATCCCGACCAGCCTGCCGCTGGGCAGGGTCAGGTAGGCGAAGCCGAGGTCGATCGTCATCCCACGGCGCTTCTCCTCGGCCAGCCGGTCGGGGTCGATCCCGGTCAGCGCGTGGATGAGCGTCGACTTGCCGTGGTCGATGTGCCCGGCGGTGCCGACGACCGCGTTCGGAAGCGTCAAGGACTCGCTCGGAGAGCACGCTCCACGGCGTCGAAGAGCTGTTCGTCCTCCCCCGGCAGCACGGTTCGCGGGTCCAGGCAGCAGCGGTCGGCTGAGATTCGGGCGACAACCGGCGGCTCGCCCTCCCGGAGGGCGGCGAGCACCCTCGATGCCCGTCCCGGCAGCGCGACCAGGGTGGTCGGCAGGCCGTGCCCGGGCAGGCTGCCGCCGCCCGCCGCCGACTCACCTTCGACGAGCTCTGCGGCGATCTCGCGGTCGCCGAGCTTCACGATCCACCAGGCGGCCCGCCGGCGAAGCTCGGTCGGGGCCACGGCGAGCATCCGCTCCACCGGGACCGAGCTGGCGGCGCGTCCGAGGAGCCACTCCCGGAGGGTGGCCTCGAGCGCCGCCAGGGACAGCTTGTCGACCCGGAGCGCCCGCGCCAAGGGGTGCTTGGCGAGCCTCCGGACCAGGTCGGCGGAGCCGAGCAGCACGCCGGCCTGGGGGCCGCCGAGGAGCTTGTCGCCGCTGAACGCGACGATGTCCGCGCTGGTCAGCGAATCGACGACCGAGGGCTCACCGGCGACGCCGAAGAGCGAGCCGCTGCCGAGGTCGTCGAGGAGCAGAAGGTCATGCCGGTGGGCCACCTCGCCGAGCTCAGCCAGGGAGGCCGACTCGGTGAACCCAGTCACCTGGAAGTTGGAGGTGTGGACGCGGAGCAGGGCCGCGCTCCGGGTCGTGATCGCCTCCTCGTAGTCGGCGGCCCGCGTGCGGTTGGTCGTGCCAACCTCGACCATCCGCGCCCCCGAGAGGCGCATGACGTCGGGCATCCGGAAGGAGCCGCCGATCTCGACCTGCTCGCCCCGGGAGACGATCACCTCCTTCCCCCGGCAGAGGGCCGTCAGCATCAGCAGCACGGCGCCGGCGTTGTTGTTGACGACCAGAGCGGCTGGCGCGCCGGTCAGCCGGCGGAGCAGAGGGGCGACGTGGGCGGCGCGCTCACCTCGTTTCCCATCCGCCAGCTCCAGCTCCAGGTTGGAGTAGCCCTCCGCCACCTGGACGACGGCCGCCACCGCCGACCGGGCGAGCGGCGCCCGGCCGAGGTTGGTGTGGACGACGACGCCGGAGGCGTTGATGACGCGACGTAGGGAGGGCGCCGTCCAGTCCCGCAACCGCCCCTCGACGAGGGCGAGGCGGTCCGCATCGGGGACCGCGGCGGCAGATCGCTCGGCGACCAATTGCTCGCGGATCGCCGCAACAACCAGCTCGTGGGGAAAGCGCTCGCGGAGCCGGGCATAGCCCGGTTCGTTGATCAGCCGCCCTACGGCAGGCAGGGAAGCGAGTTGGTTGGATACCCGGTGCATACGCCAAGGATGAGCGTTGCAGCGGGAGCGTAGAAGGGCACCATCGCAACGTTGAGCAGGTTGCCCGCGAAGAACTGGGCGATGAACAGCCCGATGATCAGGACCTGCTGGATCTGCTGCTGGCGCATCGCGACGTCGACGAAGAAGCGCGGCTTCCGCCTCCGAAAGATGTCCTCGACCACGCGCCAGCCGTCAAAGCCGGGGATCGGGAGAAGGTTGAAGGCCATGATCGAGAGGTTCGCGAAGTAGGCGCCGTAGACGATATTGGCGATGAATCCGACTGGTGGCAGGACGACGGTGGTCGGTATCACGTAGGCGATCAGCGGCCGCGTCGCCAGTCCGAAGACGACAGCCAACAGGAGGTTCGCGGCGGGGCCGGCGAGGTCGTAGGCGAGCTTCTCGCGAAGCCCCTCCAGGCGGTACTCGTTGACTGGGATCCGTTCGCCCCAGCCGACCCGCCAGAAGAGCATCATCAGCAGCCCGTAGAGGCTGAAGAACTTGCGCGGCTCGTAAAGGGAAAGGTAGCCCCGGTTGCGGGGCGTCCGGTCCCCCATCCAGTAGGCCGCCAGGGCGTGACCCAATTCGTGGGCGGGTATGGCGATCAGGAAGCCCGGGATGAGGAAGAGCGTGGCGGCCAGCCACTGGTAAGGGTTGGACAGCACCTACTCGACCGGGATTCGGGTGCTGCGCGACTTCCGCGGGGCGGCCTTGCGCCGGGTTACCGCGGCGGCTCGCTTTGCCGGGAAGTCAGCCCGGCGCGCGCCGGCCTGGTGCTCGTACATGATCACCAGCGCCGTGATGAGCTCCCGCTGGGCGTTGAGCAGGTGATGCTTCGCGTCGTCTGGGAGCCCGTCGCTGAGCACGTGGCTCAGGCGCTTTCCCATTTCCAACACGAACTCAACCATTCCGGCTGTTTCCGAGTAGCGCCGGCTCACTTCTTGGCGCCGAAGCGAACCTTCAGCTCGTCGCCGTCCATCGCCGCCCCGATCGTTGGCCGGCTGGCCAGCACCCGGGGCAGGGAGACCTCGCGCCGGTAGCTGCCGACCTTGATCGAGAGCTCGCCGTCGTGGCGGGAGAGGTCGATGTCCGACTTCTCCATGAAGGGCAGCTTCAGCGCGAGCACGTACTCGCTGCCGACCTTCTCGATCCGCTGCGGGCTTCCCATGTAAAGATGCCGGCTCGGATCGGTGTCGGCATAGATCGAGTCGGCCATCCGGCTCAGCATCGGTAGGCCGACGACCTCGGTGTCGAAGAGGGGCACGGTCATGATCGGCAGCGGGGCGAAGGAGTTCTCGACTTCGATCTGATATTTGCTGTGGATCTTCTGCCAACCCCGGAAGAACTCGTCGGTCAGGCCTTCGGGCAGGATCCGGTTGACGATCACGGCGTCGGTCATGTAGCCGAAGAGGCTCAGGTAGGTGTAGGCGCGCTTGGCCTCCTTGACGACCATCTTCTCGAGGTTGAGGACGATCCGGACGCTGCTGATCGACGTGTCGGTGAGGAGCTTCTTCATGCCCTCGAGGTCGATCAGCAGCTCGCGTAGGCTGACGTAGACGTCGTCGCCCGGCAGGGGCACGTCGATCATCTTCTGGAGCATCGGGCGGGCGACTTTCATTGCCCTCCGCTCCCACGGGTAGATCTTGTCCAGCCACCATTTCGCGGCGTCAGGAAAAGTGAGCAGTTGGAGCGTCTCGCCAGTGGGCGCGCAGTCGACGATGAGGACGTCGTAGTCGCTCTTCTCGGCGTGGTGGCGGATCCACATCAGGGACGCGATCTCGTCCATCCCGGGCGGCGTCGCGACCTCCTCCGCCATCACCTCGTCGAGGCCCTGGGTGGCGAACACGGAGGCGGCATAGTCGTGCAGCTTCTGCCAGTGCTTCTCCATCTCGTGAAGCGCGCTGACCTCGTGCGCCCAGAGGTTCTTGGCCACCTGCATCGGCTTGGGCCCGAGCTCGACGTCGAAGGAGTCGCCGAGGGAGTGCGCGGGGTCGGTGCTCATGATCAGGGTCCGGTTGCCGAGCTCGGCGCAGCGGAGTGCCGAAGCAGCCGCAACCGACGTCTTGCCGACGCCACCTTTGCCCGTGTACAGGATCACCCGCATGTCGGCTGAGTATAGGCAGGGCAATCCCCGCCTCCCTGCCGTCGGACGGCCGGCGCGTCAGGCGGTCAGCGGTGCTCGGTTCTGGCTGCGCTCGGCATCATGAGGACCGGGCAGTGGGCGCGGTGCGCGAGCTCCTTGCCGAGGTCGCCGATGACTCGCTCGCGAACGTTGTGAGCATGGTGGCCGCCGATCACGATCAGCTCGGCGCCGGTGGCTGCGGCCTGGGCGAGGAGGTGATCGGCCAGGCGATCGGGCCGCGCGCTCTCGACCAGCGCGGTGGCTTTGACGCCCTGCCCGGAGAGGCGCCCGGCGATGCCGTTCCCGAACTCGAAGGACTCGTGGATCGACTCCTGCTCAGAGGTCGCCATCGCTCCGACCACCCGCTCCCGAGCGTGGTAGACGCTCACCTCGGCGTCGAACGCCTTCGCCAGCCCGGCCACGATGCTGATCGCCTCGTCGACGTCGTAGGTCTCGTCAACGGCGAGCAGGATGCGGCTGAACATCCCGGCGTCAGGCCGTCCCGGCGGTGCCGCGCATGTTCTTGATGTGCTCGGCGACCTTGAGCGTTGTCTCGGTGTTCTTCTCGATCTCCTTGAGGATCTCCAGCGTCACCTTCTCGGCCGCCTCTTCCAGCTCGGCGGTGTGTTCGAGCCGGAGCCGGTCATGCTGGGCGGCGCGGTTACCGGCCAGGAGCAGGACCGGGCCGGTGTAGGCGGCCTGGATCGAGAACATCAGGTTCAGGAGAATGAAGGGATAGGGGTCCCAGCCCCTGTTCAGCAGCAGAAGGATGTTCGCCAGGATCCAGGCCACGATGATCACGCCCTGGCCGATCAGGAAGCGCCAGGTGCCGATGGCACCGGCCACCTTGTCCGCCATCCGCTCGCCAAAGGTTGCCTCGTCCAGGTGGACCTGGTTGACCGGGTGCCGGTTCGCCGCCGCTGCCAGCTGTCGACGCAGCACGCCCGTGGGAGTCTCGACGATGGGCCCCTCTGTTGGCGACGTCTTCATGCCCATCTACTTCTTCTCCAGCTGCTCGAGGATCTCGAGCGTCAGCTTCGTGTTATTGCGGATCTCCTTGAGGATCTTGGTAACGCCCTCGCCGCCCTTCTCCGCCTCAGTTGCAGCGTGCTCGAGGGTCAACCGATCCTTCGCCGACTGGCGGTTGCCGGCGAGAAGGACGATCGGGCCGGCGTAGGTGGCTTGCAGCGAGAGAACGAGGTTGAGAAGGATGAAGGGGTAGGGATCCCAACCCTTGTTCAGGAGCCAGATCACGTTGACCGCAACCCAGACGATCATGAAGAACGTCTGGACGATCAGGAATGGCCAGGAGCCCATGCCGGCCGAGAGCTGATCCGCGATCCGCTCGCCGAAGTCGCGGTCGTCGAAGTGCGCCTGGTTGACGGGATGCTTGTTTGCGCCCGGCGACGCCTTTTTCTGGCGGAGGGTCTGCC
>DATCOZ010000117.1:0-6513 GCA_036564345.1 Candidatus Dormiibacterota bacterium | reverse complement strand
GCGGCGGCGGGTCTCGGCCTCCAGGACAGGGTCCTTGATGACCGGCATCATGCTGTCCGCCCCGGCCGGTATGTAGCGGGCGAACTCGGGGTCGAAGAGGCGGTCGGGGACCTGGACGCCGTAGAAGGCGGCCTTGTCGAGAAGCTTCGGGATGTATCCCGTGGCGTTGAACTCGAGGTGCAGGTCGGCGCCCATCCCGAGCACGTAGATGTCGCGGAGGACCGGGCCGTCGGCGTTGTAGCCGAGGACCTCGGCGACCTGGACGATCTTGCGGCGGCCGTCCGGCATCCGTGCCTGGTGGACCAGCATGTTGACGGCCGAACCGATCTGCGCCCGCACCGCCTCGTAGGGAAGGTCGATGGAGGCCATCATCACCATCGTCTCGAGACGGCTGAGCGCGTCGCGAGCCGAGTTGGAGTGGATGGTGGACATCGAGCCGTCGTGGCCGGTGTTCATGGCCTGGAGCATGTCGAGCGCCTCGCCGCCGCGGACCTCGCCGACCAGGATCCGGTCGGGGCGCATCCGGAGGGAGTTGCGGACAAGCTGCCGGATGGTCAGCTCGCCCTTGCCTTCGACGTTTGGCGGGCGGTGCTCGAGCGAGACGACGTGGGGATGCTGGATCTGCAGCTCAGCCGCGTCCTCGATCGTCACCACGCGCTGGTTCTCGGGGATGTAGGAGGCCATCACGTTGAGCGAGGTGGTCTTCCCCGAGCCGGTGCCGCCCGAGACGAGGATGTTCATCCGGCCCAGCACGCAGGCCCGCAGGAAGTCGGCCATCGCCGGGCTCAGCGAGCCCTCGCGGAGGAGGTCGTCGATGTCCATCACGAAGTCGCGGAACTTGCGGATCGTCAGCGACGGGCCGCGCAGCGCGGCCGGCCGGATGATCGCGTTGATGCGGCTGCCGTCGGGGAGGCGGGCGTCGACCATCGGGCTCAGCTCGTCGATGTGCCGGCCGGTGACGGCGATCATGCGGCGGATCGTCTCCAGCAGCTGGCCCTCGTCCTGGAAGCGGGCCTCCGCCTTCATCAGCATGCCGTCGCGCTCGATGTAGACGTCGTCGGCGCCGTTGACCATGATCTCCGAGACGGCCGGGTCGTGGAGGAGGTGGTCGAGAGGGCCGTAGCCGACGGCCTGGAGCAGGATCTGGTCGATCAGCTCGGTGCGCTCCGACATCGTGAGCGTCAGCTGGTCGTCGTCCAGCATGTTGTCGATGTGGAGCCGGACCGAGCGGGTGAACGACTCCTGGTCGCCGCTGGAGAGGTCGGAGTCGCGGATCAGGGAGAGCCGGTCGCGGTAGTGCGCCGCCAGCTGGGTGACCCGCGAGCCGCCCTGGCGGTCGTCCTTGGCCCCGCCGCCGAGGATCGGCGTGCGGTCGGTGCGCCGCCGCTTGGGTGCTGCCGTCCACTGCGTGAGCCCGACGCCCCAGCGGTCGACGAAGCGGATCTCGAGAAGCGACTGGGAGCAGCAGAGGACGACCGAAACGAACTCGGTGTCGGGCACCCGCATGCGGACCGGGAAGCCCTCCTGGGTGGAGCCCGGCATGCCGGCCAGGTAGGCCTGGATCGTGTCGCCGTCGCGGAAGCTGAGGAGCGCCTTGCGTTCGGTCTCAGACTCTCCCGGGTCGGGCTCCAGCGCCCCGCCCAGAACGATGTACTTGAGGTTGGCGAGAGGCACCCACGTCTCGTCCGATTCGGGCTCGCCGGTGTGGATCGGGTAGCCCCGGCGGGAGATGGCGGCGACGCTCGAGCGACCCTCGATGACCTGGCCGCCGAGCAGGTGGACGGTCACCTCCGCGGGGCCGGCCGAAAGAGCCTCAAGTTCCTGTGTTATGAGATGGCCCTCTCTCGTCGTCTGCGCCATCAGAGGACCTTAGTCTTCCCCATGGCGCGGGGAATCCTACCACCAAGGCTGGCGGTTTTAGCCCCTTTAGCGCTACCTAAGCGGCAGAAGGGCGGCCTCGCCCCCGGGAGCGACGCCTGCGGCGCTGCCCGGATGGCGCCGCGCCGGCCACCGGCGCTGCCGGTTTGTCGGCGACGGGGGCGTGCCCGCCGTTGCGCGCGACGTACCGCCAGCCGCCCTCGCTGAGCAGGTGCTCGGAGTCGAGCTCGCGCAGCTCGGGAGCGCCTTGCCGGCGCAGCTTGCTCCAGTTCGGCATGTCCTCCGGCGTGACCATGGTCAGGGCGCGGCCCTCGTTGCCCATCCGGGCCGTTCGGCCGATCCGGTGGGTCATCCACTGCGCCGTGTCGGGCAGCTCGAAGTTGATCACCAGCCCGACGTGGCTGATGTCGAGGCCGCGGGCGGCGACGTTGGTCGCCACCAGGATGTCGGCTCGCTGGTCGCGGAACGACTCCATCGTCTTGTCTCGCGCACCCTGGGAGAGGTTGCCCTGCAGCTCGACGCTGTCGTGGCCGAGCGCCTTCAGGTCGCGGTTGAGCTTCTTGACGCCGTGCTTGGTGCGACCGAAGACGATGGCGGAGCCCTTGTGGCGGCGGAGCAGGCGGTTGAGGACCTGCAGCTTGTCGCCGCGGTCGACCCTGAGCAGGCCGTGCTCGAGGAGCGCCACAGCCTCGCCGGCGACCTTGATCCGGACCGGCTGCTGGAGATGCTTGTCGATCATCCGGCTGACCCACTCCGGCATCGTCGCCGAGGCCAGCACGGTCTGCGGCTGGTAGGTCATCGCCATGATCTTCTCGACGTCCGGCGCAAAGCCCGCGTCGAGCATCTCGTCGGCCTCGTCGAGGACCAGGTACTCGACCCGGCTCAGGGTGACGAGGCGCTTGCCGACCATGTCGAGGAGGCGGCCCGGGGTTCCGATGATGATGTCCGGGTGCTTCTTGAGGTCGTTGGTCTGGGTCGCGTAACCAACGCCGCCGTAGAGCAGCGCCGAGCGCAGACCGGTCTCGAGGCCCTTCCAGACCGCGTCGATCTGGACGGCCAGCTCGCGGGTCGGAGTGACGACCAGGACCCGCGGGCCCTGACCGGTCGAGGTGAGGAGGCCCTGCGCGGCAGGGATGAGGAAGGCGAGCGTCTTGCCCGAACCGGTCGGGGCTTCGATGACGACGTCGTCGCCGTCGAGAAGGGGTGGGATCGCCTCGGCCTGGACAAGGACGGGCGTTTCGATCTTGGTGCGCGTCAGCGCGTCGAGGATGCGGGGCTCGAGGCCCAGCTCGGCAAAGCTAGTCAACGGGGAGTACTCCTAGTTCCTCCCCTTGTTCTGGATTTACTGCCTCGTCGTACTCAGGACTCTCGTTGCTATGACGGAGTGGGAAGGACCCCGAGCGGGCTCTGCTGAACTATACCCGCCCGAGGTCGTTTTGATTCCTTCCTGTCAGCTGACGATGGTGAGAGGCTCTTCGGTGACCGCGACCCGGGGCTCGAGAGCGATCTCGAGCACCTCTTTGACGTCGCTCGCGAGGTGGAACACCATCTCGTTCCGGACCGATTCCGGCAGGTCGTCGAGGTCGGCCTCGTTGCGCTTGGGCAGGATCACTTCCTTCAGCCCCGCGCGGTGCGCGGCCAGGACCTTCTGCTTGACGCCGCCGATCGGCAGCACCTTGCCCTGGAGCGTCACCTCGCCGGTCATCCCGACGGTGTTGCGGACCGGCCGGCCGGTCAGCAGGCTGGTGATGGCGGTGACCATCGTGACGCCCGCCGAGGGCCCGTCCTTGGGGATCGCTCCCGCCGGGACGTGGACGTGGATCCGCTTGTCGGACAGCTCCTTGTCGGCGCCCAGCAGGTCGCGCCGCGAGCGCACGTAGCTGAGCGCGATCTGGGCCGACTCCTTCATTACGTCCCCGAGCTGGCCGGTGAGGGTGAGCGCGCCCTTCTCGCCGTCGATCGCGCTCGCCTCGATGAAGAGCACGTCGCCCCCGGTCCCGGTGACGGCCAGGCCGGTTGCCACTCCGGGCACCGAGGTGCGCTCGGCGACCTCGTTCTGGAACTTCGGCCGGCCGAGATACTCCTTGATGTCGCCGGTGTCGACCGTCAGCGGCTTCTCACCCTTGTTGGCGTCGAGCTTGGTGGTGACCTTGCGGAGCACCTTGCCGATCTCGCGCTCCAGGTTGCGGACGCCCGCCTCGCGGGTGTAGTCGGAGATGATCAGTTCGATCGCGGCGTCGGTCACCTCGACCTCTGCGGCATCGAGCCCGTTGCGGTCCAGCTGCCGGGGCAGCAGGTGCGATCGCCCGATGGCGAGCTTCTCCTGCTCGGTGTAGCCGTCCAGGCGGACGAGCTCCATCCGGTCCAGCAGCGGCCCGGGGATCGTGTCGGCCACGTTCGCGGTCGGGATGAAAAGCACCTCGGAGAGGTCGAGGTCGACCTCCAGGTAGTGGTCACGGAAGCTGTGGTTCTGGGCGGGGTCGAGCACCTCGAGCAGCGCGCTGGAGG
Organism: Candidatus Dormiibacterota bacterium; assembly: GCA_036564345.1. GTDB lineage: Bacteria > Chloroflexota > Dormibacteria > Dormibacterales > Dormibacteraceae > UBA6019. Next base: position 2,127 of record DATCOZ010000117.1, on the reverse strand, counting down.
GGTCGCCCCGCCAGTCGCTCCCGACCTTGTCGATCTCGTCCAGCATGAGGACCGGGTTCTTGGTGCCGGCCTCCTTGAGGGCTCTCACGATGCGCCCGGGGAGCGCGCCGACGTAGGTCCGGCGGTGGCCGCGGATCTCGGCCTCGTCGTGGATACCGCCGAGGGAGATCCGGCCGAACTTGCGCCCTAGGGCACGGGCGACGGACTCACCGAGGGAAGTCTTGCCGACGCCGGGAGGCCCGACCAGCGTGAGGATGGCGCCCGAGCCGCGGCCTTCGCCGGCGGCCGAGAGGCCGCGTTCGGCCCGGAGCTTGCGAACGGCGAGGTACTCGATGATGCGGTCCTTGACGTCCCCGAGACCCTCGTGGTCCTCGTCCAGGATGCGGCGCGCGTCGGTGATGTCGAGGTTGTCCTCGGTCCGGATGGCCCAGGGAAGTTCCGTCATCCAGTCGAGGTAGGTCCGGATCCAGCCGTACTCGGGGGACTGTTCGTTCATCCGCTCCAGACGGCCCAGCTCGCGTTCGGCCTCCTTGCGCGGGCCCTCGGGCATGCCGGCCTCGTCGATCTTGCGGCGGTATTCCGCGACGACACTGGCCTCGTCGTCGGCCTCGCCGAGCTCCCTCTTGATCGCGTCCATCTGCTGGCGGAGCAGGAACTCGCGCTGGCGCTTCTCCATGCCCTCGTTGACGTCCGAACGGATCTTGTCCTTGATGCTGATGTCGGCGAGGGTGTCCTTGGCCCACGACAGGACCTTCGTGAGGCGCGATTCGACGTCGAGGTTCTCCAGGAGCTCGACCTTCTGATCGAACGAGAGGTCGGGCGAGTAGCCGGCCATGTCGGCCATGGCGCCGGGGTCGTTGATGCCGCGCAGGAACTCCGCGATCTGGGGAGCGCCGCGAAGGTCGAGGATGTTCTCGACGGTGGCGCGGTACTCGCGGGCCAGCTTTCGGGCCGCGTCCGAAGGTGGTTCGGCGTCGGGGTGCGCCTCGAACTGCACCCACGTGGCGTCGCCGGTGCCGGCGATGCCGGAGCCGATGGAGGCTCGGTAGAGGCCTCGGATGACGAGCGCCTCGACGCCGGAGGGCGTCCGGCCCATCTCCTCGATGTGGGCGACGGTGCCCACGCGAGCGTACCCACCGTTCTGGTTGCGCGGCACCAGCAGGACGTTGTCGTCGGCGGCCCTGGCGGCTTTGACGGCCGCGCGCGCTTCGGGCGTCTCGAGGGTCAGGGTGACCACCATGTGCGGCAGCACCACGCCGGTGGTGAGGGGGAGGAGGGGAAGGATCTTGGTGTCGAGCTGCTCAGTCATGTTCATGTTCTCCCGTTCGAAGATTAGGCTTCTACGAACGAAACGGCGAAGGGCCCTCCGGGTATTCCCCGCGAGGGTTCAACCTTGAGTGCCTGCGACTCAAGGTTAAGGGGGAGCCAACTCACTTCTAACCAACCTCGGAACGGCGGCGCTGTACGTCGGGTTGAGGTTGCGTCGTGAACCAGGAGTTCGGCACGTCCCCCGTCCGGTCGGCTACCAAGGGAAGGTTGCGTTCGCCAAGCCAGATCCACGCGGCTCGCTGCCGGGATACCGATCCTTGTAAGAAGTACTATCCGCTAACTGCCGGTTCGTCCGAAATGGACTCTGGCGACGGGTCCACCCAGTCCGCTGGAGCTTCGATCTTCGCTTCGATACCGGCATGCTCTGCTAGGAGGTACAGGAGGTTGCTACCACTCAGAAGTTCGAGCGGTTTCCCGTCGGCGAACTCGAACGACGCACGTCCGTACCCGCTCGTGGTCACCAAGATGCCCTTGGACGCCCCTTCGTTCTGCATGGTGCCAAACAGGTCGCGGACAGCGCTCACGCCAACCGTGTTCTTGTAGCGCTTCGCCTGGATCACGACCTTTCCGCCGAGTACCGGGCGCGGGTCGTATGCCACGCAGTCGACGCCACCGTCTCGTGAGGCCTGTGTCAGCTTGGTCTCCAGTCCCATCTTCTGGAAGAGGTTGGTGATGAGGTTCTCGAACCCGCTCGGGGTCAGCTCCATCAGGTTCGGCCGCTGGTCCAACGTCGATAGGACATCCGTCTCCTCGACGAAACGAGGATCGACCATGTTGAAGTCGAGAACTGGCCGGACG
>DATCOZ010000087.1:0-7520 GCA_036564345.1 Candidatus Dormiibacterota bacterium | reverse complement strand
TGGGCGCATGGCGGCGATCTCATTCCATTCCCTCGAAGATCGATTGGTCAAAGCAACCATTGCAGCCGAGTCGAAAGACTGTATCTGCCCCCCCCAGCAGCCAGTCTGTACCTGCGCTCACCGGGCCCTTTTAAGGGCCGTGATCCGAAAACCGGTCCGGCCCTCGGCCGAAGAGATATCCGTCAACCCGCGCTCGCGCTCGGCCCGGCTCCGGGTCGCCGAGCGGATCTGAAGCAAGCGTCGCAGCCCACGTCACCGCACGCGAGGTTCCTCTCATTCCCTTGGTCAGCAACCCGAATATCGGTCTCAAGCCGTCCCACCAGCGTGGCTCACGTGGGCCCTCGCCGGCTGGGATCGGCGCGCTGCGCCTACCGGCGCGGGCCGTCCTCCGCGACCAGGGCAGCCGGCGGCGCCGGCGGGCGCGACTCAGCCTGCCCCAGCCGCTCCGGCTCGACCTGCCCGAGCGGATCCGCTTCAGCGCCTTCGGGCGCCTCTACCTGCTGGTCGCGGCAGTGCTCGCGATCGCGCTCCTCTACCTCATCCAGGCTGCCGGCACAACGCAGTCCTCCTACGAGATCGGCCGCCTCCAGGACCAGCAGCAGGCGCTGCTCGCGGAGCAGCAGAACCTCAAGTACCAGGAGGCCAGCCTGACCTCACCCGCGCAGATCGAGGCCGCGGCCGCGCAGGCGAGCCTCACCCGTCCGCAGCCCTATCGCTACGTCAAGTTCCAGGACTCCGGCGTCGTGCTCGACGGCCCGCCTCCCCAGGCGCCTGACCAGAGCCCCCTCTGGGAGCGCGCCCTCGCCTCGATCGGGAAGACCGTGACCGGCGGGCAGGACGCCCTCGCCGCAGGCAGATAAAGCTTGGCCCTGAGCGCGCGTCACGCCGCTCGCCCCCGACCGAACCGCGCCTTCACACCGCGTGAGCCCAGCTACCGGATGCGCGTGCTCTGGTTGCTGGCGGCGGCGCTCCTCCTGGCGAGCGTCATCTGGGGGCGGCTTCTCTACTGGCAGGTGCTCCAGCACAGCCGCCTCTCGGCCGACGCGCTGACCCAGTACAGCAAGGTCGTCGAGCTGCCCGCGGCGCGAGGCCTGATCTTCGACCGCAACGGTCAGCCGCTGGCCATCAACGAGACCGTTTACTCGATCGTCGTCGCCCCCGACCAGGTCCGGGCCGCCGACCGCGAGCACGTCGCCGCGGCCCTGAGCACAGCGACCGGCAGGCCGATCGCGCCCATCGTGGCCGTCCTCGCGTCCAACTCCAAGTTCGCCTACATCGCCCGTCAACAGCCCAAGCCGGTGGCCGACCGGCTGCTTGCCCTCCACCTTGCCGGTGTCGGCCTGGAGCCGGAGACCCGGCGGTCCTACCTGGCGGGAAGCGGCGCCGACAGCACTCTCGCTTCCAACCTGCTCGGCTTCGTAAACGATGCCGGCAAGGGACAGTACGGGGTCGAGGCTTACTACCAGGCCGAGCTGGCGGGCCGAAACGGCTCGATGTCGACCTACCAGGACCTGACCGGCCGTGAGATCGTCGTTGGCGGCGCGACGAAGAAGGACCCGGTCAACGGGGCCGACCTCCAGCTGACGATCGACGCCGACATCCAGCACGCGGCCGAGCAAGCGCTGGCCGCCGGCGTCGCCAGGAACAAGGCGGAGAGCGGCAGCGTGCTCGTGATGGACCCGAAAACGGGCGCCATCATCGCCTGGGCCGACTACCCGACGTACAACGCGAACAACTCCGGCCAGACCGCGGTCGACCGCTTCATCGACCCGGTCGCCTCGCACCTCTACGAGCCCGGCTCGACGATGAAGGTGGTCACCCTGTCGGGTGCGATCGAGAACCACGCCATCACGCCGACGATGACGCTCAACGATCCCGGCCGGATCAGCGTCGGCGGCGTGACGCTCTACGACTGGGATCGCCAGAACCGCGGCACCGTCACTTACACCAAGGTCCTCGAGTCGTCGCTCAACGTCGGCGCGGTCCGGGCGCTCCAGTTGGAGGGCAACGACCCCTACTACCAGAACATGGTCAACTTCGGCTTCTCGCGGCCGTCCGGCATCGACGTGGCGGCCGAATCGTCGGTGCCGATCAAGGCGGAGGCCGACTACCGGCCGTCCGAGATGGCAACCACGTCCTTCGGGCAGGGCATCGACGCGAACATGGTCCAGATGATCGCGGCGCTGAACGTGATCCCGAATGGCGGCAAGTACGTCCAGCCCCACGTCGTGGCTCGGGTCGGCGGAAGGCCGACATCACTGTCCCAGGCGGCGCCCTGGCAGGTGATCTCGGCGGCGACGGCGGCCCAGATGAACGAGATGATGAAGTCGGTGGTCCAGAACGGCTCCGGCTCGCTTGCCCGGATTGCCGGTTTTGAGAAGGACGAGGCCGGCAAGACGGGCACCTCCCAGATCCCGGTGAGCGGCCAGTACACCCAGGACGTCTGGTCCAGCTACGTCGGCTACATGCCGGCCAGCAACCCCCGCTTCACGATGTTGGTCGTGATCCGCAAGCCGCACAACGCGACCTGGATCGCCAACGACGGCTACATCGTCGCCGCGCCGGTCTGGAAGCAGATCGCCCAGGACATCGTTCTCGACTGGCACATCGCGCCATGATGAGGGGGGACGTCCCCCCTTTCGGCGGTGCTCGGCTAGCCTCCGCGCGGCCTGCCCCCACTGTTCCGTAACCGGCCGGCGGAAACCTCGATCCTTTAGTCACATGGCAGTCGTCAAGCTTCCCGGCGCGAAGGGCTCCTTCGCGTCCGTTCACACGGACAGCCGCGAGGTCCAGCCGGGCGGGCTCTTCTTCGCGCTGAGGGGAGCCGAGAAGGACGGCCACCGCTACGTCGCCGACGCCGTGGCACGGGGCGCGGCCGGGGTCGTGGTCGAGCACCCGCCGGAAGGAGCGGGCGACGCCGAGGTGGTCGTGGTGCCCGACACCTGGGCAGCGCTTTACAGGCTCGCCCGAACCAGGCTGGAGGAGGCGGCGCCGATCGTCGTGGGCATCACCGGCTCCAACGGCAAAACCTCGACCAGGGAGTTGCTCGCTGCGGCCCTCGCCACCCGCTTCAAGGTCCTCAAGACGGAGGGCAACCTGAACACCGAGACCGGCGTGCCGCTGACGATCCTGCGCCTCGAGCCGGGCGTCCACGAGGTCCTCGTGCTCGAGATGGGGATGCAGGCCCCGGGCGAGATCGCCCGGCTCGCCGAGCTCGCTTCACCCACGATCGGGATCGTGACCGGGGTCGGGACGGTCCACATCGAGTTCTTCGACTCGGTCGAGGGCATCGCGCGGGCCAAGGCCGAGCTCATCGGCGCCCTGCCCGCCGACGGCCTGGCGGTCCTCAACCACGACGACCCGACGACGTCGCTGATCCGGGGCTGGAGCCGGGCGCCGATCGTCACCTTCGGGCTAGAGGGCGGCGATCTCCGTGGCGAGGGCTACTCCGCCGGCGCCTTCACCGTCCGCGGCGTCCCCGTCCGGCTGCGGCTCCTCGGCCGCCACCAGGCGCGCAACGCACTGGCGGCGCTTGTCGCGGCCGAGCACCTGGGCGTCGCGCTCGCGACCGCGGCCCCGGCGCTGGCCGAGGTGGAAGTCGACCGCCGGCTCCAGTCGCTGCCGGCGGCCGCCGGCTTCTCGATCGTTGACGACGCCTACAACGCCAGCCCCGAGTCGATGCTGGCCGCCTTTGACGCGGTTTCCGAGCAGCCTCACCGAGGCAGGCTGCTGGCGGTGTTGGGCGAGATGCGCGAGCTCGGCCCGCTGGCTCGCGAGGCGCATCAGAGGGTCGGGGAACGCGCCCGCGAGGTTTTCGACGAGCTCTGCGTCGTCGACGTCGGCAACGGGCGCCTGCTCGCCGAGGCAGCCGGCGGCGAGCTGGTCGCCGACAAGCCCGCCGCCGTGCGCTGGGTGCGCTCGCGTGCACGCGACGGCGATGTCGTCCTCGTCAAGGCCTCGCACGGAGTCGCGCTGGAGGACGTGGTCGAGGAGCTGCTCCGGCCTTGAGTTGGCTGCTCGACCTGCTGACGCTGGGAATCAGCTTCGTCATCGGGATGCTCGCCTACCCGCCCTTCATCGCCCTCCTCCGCCGCCGCAAGGCCGGCCAGGTGATCCAGACCGAGCTTCCCGCGGAGCACCAGTTGAAGGCCGGCACCCCGACCGGTGGCGGCATCCTCTTCGTGGCATTGGCCATGATCGCGGGGCTGCTCGCCACCGCGGCAGGGCACCCGGGGGCTGGCGCGGCTGTCGCCGGTCTGCTGCTGGGCGGTCTCCTCGGCCTCGCCGACGACCTGCGCAAGCTGCGGGTGGGGTCGCTCGGGATCCCCGCCCGTCTCAAGTTCCCGATCCAGCTGGCGCTGGCGCTGCCGGTCGCCGCCCTCGCCCACCAGCCGCACCAGTTCCTGATCCCCTTCGACCTCGGCTGGTTCTACTGGCCACTGGCGGTCCTCGCGATCGTCGGCTGCGCCAATGCCGTCAACCTCAGCGACGGCATCGACGGCCTCGCCGGCGGGCTCTGCCTGATCGCCTTCCTGGCCGTCGCCCTGCTCCTGCCCGGCGCGATGGCGGGTGAGAAGGCTACCGGCCTGGCGATCGCCGGCGGACTGCTCGCCTTCCTCTGGTACAACCGCCACCCGGCCCGCGTCTTCATGGGCGACGCGGGCTCGCTGGGGCTGGGTTACGCCCTCGCCGCGCTGGCGATCCAGCAGGGCTTCGTGCTCCTCCTTCCACTGGTCGGCCTCGTTTTTGTGATCGAGACTCTCTCTGTCATGATGCAGGTGGCGTACTTCAAGGCCACCGGCGGACGCCGCATCTTCAAGATGACCCCGATCCACTTGACGTTCCAGCTCGAGGGGTGGTCCGAGAACCGCATCGACATGGTTTTCTGGACGGTCGGCGCCGTCGCGGCGCTCGCCTCGGCGGTCGCGGCCCGGCTGTGAAGACCTCGCTCGTGGTCGGCCTCGGCCGGAGCGGGGTGGCCCTGGCCCGCTTCCTTCGCGACCGCGGCGACACGGTCCGGGTGGCCGACAGCAAGCCCGCCGCCAGGCTGGGCGACCACCTGGCCAAGCTACCCGCCGGCGTCGAGACCGTGCTAGGCGGCTACGACGACTCCGTGCTCCGTGGCTGCGACGAGGTCTACGCCAGCCCCGGCGTGCCCTGGGACGCACCGCTCCTCCGGTCGGCGCGGCGCCTGGGTCTCAAGGTCGGCAGCGAGATGGAACTTTTCTTCCGCTACTGCCCCGCGCCGATCATCGGCATCACCGGCACCAACGGCAAGACGACGACCACCGCGCTGACGGGGGCGGTGCTGGCTCGCGGCAGGCGGCCGGTGCTGGTCGGCGGGAACATCGGCGACACCGTCCTCGACCGGCTCCACGAGATCTCGCCGGAGCACTGGGTGGTGCTCGAGCTGTCCAGCTTCCAGCTCGAGTCGATCGGGCGGCCCAAGCCGGCGATGGGGGTGATCCTGAACCTAACACCCGACCACCTCGACCGCCACGGCACCTTCGAGAACTATGTCGCCGCCAAGGCCAGGCTGATTCGCCATCTCGACCGCGGGGAGCACGCCGTCCTCAACGGCCAGGACCCCGCCTGCCGGGCCCTCGCCGCGCAGACGGCCGGCAGCGTGACCTGGTTCGACCAGGAGTCGGATCCGCCGATGCCGGTCCCGGGGGCCCACAACCTGATGAACGCCAAGGCGGCTGCCGCGGTCGGCCGGCTGGCCGGGATTCCGAGGAGCGAGGTCGACTCGGCGATCGCCGGCTTTGCCGGTGTCGAGCATCGCCTGGAGCTGGTCGGCGAGTGGGGCGGGGTCCGCTGGTACAACGACTCCAAGGCGACCAACCCGGAGGCGGCGGCGGTGGGAATCGAGTCCTTCGCGGGGCAGCCGGTGGTGCTCATCGCGGGCGGCTACGGCGGCGGCTTCGAGCTGGCCGACTGGGTCGGCCGGATCCGCCGGCTAGCCCGCGGGGTCGTCCTGATCGGGGACAGTGCTGACGTCCTCGAGAAGGAGCTTGCCGGCCACCCAGACGTCGTCCGCGCTCGCGACCTCGACCACGCGATCGAGCTCGCCGCCGGTCTCGCCGCCCCTGGCGGGGTCGTGCTCCTGAGCCCCGGCTACAAGAGCTACGACTGGTTCACCAGCTTCGAGGACCGGGGCCGCCGCTTCAAGGACAGCGTCCGCGCCCGGAACCAGGCGAGAGCAGGCTGAATGGCGGCGCTCGCAGAACAGGTCCGCGAGGAGGCGCCCTGGTTTCGCGCCCGGGAGCGGAACCGCCGGCCCGAGGCAGATCGCTGGCTGCTCCTGATCACCGTCCTGCTGGTGGCCACCGGCCTGGTTTTCGTCCTCAGCGCGAGCCAGGCGCTCGCCTACATCCAGCACCTGACCGCCCTCTACTACTTCGAGCGCCAGCTCGTCTCCGTCGGCGTCGGCGGCGCCGCGCTGCTGGTCCTGATGCGGGTCGACTACCACCGCCTGAGGCCGCTGATCCTTCCCGGGACCGTGGCGGTGACGGTGCTCCTGGTCATGGTGCCGCTGGCCGGCGTCGAGGTGAACGGCGCCCGCCGCTGGTTTGCCCTGGGGCCGTTCGTGATCCAGCCGACGGAGATTGCAAAGCTCGCTTTCGGACTCTTCATGTCCGCCTGGGTCGTCAAGCGCGGCGAGCGGCTCCGTGATCTGAGGGACGGCTTCGTCCCCTTCGTCGTCCTGCTCGGCGGCGCTCTCGGACTCGTAATCCTGGAGCGCGATCTGGGCACCGCGCTGGTGGTGGCCGCGATCCTGATCGCCGCCTTCATCGCCGGCGGCGGCCGCAAGCGCCACCTCGCCCTCCTGCTGCTCGGCCTCTTCCTCGCAGGCTGGCTGACGATCGTCCTCGAGCCCTATCGCTTCGCACGGCTGGCTGTCTTCGTGAACCCCTTCCAGGACCAGCTCAACGCCGGCTTCCAATCGACCCAGGCGCTCTACGCCCTCGGCTCCGGCGGCCTCTGGGGCGTCGGCATCGGCCACTCGGTCCAGAAGTTCCTCTGGCTGCCCGAGGCCCACACCGACTTCATCTTCGCGATCGTTGGCGAGGAGACGGGGCTGTTCGGCACGACGCTGGTCCTGGCCGGCTTCGCCGCCTTCGCCATCCGCGGCTATCGGGCCGCCCTGCGCGCCCCCGACCGGCTGGGGCTGGCGATCGCCACCGCCATCACGACCTGGGTCGCCTTCCAGGCGCTGGTCAACATGGCGACGGTCACCGACACGCTCCCCATCACGGGGGTGCCGCTACCGCTGATCAGCTACGGTGGCTCTTCGGTGGCGACGACGCTGGCGGCGATCGGCGTGCTTCTCAATGTCGCCTCGCAGGGGACGCGGAGCCCCTCCAACGAAACTGAAGGGGAGGTAGATGCGTCTTCTCATCTCGGGCGGCGGGACCGGCGGCCACGTGATGCCGGCCCTGGCAGTCGCCCTCGCTTTCCGCGCTGAGCAACCCGGCGGCGAGCTGCTCCTGGTCGGTCGTTCGGGCGGACCCGAGGAG
>DATCOZ010000083.1:0-38478 GCA_036564345.1 Candidatus Dormiibacterota bacterium | reverse complement strand
GAAGCTGCGGGGCGCGGCGCTGGCGAGGTTCCACGATGCCGACCTGCACGAGCTGATCTCTCGCTGGCTCGGCGGGGACGAGCTGCCGGCCACCGATCGGTACCTGGCACGGGCTTCCGCAGCCCCGGTGTTAGAGGCGCTGCCCGACGTTGCGGCGGAGGCCTGTGGCGCGCCGCCTGAACCCGATCCCGGCCTCTGCCCGTCCTGTGGCGGGAAGCCGCAGCTGTCCTACTTCGGCATCTCGGGCGAGGCGCTCGTCTCGGCGCCGCGCTTCCTGCTCTGCTCGCGCTGCAGCCAGAGCTGGGTGTACCCCCGCATGGTCTGCGCAGCGTGCGGCAGCGAAGACACCTCCGCGCTCCCGATCTTCGCGGACACCGACCAGTTCGCGAACGTGCGCGCCGACGCCTGTGAGAAGTGCCGGCGCTACCTCCTGACGATCGACCTTCCCAAGGACCCGGCCGCGGTGCCGGTCGTCGATGAGCTCGCCGCCCTACCTCTCGACCTGTTCGTCCGCGAGCGTGGGTTCACCAAGATCACGCCCAATCTCATGGGGTTTTAGATGGCGAAAGTAGGCTTCTTCACCGACACCAGCATCTGCATCGGCTGTAAGGCCTGCGAGGTCGCCTGCAAGGAATGGAACGGGCTCAAGGGCAACGAGCCCGACCTGCTGCTGGACAGCTACGACAACACCGGCCAGCTGGACGCCGAGAACTGGCGCCACGTCAAGTTCATCGAGCAGATCCCCAACAATGGCAACCTGATCGGCCAGCCGGCATCGACCGGCGGCGGGCAGGCCTGGCTGATGATGTCGGACGTCTGCAAGCACTGCCAACACGCCTCCTGCATGGACGTCTGCCCGACCAATGCCATCGTGCGGACCGAATTCGACACCGTGTACATCCAGCAGGAGGTGTGCAACGGCTGCCGAAACTGCATCGCGGCCTGTCCCTACAACGTGATCGGCTTCAGCAAGGCGACGGGCACCGCGCACAAGTGCACCCTCTGTTACGACCGCCTGCAGAACAACCTCACCCCGGCGTGCGCCAAGGCCTGCCCTACCGAGTCGATCAAGTTCGGAAACGTCGACGACCTGCACCAGCTCGCGGATGCGAGGTTGGCGGCGCTGCAGCAGCAGGGATATTCGAAAGCCCAGCTCTACGGGCGCGACGACAAGGTGTACGGCGGGCTCAACAATTTCTTTCTGCTGATGGACAAGCCCGAGGTGTATCAGCTTCCAAACGCAGCCAACGCGGTCTTGCCCGCACGGAACAATCTGCTCGGCTACCTCGGGGGCGCCGCCGCTGCCGCGGTCGGCATCATCGCGGGGCTGATCGCATTTCGCCGGCGCCGCGAAACAGCGCGTCCGGAAGACGTCTGATGTATCTCGCCGAGCACTTCGTGAAGGCCCCCGAGTGGACCTGGCTGATTCTCGCCTACTTTTTCCTGGCCGGCCTCTCGGGCGGTTCGTACGCCCTCGGCACGATGCTGCGGCTGTTCGGCCGTCCCTCCGATGAGCCCGCCGCTCGATTTGCTTTCCTGATCAGCCTTCCGCTGCTCGTCCTTTGCCCGATCTTTCTCACCGTGGATCTCGGACGACCGGCCGACTTCTGGCACATGCTCGTCAACAGCGCGACCGGTGGGCTGAACTTCAAATACCTGTCGCCGATGTCGGTGGGCGTATGGGCGCTCGGGATCTTCGGGGTCTTCTCCTTCCTGTCCTTCCTCGACGCGCTCGTCGCCGCTCGCGAGTCCGACTCCGGACGGCGGGGGGCCTATCGCCGCCTGATGGGCGGCATGCTCGGCCGCCTGGTCATGATCCTGGGGACTGTCTTTGGCCTCTTCATCTGCGCCTACACGGGCGTCCTGCTGAGCGTCAGCAACCAGCCGGTGTGGAGCGATGGATGGCCGCTCGGTGGCCTCTTCCTGGCCTCAGCCCTGAGCGGGTCGGCAGCGCTGATTCTCCTGGCGATGCGCTACCGGGCGGAGATGCTGCCCAGCGTCGACGGTGTGACCGCCGCCGACCGCTACTTTGTCATTCTCGAGGCCGCCCTGGTGGTCCTCTTCCTGATCACCGTGTTCCTCGCCGGGACTGTCGCGAAGCTCTTTGCTCCGGTCGGCATCCTGCTCTGGCTGTTCGTCCTTGCGGGTATCGCGGCGCCCTTCCTGATGCACCGGCAAAGTCCCGGACGACTCTCACCGATCGTCTCTCCGCTCGTGGTGCTCGTGGGCGTGCTCGCCCTGCGGGCGGTGATCATCTTCGGCGCCCAGAGCTAGGCGAGGTCAGGGGTGCGAGGGCGCCGGCTCCGCACCTTCTAGCTCAAAGAACAGCTCGTCCGCATAACACCACCACCAGTCTTCACCGGGCTCATAGGAGCGGATGAGCGGATGACCTTCGTTCGCGTGCCAGTGCCCGGTGGCGTGGCGGTTGGGCGAGTTGTCGCAGCACCCGATGTGTCCGCAGCTCATGCAGATGCGCAGGTGCACCCAGCTGCCCCCGCTGCGAAGGCAGTCCTCGCATCCGTCGCTCGACGGCGTGACGTCCGCCACCGTGTCGAGATGCCCGCAGGTCTCCCGCCCCATGGCTCAGCGATTTGACTCGAGCGCGGCTCGATCCCAATGGCCAAGCTCGGCCGCCGCTTCATAGGTGCTCTGCAGGAAGCTGAGTAGGAACGCGTCGGGATCCTCAGCCTCGCGGACGGCGGTATAGGGCAAGAAGAACTCGCCCATCCCTTTGTCAAAGAATGCCGCCGCCGGTTGCACCTCCCAGTCGGCGAAACCGGCGGGGGCGGGGTAGGCATAGGAGTAGAACGACCCCTCGGAGCTGCCCCCAGGCCAGAACCCACAGCTGCTCACCTCATGGCTGTAGGCCAGCTCCTGCACCCAGTCGGCGCAGTTCGGCACACCGCCCGGATGCTTGGGAGCGGCGCGGCCCGAAAAGCGGCTGACCGCCAGGTCGAAGCCGCCCCAGAAAAAGTGCACCGGGCTCGCCTTGCCCGCGAAACCGGCGCGGAAATGAGACATCACGCGATCGGCGTGGCCAAGGGCGATCCAGAAGCGTCTCGCCGCGGCGCCGTCATAGGAGCAATGGGTCTCGTCCTCGGCGAAGGGAATGGCGTCGGGAACCTCCACCGGCCGGGCGAGCATGGAGATTCGCACATCGAGAGCAGCGAGAGCCGCCATCGTCTCTGCGTAAAAACTGGCGACCGAACGCGGCTCCAGGGCAACACGACGCGCGTCGCCAGTTGATGCACGGATGGCCAGGACCTGGTCGACGAAGTCGAACTCCATCTCAAGGCCGCCGCGTGGGGCGTGCAGCAGGGACGTCGTCAGCCCTCGAGCGGACACGTAGAGCGGCACCTGCCACCAGTGATTGAGCATCGGCTCGAGCGCCAGGCGCACCTTGCCCACAACCTGTGTCCAGAGATGGAGGGTGTCACGGGTCGCTTCCCAGTCCGCCAGCGTCAGCTCAGGCCACGGGGAAGCCGCCGCCGCGCCGTGGTGCCCCTCTGACAGCGCGGTCATCGAGGCACGATAGCTCATTCCGAAAACAGCCAGGAAAACGGAATCAGAGCGAGCTCTGGTGGATCGCCGACCGGCGTGACGCCAACCGCCCGGCTCCGATTCCCCCGAGCGGGCGTCACGCCCGGTCGGCCGGCTCAAACTCGAGGATCACGATGCCGGTGCTGAACGTTTCGGTGCTGGTCAGCCGGAGGGTTCTTTGGTCCGTGCGGTCGCTGAAGAGGCGCTTGCCCTCGCCCAGGACGATCGGATGCACCATGAATCGGTACAGGTCGATCAGGTTCGCATCCATCAGGGACTGGAAGAGCTGACCGCTGCCGGAGAGGAGCAGATCGTTGCCGGGTGCCTGCTTCAGCTTCCCGACCTCTTCGGCCACCACTCCCTTGACCAGCCTCGAGCCCGTCCACTCGACGCTGTCCAGGGTCGAGGAGATGACGAACTTGGGCATGCTGTTCATCTTCTCGCCGAACTCGCCGGTGCCGGTCATCGTCGGCCAGGCGGCGGCGAAGCCCTCATAGGTCCTCCGGCCGAGGAGCAGCGCATCGCTCGCCTGCAGCTCGCGCCACTTGAACTGTCCGGCGTCCTCCTTGAAGAACGGACCGGACCAATGACCCGGCTCCTCGAAGACACCGTCCAGGGATAGGTACTCGGTCGCAACCAGTCTCATCTCTGTCCTCCGAAATGATCTCCAAATGCCGATGGCGTCCCGGCGCCTCCTCCATTTCAGTCATCGAATGGGCAGCGGCCTTTTCGACAGCACGCACGAAATTGTGCCCGCCACAGCGAGGCGAGCTATCGCAGCTGGGTCGGCTCGGGCGTCGCCGTGGCAACCGGTACCCGGTCCCGGCGGGCCGGCAGTCCCATGGCCTGCGCCGCCACGATCAGCGCCACGCCGACGACGATGACCACGCCGGCGATGACCGCCCGGAGCGTGATCGCCTCACCGAGAAGGAGCGCGCCGAGCCCCACCGCAACGATCGGGTTGACGTAGGCGTAGGTGCCGACGAGCGACAGCGAGGCGTTCCGTACCAACCACTGGTAGACGCCGAAAGCCAGGATGGCGCCGGCAAGCAGGAGGTAGATGAAAGCCAGTTTCGAATTCAGCGAAACGCGCCCCGAGTCGAACCGCCGCGCGTCGCCGGTCGCGAACGCCAGGGCCAATGTCACCAGCCCGCCGCAGAACATCTGCATCCCAGCCGCTTGGAACGGGTCGGCCGGCAGCGGTGCGCGCTTGGAGTAAACCGAGCCCGCGGCCCACCCGACCGCGGTCAGCAGCACCGCCGCCAATCCGGCGAGGTCGCTGACTCGGCCGGCGGTGGGCGCGACCAGGATCACGAGCCCGGCGAACCCGAGGCCGAGTCCGATCATCGCCGGCCAGCGCAGCCGCTCGCCAAGGAAGACGCGGGCGAGCAGGGCCAACCAGACCGGAACGGTGGCCACGACGATCGACGCGATTCCGCTCGGCACGTATTGCTCGCCCCACATGAGCGCACCGTTGCCGAACGTCACCAGGCCGATGCCGATGATCGTTGCGGAGAGCCATTGGCGGGGAGAGGGCCAGCCCTCACGTAATCCGCCCCGGAGAGCGACGATCCCGAGCAGGACCGGGCCGGCGAGCGTGAAGGTGACCGCTGCCAGCAGGAACGGCGGGATCGACTCGACTGCGACGCGGATGGCCAGGTAGGTCGTCCCCCAGACGACGTAGAGAATGGCCAGGCCAAGGGCGACGAGTGCCTTCGAAGACCGACGGGCCGGGATCACCCGAGAAGGTTACCGACTGCTCCTTGCTGGGCCGGCTCGGCGGCCGCGACACCGCCTCGGCGGCCCGGTGCTGAGCTAGCATGTCCGGCGGCAATGGCGCTGTCAGGGGTCACGTTTCGCGATGCTGACTCGGTGACGCCGGGTGAGTACCGGACCCTTCGGAGGGTTGTCGGCTGGCCTGAGCCGGCGGTCGACGATGCTCTTCTCGGCTCGGCGCTGGGCAGCAGCTGGAATGTGACCGCGCGAACCCAGGAGGGCAGGCTGATCGGCCTGGCGCGCGTGCTCGACGACGGCGCACTTTACGCCAGCATCTGGGATGTCCTGGTCGAGCCGGCCCACCAGCGGGGCGGGCTCGGCACCGAGCTCTTCGCTCGAGCTCTGAGCCGGGTGGCGGAGCGAAGCCTTGTCGCCCTGGTCGGGACCGCGGCGGGGTCCCCGCTCTACCGCCGGGCCGGCTTCGTGCCCGCAGACGACCGGTCGACCGGGATGTTCCGGCGCAAAGCCGATCAGAAGTAGGTCACCAGGGCGTCCACCACGACGTAGCGGTCGTCGACGATCGGCACAAGACGCCATTTGTCGAAGGTCGTGCAGGGGTGGGTGACGTGGAAGCCGACGATGTCGCCCGGTCCGAGGCCGAGGGACGCGGGGACCCTGAGCCGCGCGTGCTGGTCGTTGAGCGACAGGAGCGTCACCTCCTCACCTAGAGGATCGACAACGCCGGATCGCCTCCGCACCTGGAAGGCGATCGGTAGGCCGTCGTCATAGGGAACGTCGCGCTTGCCGAAACCGAGGATGGCCAGGTCGGGTTCGGGCCGGGACAGCACGACGCCCCAGACCTCGAGAGCCTGCTCGAAAGCGTCGGTGTTGCTGACGTGGTGCCTCGACCCGAGTGCTGAGAGCTCGTCGAACCTGCCCGCCGCGTGCGTCACGTAGGAGCCGCAGCGGAGCAGGACGCGCACCGGGCGGCCCAGGTCCCAGGGTTCAGCAGCCAGGATCCGGACCACGCGGTCGAAGTAGACGCTCCCGCCCGCGCTGACGATGATCTCCGACTCGCCGTCGAAGAAGCCGCCGTGTGCCAGGTCGGTCGCGACCTCCCGCAGCTCGGCGACGAACGCGTCGACAGCCTCCAGCCCCGCCGGCGACCGGTCCGCGGTGATGATCCCCTCGTAGCCTTCGACTCCGACCAGGCGCAGGTGGCGCGTGTCCCGCACCGCTCGCGCCACCGCGAGTGACTCGGCGCGCCACCGGGTGCCCGCTCGGCCACCCGCGATCCCGACCTCGAGGAGGACGTTGAGGCGGCCGGCGGGCCGAAGCTCCGACAGCAGCTCATCCATCAGGGCCACACCGGCGACGGAGTCGACGAGGCAGATGAACATGAGATCGGGCGCGCCTGCCAGCTCGTCAACGATCCAGCGCAGCGCGGCCACTTCGACGACCTGGTTCGCGAGCACGAGCCTGGTCGCTCCGAAGTGGCGCAGAACCCGGCACTGGTGAAGGTTGGCGACAGTGATCCCCAGGCGCCGGCCTCCAGCTGCCGCTGCACGACCTGGGGTGCGATCGGTGTCTTCGCATGGGGCGCGAAGCTCACGCCGTGCGACCGGCAAAACTCGGCCATCAACGCGATGTTGTGTTCGAGCGCGGACCTCCGCAGCACCACCACCGGGAAGGACAGGTCGCCGCCGAGAGCGTTCCAGCCACGGGCCGCAAGGAAAGACACGGTGGTCTTCGCGTCGTCGCCGACGAAGCTCTTGAAGCGCCAGTCGACGATCACCTCGCCCACCTCATCCAGATGAGAGAGAAGTGCCGGTTCGGGGGTTCTAGCCCGCGCCCGCACGTCCGCCGATTTCAACGATCATCTCGATCTCGACCGAAATTCCCATCGGCAGCGCCCCCAAGCCGACCGCCGAACGGGCGTGCTTGCCGTGAGTGCCGAAGATCTCCACCAGGAGATCGGAGGCGCCGTTGATGACCTCCGGCTGGCGCTTGAAGCCGGGGTCGCTGTTGACCATCCCGAGGAGCTTGACGATCCTCGTCACGCGGTCGAGCGAACCGATCTCGGCCCTCAGGGATGCCAGGGCGTTGATGATGGTGATCCGAGCCGACTGGTAAGCCTCCTCGACGGACACCTCGCTTTCGACCTTGCCGATGTGGTGGTAGGCGCCGTCGCGGTAAGGGCCGTGTCCCGAGACGAAGACCAGGTTGCCGGTCGTCACCGCCCCGACGTAGTTGCCTACGGCGGGCGCCGGGTCCGGGATGTGGAGCCCAAGCTTCGCCAAACGCTCCTCTGGGCTGTCAGCCATCGTCTTCGCTCCTCCGCTTCAGTCCAGCTCGGCTCGGAACCGCATCACGGGAATTATCGCAGCGGGCGATTTTCGGTCGTCCGGCCGCTGCGTTCTTGACCCTCGCGGGCCGGTTTCCCTACGATCCACCCGACCGTGGCATCGACTCCCAGCACCGCTGACGCGAGGGCGGCCCTTGTCGCTCGGGCCGGGGAGGACGGCATCGCCGAGCTGTGGGTCGTCTACCACGACCTCAGCGGCCGGGCACAGGTGAAGAACGTGCCCCGCGAACGGCTGGACCAGGTGCTCGCCGGCGGCGTGACGTTCGCCCGGGCGAACTTCGACTTCAACGTCCTCGACCACCAGGTGCCCGATTTCATCTTCGGGGCCGAGACCGGTGATTTCCTGGCCGTCCCCGACCCGGCCACCTACGCCTGCGTCCCCCACCACCCGGGAGCGGCGCGGACCTATTCCTTCCTTCACAACGCAGACGGGAGCGCCTGGGCAGGTTGCTCGCGGGCGGCCCTTCGTGCGATGGAGGAGCGCTTCGCGAGCCGCGGCCTGGCGCTGCGGGCGGCGTTCGAGCCCGAGTGCTACCTGCTCAAGAGGACCGATGCCGGCTACCAGCCGGTGGGCCGGGCGAGGATGTTCACTCTTGACGCGCTCGAGAGCCAGCGGCAGCTGATGTCGCTGCTCCTGACCTCGCTGGCGGAGATGGGAGTCGAGCTCGAGCAGGTTGCCCCCGAATACGGTCCTGGACAGTTCGAGATCAACATCGGGCATCAGCCCCCGCTCCGAGCGGCGGACAACCTGATGACGGTGAAGGAAGAGCTGCGCGCGCTGGCACGCGCCGCCGGCTTCATCGCGACCTTCATGCCGAAGGTCTATGCGGACATGCCCGGCTGTGGAGTCCACGTCCACCTCGGTGCGACGTCACCCGACGGGCGCAACGCCATGGCGGGCGATGGACCGGTCGGTCTCAGCTCCCTCGGCAGTTCCTTTGTTGCCGGCCTTCTCAAGCATGCCCGCGGCCTCAGCGGTCTGGCGGCGCCAACCGTGAACTCCTACAAGCGGCTCCTACCCGGGTCATGGTCGCCGAGCCACATCTGTTACGGCGGGAGCAACCGCGCGGCGCTGGTGCGGGTGCCGGATGCGGGCAGCCGGCACGTCGAATTCCGAGCCGGCGATGGAACCGGAAACCCCTACCTCACCCTGATCGGCCTTCTCGCCGCGGGCCTGGACGGGATCGAGCAGGACCTTCCTCTCGGCGAACCGATCACGGACGACATCGGCCATGTCAGCGCCGCAGACCTGTCGGCGCGGGGACTCGAGCTGCTGCCGCGCTCGGCGCCCGAGGCGCTCGACGCGCTCGAGGCGGATGCGGTCCTGATGGACGCGCTGGGACCGGTCATCGGCCCGGGCTTCCTCCGGCTTCGGCGATCGGAGGCGGCCGCCTACTCCGTCGAGGTCGGCGATTGGGAGCGTGCCACCTACCTGGAGTGGTCCTGAGCCGGTTATCGACCGCCCGCCTCAGAAGGCGTCTGCGTAGCGCGCGTACTCCCAGTCGCTCACGTGAGCGCTGTACTTGGACCACTCGAGGCGCTTGACCCGGAGAAACCCCGCGATGACCTCGCTGCCGACGGCGTCGCCGATGACGGAGTCCGCCGCGAGCGCGTCGAGCGCCTCGGACAGGTTCGCGGGAAGCCGCCGGATGCCTGCTTCAACCAGTGCGGCGGGGGGCAGGTTGCCGACATCTCCGTCGACCGGCGGCCCCGGTTCGAGCGACCCTCTGACCCCGTCGAGCCCGGCCGCGAGCAGCGCGGCTGCCACCAGGTGCGGGTTGCAGGTGCCGTCGGCGGCCCGCAGCTCGATCCGCTGGCCCGGGTCTGCGCCGCTGCCGGTTCGGGTTCGGAGCACGCGGATCATGGCCGAGCGGTTGCCGATCCCATAGGCGGAGTGGGTCGGAGCGTAGGTCCCCGGCCGGAGTCGCTTGTAGGAGTTGACGCTCGGGCAGCCGAGCGCGACCAGCGCAGGCGCATGAGCGAGCAGGCCGCCGATGAAGTGGCGGGCGCGATCGGAGAGGCCGTCTGGGTCGCCGATCCCGGCGTCGCCGAAGAGCTCGGTTCCCGTCGAGTCGCGCAGGCTGAGATGCAGGTGGAGGCCCGATCCCGAGATGTTGTCGAAGGGCTTCGGCATGAATCCACCGACGAAGCCGTGTTTGCGGGCGACGAACCGGAAGGCCTGTTTCAGCCGGAAGTACTGCTCGGCCGCGACCAGCGGCGGACCGGGCTGGACGTCGAGCTCGATCTGCCCGTTGCCGTCCTCGACGTTGAATTTCTCGACCGGCGTGCCGAGCCGGCGGAGAACGTCGAGGAGCTCGGCCATGAAGACCTGGTGAACGTCGAAGAGGTCTGAGGTGTGGTGCCGGAAGCTGGTGGCCGGGTGGTATCCGTCGGCATCCTTGCGGAGGAGGAAGCCTTCCTGCTCGAAGCCCATCGATGCGGTCCCCAACTCCCGCTCGGTTTGGGCGACCACCCGCTTCAGGGCCTGGCGTGAGCAGCCCTCCCACGGCTTTCCGTCCCCGGCGATGACGTCGCAGAAGACGTGGCCATTGCCCTCCAGGTAGGGGAGCGCGACGAACGAGGAAGCGTCGGGGACGAGAAAGACGTCGCCCGCCTCCGGTCCGTAGCGGCGGTCGTAGTCCGCATCCTCGATGTCCCAGGTGTAGTTGACGGGCGCGGTCGCCACGCCGCGCTCGAAGTGTCGCTGCAGGTACTCGGCGCTCACTTCGCGACCTCGACCGAGCCCGAGGTAGTCGATGAACTGGCACCGGACATATGTCGTCCCGGTCTGCTCCAGTTGATTTCGTAGAACATCGAGCGACACGTCGGAGGCGATCTCGGTCACGGAAAGGAACTCTACCGCCGACCTTCGCCGGCAACGCGCCTTGCGTTTGACACGCGAACGGCGCGGATGATATTTTTGTCCGTAAATGCGGACGGTGTCCGAGATTTCGGACAGTTGAGAGCCGTTTCCTCGGTGTCACGGGCCTGCGGGATCATCGGGTTGGTGTCCCAATCGCCCGAGCCCCTGCGCATCTCAGCGATCGCCAAGCGGCTCGACATCCCCCGCAACACGACCTACGAGCTCGTCAACACGCTCTGCGCCGAGAAGTGCCTGGAGCTGGGTGCCGGGAGCACGGTGCGGCTTGGCTTTCGCCTCTTCGAGTTCGGGAGCGCTTACGCCCAATCGCTCGACCTAATCCGCGAGGCCCGCCAGGCAGCGCGCGAGGTTGTGATGGACTGCAACGAGACCTGCCATGTTGCCCGTCTCGAGGGCCGGGAGGTCGTCTACCTCGTCAAGGAGGAAGGCAACCAGGTGGTCCGCATGTCGTCGGTCGTCGGGCGCCGCCTACCGGCGCACGGGACCGCCGTCGGAAAGGCGATGCTCGCGAACCTGCCACGCCATGAGCTCACCAAGCTGCTCAGCGGCGCGCGGCTCGAACGGTTGACCGCCAACACGATCACCGACCTCGACGAGCTGATCCAGGAGCTCGATCGAACGATCGCCCGCCGCTACTCGGTCGACAACGAGGAGTCAACGCCCGGAGTCAGGTGTGTGGGGGCTCCGATCCGCGACGTGGACGACCATGTCGTGGCTGCGCTGAGCATCTCCGTCCCCGCCGCGCGCATGGGCTCACGCCGCGAGCGTGAGCTCGGGACGCTCGTGATGGAGACGGCCGACAACCTGTCTAAACGCCTCGGCCATTCGAGCCGATCAGCCGAGGCTCTCGGAACCTAACGACTCAGGAGAGGGGAAGTAATGGAGGACGAACTGTCGGCGTAGCTGGGGTACCCGGATGCAGTTGGATCCGTCCCGCGACGGAATTAGGTGTGGAGGTAGCGGTGTGATTGGTGCGCTAGGCGAAGAGGAAATCCAAAACGTCGGCCTGAAGAAGGTCCTCAAGATCCGCCACGTGGCGGCGATCGCCCTCGGCTTCACGGTTGCCGACGGGATCCTGCTCGTTCTCAGTCAGCTCCTTCCGATGCTCGGACCGTCGGTGATCATCATCACGATCATCGCCGGCGTCGCCTATAGCCTGATCCTGTTCACCGGCGCCGAGCTGGCCGGAGCCATGCCCGCCGCGGACTTCGCGGGCGAGTGGGGCAAGCGAACCGTGGGTAGCTTCTTCGGCTTCGTCGGCACCCTCAGCTACGCGATGGTGGCAATCACCGCGATCGGCCTGCTCTGGTTCCCCATGGGCACCTACCTGCACCAGTTCTTTCCCTTCCTCTCGGTGCCTGTGATCGGGACGATCTGCTTCGTGATCGCACTGGTTCTCGTCTACCAGGGTGCGCTTGCTTCTGGCGAGGCCGAGGTCGTTCTCAACGTCATCTTCTTCGGCGTCATCTTCGTCATGAGCCTCGTCATGCTGACGCGGTTCAACCCGAACAACTTCCAGCCCTTCTTCGGCAGCGCGAGCGGAGGCTACGCCTCGAACGCCATCAAAGCCTTTCCCTTCGCCGTCTACATCCTGTTCGGGCCGGAGACGATGTTCGCCGGCTCCGAGGAGCACGTCACCGGCCGCCGTTTCTGGCCCAAGGCGATGGCGGTCGCGATGCTCATCGCCATGGTCTGCTTCATCCTGATGGAGATTTCGCTGCTCGGCCTCCTGCCGACGAGCAAGTACACGCTGGCCGAGGCCGACTACGCGACCGCCGCCAAGTTCATCCTCGGCCCGATCGGCGAGGGTCTCTTCAATGCGCTGGCCTTCGTCGCCGTCTTCCACGCCATCGTCGCGGCGCTCTATGTCGGCTCGCGGATCGTTTACAAGATGGCAGAGCGGCGCTTCCTGCCGCCCCTTTTCACGCACATCAGCAAGCGCTCCCGGATACCCGACTACGCCCTCCTCCTCGCGGCCGCGTTGGGCGCCCTCATCGGATCGACCTACTACCTGAAGCCGGACTTCTACCTCCAGGCCGCCGCCATCCTCACCATCGCCGGGCTGTTCGGGTGGTTGGTCATCTGCGTGTCGCACATCTCCTACCGGTCCAAGCCGGCGCTGCAGGAGAAGTACCCGACCGACTGGATGGTCCCCGGTAAGGGAATGGCGGGAATCTGGATCTCCGTGCTGGGCCTCGTCGTCATCGCCGTGACGTTGTTCGGCTTCCTCTACGGCCAGGCGCTTCCCTGGTGGGTCACGCCGCTCTGGATCGTGATCATCGTCGCCTGGTACTTCATCGCCCGGGCTTTGGGTGGCGGGCGCGAGGACGCCGTCGTGGCAGTCGAGAAGACAGCCTAGATTTCCCGGCCACGATTTCTTTTCCTTGGTGACTTCGGTAAGCGATCTCGACGAGATCGACACCCCGGCGCTGGTGGTCGACCTTGACGTCATGGAGGCCAATCTTGCCTCCATGACAAAGCTCGTCGCCGCAAACGGGGTCGCGCTTCGTCCCAACGTCAAGGGGCACAAGATCCCGGCCTTCGCCTGGCAGCAGGTCCGCGGAGGCGCGGCCGGGATCACCTGCCAGAAGCTGTCGGAGGCCGAGGTGATGGTGGATGCCGGCCTGCCCGACGTCCTGGTCGCCGTCCAGGTGATCGGCGCGACGAAGGTCGACCGGCTGCTCCGGCTCGCCCGGCGGGCAAGACTGACGACCGTCGTCGACTCCCTGGCCGGGGCGGAGCCGATCGCTCGGGCGTGCGCGGCAAGCGGCATGACGATCGATGTCCTGCTGGAGGTGGACATCGGCTACCACCGCTGTGGCGTGGAGCCGTCGGAAGCGCCTTCGCTTGCCCGGAGCATCGCGCGCCTGCCGGGTCTCAACCTGGTGGGAGTCATGGGCTATGAGGGACACCTCTACGACCTGTCCGGGAAGGACGCCGTCGAGGCCGCCGCCCGCCGCTCCTACGAGCTGCTTACCGGGGTGGCCGGCCGGCTGCGCGAGGACGGTATCGACGTCGCGCGCGTGAGCGTCGGCGCGTCGGCCGGAACCCAGGCCGCGGTCGGCGTCTCCGGCATAACCGAGGTGCGCGCGGGCAGCTACCTCTTCAACGACCGGGCCCAGATCCAGATGGGCTGGGCCGAACCGGCGACCTGCGCGGCGACCGTCATGGCCACCGTCATCAGCGTGCCGACGCCGGTTCGGGCGGTGACCGATGCGGGCGCCAAGGCGCTCACTCCCACCACTCTCGGTGAGACGGCCGGCTTCGGCCTCGTCCTCGGCCACGAGGACGCCGTCCTCGACCGGCTGTCGGACGAGCACGGCATGATCAGCCTGGGCAGCGCCCGGAATCCATTCAGCGTCGGAGACCGGGTGCGGATCATTCCCAACTCGCACACCGTGGTTTTCAACCAGTTCGCGGAGGTTCATGGAGTGCGCAAGGGAAGGGTCGAGGCGGTGCTGCCGGTGGCTGCTCGGGCGATGATGCAGTGACCGTCGCCACCAAGTCCGCGGTCGAAGATGCGATCGTCGCCTGGGTCGACGCGAACCGCGGGGCCGGTATCAAGCTCCTCCAGGAGCTGGTGCAGACCCCCAGCTACTCCGGGAAGGAGGGCAGGGGCGACGACGCGGCCACGGTCGCCGGCCGCGTTTTCGAGGCGGCCCGCTCGCACGGCTCCCACGTCGAGACCCAGGTCGTAGGGCCGGAGAGCGAGAACGTGATCGAGCTGATCAAGGGTCGCGGCAAACGTGCGGTCGTGCTCGAAGCGCACACCGACACCGTGCCCGAGGGCGACCCCCGGCTGTGGCATGACGGCCGGCCGTTCTCGGGCGCCGACGGATTCGTCGAGTACCTGGGCGAACGCCGCGTCGCGGTCGAGGTCGGGACCGGGCGTTACGAGGCCACCATCCGGGACCGGATGGCGCGGATCTGGGACCTCCGGAAGGAGAAGCGCGCGCCCATCGTCTACGGGCGTGGCAGCTTCGACAACAAGGGTCCCGTGGTCTCGACCCTGATGGCCCTGGGCGCCCTCTCCGCGGCGCTGAACGCCACCTCGGCGCAGTTGGACGGCACCGTCATCGGCGCCTACTCGGTCGACGAGGAAACCCACGCCACGGGGATCAAGAGCTTCACCTGTGGTCCCGACTCCTGGCTCGCCCGACAGGGCTACCTGGACGGGCCGGTCGATTCGGAAGGCTTCCTCCGCGACGTCGCCGGGATCGCGATGGACGGCTCCTATGGATGGTTGCCGATCGTCGGCCATCGCGGCTCGGTCCAGTTCGAGCTCAGGACCCGCGGCCGCTCGGCGCACGCGTCGACCCCCCAGCTGGGAGCGAGCGCGACCGAGCTCATGGCGATCCTGCTCCTTCACCTCCGCAAATCGGAGGACCGGATGCGGGAGCTGCTGCGGACCTCACTCGAGGAGAGCCTGCTCGGCCCGCCGACGTTTGCCATCGGCACCACCATCGTGGGAGGCGGCATCCGAGCGGTGACGATGACCGAGGAGGGCCCCCGCGTGGATCGGACCGGTGTCAACGCCGTGCCCAACTGGTGCCAGGCCACGATCGACGTCCGCTTCCCTCCCTCCTACGAGCTGTCCCTACCCGAAACCGTGGCCGCCATCAAGCGCGCTCTCGAATCGACGCTGGAGGAGGTTCCGGCCGGTGACGGATGGTCCTGGGAGCTGGTCACGCTCGACTGCGATCCGCCGGCGGCGCTCGCCAGGAACTTCGATGACGCGGCGCGCCACCCGATTGTCCGGGTGGCTCGCAACCGGGCCGCCCAGATCCTTGGCTTCGAGCCGCACCTCGAGACAGCCCCCGGCGGCACCGATGCGACTTTCATGATCCACGAAGGCAGGATCCCCACCCTGGTCGAGTTCGGGCCGGCCGGAGCGCTCTCGCACGACGCGCACGAGTTCGTGGAGGTGGACAGCGTGATCGCCGGCGCCAAGATCCTCGCCCTGACAACCCTTGACCTGCTCGGCCTGGCTGATTAGGAGCTGAATTGCATGCTTGAACTCAACGACCTGCCGTTGATCGACCAGCACGTCCACATCTTCAACCGGGAGTCGGATCAGCCGGACTTCGATCCCCTGGCAACCTTCTCGCTGGGTGGGGACTGGATCGACTTTCTCGATTCGGGCGGGCATACACCGACCGACCACGAGAAGCGGCAGCTGGTCGTCAACCAGCAGCAGACGATGATCTACCACGAGGCCGTGCACGCCGTCGCCGGCTATCTCGGCTGCGAACCGACGCGGGAAAAGATCATCGCGGCCCGCGCCAAGAAGGTCTCCGACTACAAGGCCTACGTCCGCGGCATGTATCGAGACATCAATCTGGAGTCGAACATCGTCGACCTCGGCAATCCCAAGAACGTCAGCCTCGACGAATTCGAGGCGCTGACCGGCGTGCCCGCCTACGGGCTCTTCCGGATCGAGCCGCTGATCGGCGAGCTGTGGGACCAGCACGACAGCCTGGCAAGCCTCGACAAGGCCTTCGAGGAGAGGATCAGGAAGATCGCTTCGGACCCGAAGATCATCTCGCTCAAGACCGTCATCGCCTACCGGACCGGGTTGGATCTCCAGCCGCTCGCGCCGCAAGAGGTCTCCCGGTCGGTGGACAGCCTCAAGCGCAGCCCGGATGCGTCTGGGCTCTTCGCGAGGATTCACGTGCCGCGCTCGACCCGGGAGGACGTGAAACGGGTGCGCGACCACATCCTCTGGAGGGCGCTCGAGCTGAGCATCGAGCTGAACCTGCCCTTCCAGATCCACTCGGGGATGGGCGACCAGGACCTCGACATCAAGACCGCGCGGCCTGGGCTGCTTGCCGCGGTCTTCCGCGACGAGAAGCTGCGCCACGCGAAGATCATCCTTCTCCACGGCGCCTACCCCTTCTACGAGGAAGGCGCGTACCTGGCCAATGTTTTCCCCAACGTCTACCTCGACCTCTCCGAGTTCAACCCCATGATCGGCCCCGGCGTGTGCCGGGTGATCACGACCATCCTCGAGCTGGCGCCCTTCACCAAGGTCGTCTACTCGTCGGACGCCTTCGGCTCGCCGGAGGTCCAATGGATCGCCGGGAAGAAGGGCCGCGCCGCCCTCAGCTCGTGCCTTGGCGCCGCGGTCGACGCCGGAAACCTCTCCAGGGATGCGGCCCGGACCGCCGCCCGCCTGATCCTCGCCGACAACGTGCGGTTGATCTACGGCATCTGAATTCAGACCACAAGAAAGGAGACTGCGCCGAAATGTCGCTCGAAAAGACGAAATCCAAGACCGAGCGCCTTCTCGAAGAGGACGAGCAGTACATCGGGGCCGCGAACAAGGTGCGGCTCTTCCTCGCGGCGGCCGCGAGCGCGGCAGGCTCGACGATCACCGACCTCGACGGTAAGCGCTACCTCGACTTCGCCGGTGGCTGGGCCGTGGCCACCACCGGCTACTCGCACCCGCGAGTGGTCGACGCGGTCTCCTCCGCCATGGAGCAGCTCTCCTTCTCGACCGTGGCCTCGCTGACCCACCCGGCCGCGGTCGAGTTCGCGAAGCGCCTGCTCGAGGTCGTCCCGGCGGCAAAGCCGGGGCGCCGCAAGGTGGGCTTCGGCCTGAGCGGCTCGGACGCCAACGACGGCATCGCCAAGCTGCTGCCGATGGCCCGCAAGCGGCCCAAGATGATCAGCTTCCTGGGCGGTATGCACGGCATGACCGGCATCTCCGCCGGCATCTCCGGCCATCCCGCCATGGGCAGGTTCCCGAGCAGCACCCACGTCACCCGGGTTCCCTACCCCTATCCCTACCGGCCGGCGTTCGGGACCGCCGAGAGCTGCGGCCGCGACGCGGTGCGCTTCATCGAGGAGCAGATCCTGACCACCGTCTCGCCGCCGGAGCTCACCAGTGGGATCCTGGTCGAGTCGATCCAGAGCGACGCGGGTGTCATCGTGCCGCCGGCCGATTTCATGCCGGCCCTGCGCGCCCTCTGCGACAAATACGACTTCTACCTCGTCGACGACGAGGTCAAGGTCGGCATGGGAAGGACGGGCAAGCTCTGGGCCTGCCAGCTGACGGACACCATCCCCGACGTGATGATCATCGGCAAGGGCGTCGCGTCCGGCCAGTCGATGAGCGCGACAGTCGCCCCCGCGGAGATACTCGACGTGGCCGTCGCGGGACACGCCTTCACGACAGCCGGAACGCCGACAGCCTGCGCCGCCGCGATCGCCACCCTCGACGTCGTCCGGGACGAGCACCTGGCCGAGAACGCCGCGGCCCAGGGTGAGCTGATCATGAGCGGCATCCGCGAGATGGCCGCCCGCCACCCGCTGATCGGCGAGGTGCGCGGAGCCGGGCTCATCATCGGGGTCGAGCTGGTGACCGACCAGGTCACCAAGAAGCCCGCGACGAGGGAGTGCGCGAAGCTCGTGATCCGCTGCCAGCAGCTTGGCCTGCTGGTCCATTACGTCGGCATCTTCAGCCAGGTGATCGAGCTGACGCCTCCCCTGGTCCTGACCCGCGACGAGGCGACCCGCGGCCTCGAGATCTTCGACCAGGCCCTGGGCGACGTCGAGAACGGACGGGTCTCGGATGCCGAGCTCGACGCTGTCTCGGGTTGGTGATGCGCCCGACATCCGCGGCATGAAGGAACCCGTATCCGGGAGCCTGCCCTCGGGCGCCTATTCGCCCGGGGTCGTCGCCGAGGGGCGGTTCCTGTACGTCTCCGGCCAGGGGCCCCTGCGGGCGGGGGAGGTTGTCAGCGGCAGCATCGAGGACGAGGTGGCCCTGACGCTGGAGAACCTTGCCGGAGTCATCAGCACCGCCGGAGCGTCACTCGCCGACGTGGTGCAGTGCCGGGTCTTCCTCGCCGACATCGCCGACTTCGCGGCGATGGACGCCGTCTACGGCGCCCTGATGCCAGATCCCAAGCCCGCTCGCACGACGATCGGCGCGACTCTCGCCGACGGCATCAAGGTCGAGATCGACGCGGTCGTGGTGATGCCGTGAGCGCAGGGCCGCGCGACCTGCTGGAGCGCGTCCAGGCGGAGCAGCTTGAATACGTCCGCTGCCAGTTCATCGACCTGAGCGGGATCCTTCGCGGCCGCGCCGTGCACCGCAACCACCTGCCCTCGATTCTCGACCGGGGGATCCCCTTCGCCCAGATCAACAACATCGTCGACATCGACGACGCCGAGTCGGACCTGGCGCTGGGCAGCCAGGCCGGCGACTTCTGGGCCGTACCGGATCCAACCACGCTTCACCGGGTACCGCACAGTAGGGCCTCCGGCCAGATGTTCGTCGACCTGGTCGCCGCCGACGGGAGCCCCTGGCCGACCTGTGGCCGAGCCCTGGTCCGCCGCATCGACGAGCTCGTCGGTCGAGAGCTGGGCTCGATCAGCCTCGGCTTCGAACAGGAGGGGTACGTCCTCCACAAGGCGGGAGACCGTTACCAGCCGGTGGTCCGCGGCAAGCAGATGCAGCCGGAGATGCTGGATCTCCTCGACGGCTTCGTGTCCGACCTGAGCGCGGCTCTCGAGCTGTTCGACGTCCCGGTTGAGAAGCTCACCGCAGAGGGCGGCTGGGCGATGTTCGAGGTCAACTTCGAGCAGGCACGACCGCTCGAGGCAGCCGAGCGCTACTTCCGCTACAAACAGGCTTTCCGGATCGTCGCCCGCGAGCACGGCATGGTCGGCAGCTTCATGCCGAAGCCGTTCGCGGACGGCGTCGGCGCCGGGCTCCATGTCCACGTCAGCTGCCTGGGTCGGGGTGGCGAGGACCTGTTCGGGGACGGCGGGCCCGGCGTCGAGCTCAGCGATGTCGGGCGGTGGTTCGTGGGCGGTCTGCTGAGCCACGCGCCGGCCTTGATCGCCTTCGGCTCACCTTCCGTGAACTCTTTCAAGCGCCTCCAGCCGGGGACCTGGGCGCCGACCCACGTCGCCTACGGCGCCGGCAACCGCTCCGCGATGATCCGCATCGTCCAGGGGCGGACCGACCTCGCCGGCGCGCCGCCGGTCCGGCGACTCGAGGTCAGATCCCCGGACGGAACCTGTAACCCCTATCTGCTCACCGCGGCCGTCCTCGCCGCCGGCCTGGATGGGGTGCGTCGCAAGCTCGACCCGGGTCCCTCCGCGGACTACGACATCGCGCACCCGGATGCCTTCGGGAGGTCCCCCCGCGAGCTGCCGCCCGCATTCCCAAGGTCGCTCGATGCCGCGCTCGACGGCCTGGAAGCAGACGATGCGCTGGCGGATCTGCTCGGGCCGGCCGTCGTCGACGCTTATCTCAAGGTCAAGCGCATCGAGTGGGCGAAGTTCATGGCTTACGTGACCGATTGGGAGTACCGGTACTATGCCGAGTTTTTCTGAGGATGCTGGACCCACGTCGCACGCCCGGGATGGCGTAAGGAGGCACCCGAGTTGATCCGAGAGAGCGAGACCAAGGATTGGGCCGCACGGGCCCGGCGCGTGATTCCCGGCGGCGTGAACAGCGGCCAGCGGCAGGTTCCCGGGCTCGAGGACCTGGTCATCGTCTCGACCAGCGGCGCAACCTTCACCGACGCCCGAGGTAGGACGTTCACCGACTATCACTCCGCTTTCGGACCGCCCCTGCTGGGACACAACGACCCCGACGTCGATGCGGCCATGGCCCGGGAGCAGGCTCGAAACGACCTGATGGGGATCGGCGTGACCCCGGTCGAGATCGAGCTGGCGGAGCGGATCGTCGAGCACATCCCCTCGGTCGAGCGGGTGCTGCTGACGGCCACCGGCAGCGAAGCCACCTTTCATGCGATCCGCCTCGCACGAACGGCGACCGGCCGCAAATCGATAATCAAGTTCCAGGGCTGCTACCACGGTTGGCACGACTCGGTGGCGATGAACGTCATCTCCCCG
This sequence comes from Candidatus Dormiibacterota bacterium, assembly GCA_036564345.1. GTDB lineage: Bacteria > Chloroflexota > Dormibacteria > Dormibacterales > Dormibacteraceae > UBA6019. The sequence goes on along the minus strand of DATCOZ010000083.1, from coordinate 18,103 downwards.
GCCGATCGTGTCGGCGGCAAGGACCCCCTCTCGGGAGGCATCCTGCAGCCCGTCCTGGACGCGACCATCGTGGTCCGGTTCAACGACCTGGAAGCGGTCGAGGATGCCTTCGCCAGCGCGGCCGGCGACATCGCCGCGGTCATCCTCGAACCGATACCCCACAACATCGGCGCTGTTCTCCCCAAGCCGGGCTTTTTGGAGGGGCTGAGAAGCCTTTGCACCAAACACGGCACGGTCCTCATCTTCGACGAGGTCATCACCGGCTTCCGCCATGGGCTGGGCGGGTATCAATCGATCGCGGGTGTCACACCGGATCTGACCACGATGGGCAAGGCGATGGCCAACGGCTACCCGATCTCGGCGATCGGGGGGCGAGCCGACCTGATGGACTTGTTCAGCACCACCCCCGGTCGGCCGGCCTTCTTCGCCGGCACCTTCAACGGCCACCCGGGCATGGCCGCGGCGGCGCTGGCCACGATCCGCAAGCTCGAGCGCGAGCCTGTCCACGAGCACATCTTCAAGCTCGGCGAGAAGGCACGGAGCGGGCTCCAGGCGCTCTACGACAGGCTTGGTGTGCCGGCGGTCGTGGCTGGGTTCGGCTCGGTCTTCGTGACCTATTTCCTGGAGCCGCCGGTGGAGAGCTACGACGACCTGCTCCGAAACGACGTCCCGATGTTCATCGGCTACCGGCGGGAGCTGATGAATCACGGCGTCTTTGAGCTGCCCCTCAACCTGAAGAGAAACCACGTCTCCTACGCACACACCGAGGCGGACATCGATGCGCTGTTGGAGGCGACCGATGGAGTGATCGCCGGCATGCTCAAGACGCGGCGTCAGTGAGCCGGGCAACCGCCGGCAGCGAATAGCCGCGCTGCGCTCGGGCGGTTTATCCGACCCGCTGTGGAACGCGCCGCCAGCGTTCGTAGACGTCGTGCCGGACGTGGCTGAGACTGGGGAGAGCGGCGCGAACCTCGGCGACTCGTTCCGCTGTCAGGTCAGCCAACAGCAGGCCCTTCGTTTCACCACGCACCGCGATCGCGATGCCCATCGGATCGACGACCATGCTGCCGGCGCTGCGGAGCTGGTCCACGGCGGCGACGTAGACGGTGTTCTCGATCGCCCGGGCTTTGACCAGCACGTTCCACTGGTACTCCTTCAGAAGACCATGCGCCCACGACGTCGGCTGAACGATGACCTGGGCACCCTGCTCGGCGAGCTGGCGGTACAGCTCGGGGAACCGCACGTCGTAGCAGGTCGCCACGCCCACCTTCATGCCTTTGACGTCGAAGAGGAGGAGATCTCCGTCGCCGGCCAGGTTCTGTTCGGACTCGCGGTATCCGAAGGCGTCGAACATGTGGATCTTGTGGTAGCACCCGATGAGTGACCCTGCCGAGTCGATTGCGACCGCGGTGTTGTAAGCCTTCTGACTGTTCGGGATGGCCTCGACCACGCCGGCCACCACCACGACCCGGGAGGCGCGCGCAGCCTCCCTGAGCGCGCTCACGAACGGGCCGTCGAGCGGTTCGGCTTCCGCGGCCGGACTGTGAGGGGGCTCGACCCAGACCATGGCGGCTTCCGGGAACGCGACCAGGTCGGCGCCCGCGGACGCGGCCTCACCGATCATCTCGGTGATGATTGCGAGGTTTTCGCTTTTGACCTTGGTGGCCAGCATCTGACCAAGGGCAATCCTCATCTCTGTCACTCCCATGAACCTCGCGAGCTGCCGCGCCGACTCTCTGGTGGCGAGTCTACAACCCGCCTGTCTGACCGGGCCGCTGAGGACTCAGCCGGCCCGAGTCCAGCGGAGCGTCCGGGTGATGGGCTCGCCGTCGGGCCTGGTGGTGGCGAGCTCGATGATCAGCGTGTCGCCTTCGACCTTCAGCTCGCGGGTGACGACCATGCCAACGTTCGCAGGCGAGAGGGCCGCGGTCAGCGTCTGTGTCACCGTCCCCGTCTTCTCGTCCACCGCGTAGGTCCCGAAGTAGGCGTCATAGCCGTTGACCGCCGCGGTGTTGTTGCTGCCTGAAGTGGGCGAGGTCTGCGCTATATCGGCGCGGTCGCGGCGCATGAACTGGGCGGCGAAGCTCCCTCCCGCGTCGTAGATGAGCAGGCCGAGAGGGTCGGCGCCGAGGCCGGAGTCGATGCGCCGCTCGCCCGCCGCGTTGCGGTCCTCCCGCGAGACGAGCCTCCAGGTGCCCACCAGGCGCGATCGCAGTGAGCTGCCGATGTCGGTCACGTCAGACCGCGCCGGTTGAGCCTGCTCCCGAAGGGTCGGTTTCGGCCCAGAGCTTGCGCACCGCGTTCCAGTCGTCCGATTCGGGCTCATCGCCGGCAGCGATATAGCGGGCGCCCGGGAAGGAGCTCGCCGGCGGGGTGTACGACCCGCGCTCGACCAGCCGGCGGATGTTGTCGCGGTAAACCTCGTCGACCTCCGCGTGCCGGCCCGGGTCGCGGTTGAGCCAGAGGTTGGCCGGGTGGATCGGATCCTCGTACATCCGCCGGAAGACCTCGGTTCGGAGGTCCTTCATCCAGTTGGAGTTCAAGTTCATGGTCCGGAACTGGCGGAGCGCCTCGATGTCCACGATGCCGGCGACGAAGCTGTTGTAGCCGGACACGGTGTGTCCGATCACAGCGCCCTGGTAGTCGACGATGTGGGAGTTGCCCCCCGCGATGTCGAACGGGTGCTCCATCGCCGGGTGCACGTACACCGGCCCGACGTTGGGGCACACCAGGTAGACGTTGTTGAAATGCGCGTGGGCGCGGTTCTGAAGCAGCCAGGTGCCGCCGAGGTCTCCTCCTGACTGCGTCATCGGCACCGCCTCGCTCGGCCGGTAGACGACTTCCGCGCCGTTGAAGGCGAGGGCGCGGACCGCCTCCGGGTACTCGCCGTCGCTGCAGCAGATCGTGCCGAGGTTGCCGATGTCATCGGTGCGCAATACCGGGTAGAAGGCGTCGATGCCGTCCCCGAACAGCTCGACCCAGCGGTCGTAGACGTCGTGCGGGGTGCACGACCGCTCACGGCACCAGAGATGGTTCTTGGCCGCGCGATGGACGACCTCCCCCTGCGGCGAGAGGACGAAGAGGGTGTTGAAGAAGCGGTCGGGCATCACCTCAGGCCAGCGCGCCTTGCACTGCGCGACGATGTACGTGTCGTAGTGGCGCGCCAGCAGGGCCAGGCGCTCGGTCTCCGGGCCAGGGATGTCGATGAACAGCTCTCGCGCCGCGGTCACGTGGGGGATGTCGAAGATCTCGTCGGTGAATCCGGTCAGGGCTCCCTCGGCGAGGGCGATCAGCCTGACGGGCAGGTTGATGCCGATGATCGAGACAGCGGCGTGGATCGCGTCCTCGATGATCCGCAGGTTCCGCTCGATGTGGCGGCGCTCACCGATCCCGTGGACGACGGTGGAGAGGCCCACCGCCATGTAAGGAGCGACCGGCTTCCGCTGCTGCCCTTTCGGCGAGCTCGACCCACCGCGATTGCTGCCGTCCATCACCGACTCCTCTCTCCTTCCACCCCGCGAAGAAACTCCCGGATCACGCCGTTGTAGAGCTCCCGCTCTTCGAGGTGCCCCATGTGGGAGCTCTCCTCGAAGACCACCAGCCGCGATCCGGGCAGGAGACTGCTGTACCAGCCGACGGTCTCCGGCGTCGCCTCGTCGTGGCGGCCGCAGGTGAAGAGGACCGGGAGCGCGATCTCGCGCAGCCGCAAGCTTCGGTCGTAGTCGGCCAGGTTGCCGCTCACGGTGAACTCGCTCGGCCCCCACATGGTCTCGTAGACGACGGGGCTGTAGCTATGGAAGGCCCGCTCCACCTCGATCGGCCAGGGATCGAGGCGGCAGACATGCCGCTTGTAGTAGACGAGCATCGCGGCCATGTACTCGGGGCAGGTCGTGAAGCCGCCGGCCTCGTGGCTGTCGATGGTGGTGACTACGTCGGCGGGGAGGCCGGCCTTGAGCCGGGCGGCGTCCGCCACCCAGCGCGGGATGCTGATGCAGGGGCTCGCCATTACGATACTTTCGACCCCGGACGGACGGGTGAGCGCGTAGTCGGCCGCCAGCATGCTTCCCCAGGACTGACCGAAGATGTGGACCGCCTCGAGGCCCAACGCCCGGCGCACCGTGGCGAGCTCCTCGACGTGTCGCTCCGTCGTCCAGAGGCTCACATCGTCGGGACGGTCAGAGCGCCCGCAGCCGAGCTGGTCGTAGAAGACGACGGGTCGCTCGTCCGCCAACACATCGAGCGAACGCACGTATTCGTGGGTGAACCCGGGACCGCCATGGAGGACGAGCAGGGGCGTCGCGTCCCGCGTGCCGACGACCTCATACCAGACCCGGCCGCCCGTGACGTCAACCCACCCCGCGCCCGCCTTCATGGCGCGACCGCGGGGAGGTACGTGATAAGTCCCGGCAACGGAATGCTTCCTCCTTGTCGGCGGTGCGGGTACGACGCCGGAAGTGTAAGACGCCTCCCCAGGCGCTGCGGGGCCTCGCGATGGTCGATTCGCCACGGTCCGCGACTCCCTTCGCCGCGCACGAGGCTGAGCCTCGCTGAGGCAAGAGGTAGACCCGGCCCTCGGCAGGGCCGGGCCCGACGTCGGTCGCTAGACCGTGGCCGGCACCGGGATCAGCCCGAGCTGCGTCATCTGCTCGAGCTGGTCGAAGTAGATACGGGCCTCGGTGATCTTTCCGTCCTCAACCCGCAGGATCTGGACGCCCTTGCCGATCACTCGCCGGTTGGTCGGCTGGATGGTTCCGGCCGGGCCCTCGAGGGGACCGGTGTTGGTACCCTCCATCGTGATCTCCTGGACGACCCAGGGCGTGCTCACGATCTCGTTGACGACCTTCATCTGGCCGTTCGGAAAGCCCTTGAGCCAGCGCATCGCGTAGGCTGTCGCATCGGCGGCGTTGGTTGCCTTGAAGCCACCGGGCGCGTCGAACTTGATGTCCGAAGCGTGAAGTGCATGCAACGCCTTCTCGTCGTGGGCGTTGAACGCGGATACGAAACGGGCGGTCGTGTCTCTGACTTCAGTCACGCTTCTCCTCCTTAGGGAGTAACCGCGAAGCGGTTGGGCCAAGAGGGCTACTGCCATCGGTGGCCAGCAACTGTGAGTGAGCAGCGACGCTCGCTCTTCAGTCCAAGAACTGCGACCAGCATAGCAGAAATGGTTGCGTGACCGCGCTAATATTTCGCGATGCAGCGCCCGCGCCTCTTATCCGTGGCGGAGGCTGCCGCTGAGCTCAACGCCTCGAAAGCCTACGTTCGCCGGTTGCTTGCCCGGCAACGTCTGTACGGAACCAAGCTGGGCTCCGTCTGGGCGGTCTATGCAGACGACCTTGAAGCATTCAAGCGCATGCGCCGCCCTCCTGGACGTCCCCGCCGCCTGGACGCGGTTACGCCCGACGGCGCATCACCCGAGCAGATTGCCGGCGAGGGCGTTGGCGCCGGGACCGATCGCCAGCTACGCAAACGACGCCGCCGGGGTGCCTGACCAAGGCCGAGGCGGCGCGAGATACTGGCCCAATGGAACAGCGGATCAGCCTGGTGACCCTCGGCGTGGAGGATCTTGCGCGCGCCCGAGCCTTCTACGAGGCGCTCGGCTGGGGGGGCGCCCAGCAACCCGACGATGAGGTCGCCTTCTTTCAGGCCGGCGGAATGATCTTCGGCCTCTGGACGGCGCTCGGGGGCCATGGGGCGCCCGGGATCGAGCTGGCCTACAACGTCCGTTCGCCCGACGAGGTCGACGCCCTGCTCGGCAGGGCCGAGCGGGCCGGCGGGACGATCGTCCGTCCGGCCGTGCGCGCCTCCTGGGGCGGCTACACGGGCGCCTTCGCCGATCCCGACGGGTACGTCTGGGAGGTCGCCTACAACCCCGACTGGACGCTTGCCGATGACGGCACGGTCCGCCTCGCGGCGCGGTCCTGATTCCGGTGTTTGACCGGATCTAGGGCAGGGTGTTGAAGGGAAGCGTGCTGCAGTACGCCGCCTGAGCCGCGTCCAGGGGCGCCGCAGGCAGTGTCGGGGGCGTCGCGAACGAGCGCTGGCTGAAGTCGAAGAACTCCAGCATCGGGTTGGCCGCCGCATCCCGCCGGCTCAATGCCGCCAGTCCGAACCGAAGCTCGATGAAGCGCAGGATCGAGGTGTGGTCGTTGGTCCGGTGCGACACGAAGTGAGGCCGCGAGTAAGGCGAGACCACGACGGCGGGCACCCGCACGCCATAGACGTCGAAGGCTCCGGGCGTGTCGCCCGGCAGCAGCATCGGCGGGATGTCGTCCGGCGGGATCGCCGCCGGCGGCGGGACGTGGTCGTAGTAACCACCGTGCTCGTCGTAGGTCAGGAAGAGCGCTGAGGAGCTCCAGTTGGGACTGGCGAACAGCCCATCGGTAACCTGCTTAACGAATCGCTCGCCGACCTGGACGTTGGCCGGCGGGTGCTCGTCGTTTTCGATGTTGTTCGGCGCCAGCAGGACCTGGTCGACGAAGGCGACCTGGGGCAGCGTGCCCGCCGCGGCGTCCGTGAAGTACTCGCTGATCGGCCGCATCTTGAAGAAGTCGGCGCTCTCCCGCTGGTGCGCGAAGAGGAGGGCATAGGCCAGCGGAAACCCGAACAGCGTCTGCGAGTAGTAGACCTTCCAGGTGACGCCGGCGGCGTCCAGCTCGTCGAACACGGTGGTCTGGGGAAACTCTCCTGGGGACGGTGGGAAGTTGTCGTTCCGGATGTGCCCGAAGGAGGAGCCCGCCAGCAGGTACATGCGGTTGGGGAAGGTCTGGGTGGGCGCCGAGGCGAAGTAATGGTCACCCATCGCGAAGGTGCTGTAGAGGCCGTAGTAGTAGGGCAGGTCCGACTGGTCGTAGTAGCCCATCGACCGGCTTCCGGTGGGATCGTTCAGGCCGACGGCCGAGCCGGTGACCACGTTCGCCGCCGTGAAGCCGTCCATCAACCCGCTGTCGATCTCGCTGTGGGTTCCGTTCCAGGAGTGGTTGAGGTCGGCCACCTCGCAGTACTGGGTCTTGTGGAAGGCACGGATCGGCGGTCCGTCAGGGTTGGTGGGATCGAGATTGTTGGCGCCCGGCGGCTCCTGGTTGGCCTTCGGCTGGCCCTCGCTGTGCAGCTGGCCGAAGTAGCTGTCGAAGGAGCGGTTCTCCTGCATCAGGACCACGATGTGGTCGATCGGGATGGCGGCCGCATGGGCGGAGGTGAGCGCCTGCCCTGAAACCAGGAGCGGCGCCACCGCCAGCACGATCGCCGAGAGCCTGGCACCGAGCCTTGTCGAGCCCATGGAGTCATTTCCCCCCCGCTGAGCCGGCCGACGTCTTCGCCCGATACTAGGCCCGCTCGGCTCGGCTGTCCAGCTTCCCAAAACCGCCTGCTGGGCGAGCCCGCTCTGGGAATACCGAGCCTAGCCGATGAAGAAGACGGCGGCCGCGATCACGACGTATGCACCCAGCAGCTGCGTCCCCTCGAGCCAGTTGCTGCGGCCGTCGAGCGAGATCAGGGTGACGATCAGTGTTGCGATGCCGACCACCACCACCTCGAAGGTCGTGAAGACGAAGTCCATGGGGTGCGCCAGGGCAAGGCTTATGAAGACCAGCAGCGGGGCCACGAACATGGCGATCTGGGTCGACGAGCCGACAGCGATCTCGAGCGTGATGTCGACCCGGTTCTTGAGCGCGAAGAGCACGGCCGAGGCGTGCTCGGCGGCGTTGCCGATGATCGGGATCAGGATCAGGCCCACAAAGGTCGTCGGTACCGGGACGACTTTCAAGGCCGGCTCGAGGGAGGACACCAGGAGCTCGGATTCGAGCCCGACCAGGAGGGCCGCGCTGGCGAGCACAAGCACCGACCGCCGCAGCGACCAGGCGCGCTTCTCCTCCCGCTCGGGGATGTGGAAGAGGTGGGCGTGGGTGATCTCGGTGTAGGCCAGGGCAGCGAGGTAGAGGACGATCAGGACAAGGGCCACGACGCCGCTCAGCACCTCCTTTTCGACGAAGCCGACGTGGGGCGTCGTGGCGACCAGGAGGGCAGGCATCACGAGGCCCGCGACGGCGAGCAGGAGGGAGGTGGAGTGGACGCCCGCCGCCCGCTGGTTGAAGTGCTGTTCGGCATGGCGAACGCCACCGGCGGCAAAGGAGATCCCGAGCACCAACAGAAGGTTGCCGAGGATCGAGCCGATTAGGGAGGCCTTGACGATCGCGAAATTGCCGACTGTGATGAGCAGGACGCAGACGATCAACTCGGTCACGTTGCCGAGGGTCGCGTTCAGCAGTCCCCCGACCCGAGGGCCGAGCCGGGCGGCGACGTGCTCGGTCGTCCGGCCGATCAGCCCGGCGAGCGGCACGATGGCAAGCGCAGCGGTGACGAAGACCGCCGCGGGCTGCGCGGCAAGCTCGAAGGCGAGCGAGACCGGCAGGAATACCAGCAGCCAGTCGACGGAAGGCGAGGGAAAGCGTTTCAGCGGGACGCGCTCAGCCATCCAGGCAGGCCTGCAGCAGCAGCAGCAGCCCGCCGCAGACCAGCAACGAACCGGCGACGGCGCGGGTGACGCGGCGTACCCCAAAGCTTCGAGGTCGCCGCAGCGGCGAGGTATCGGGCATCAGCGCTCCTCCTTGCTCAACTCGGGTGAATCAAGCAGAGGTCTCGCCGCGGAACGGCGGTTCCGCCGTGGCCCCGGGCGTCTCCGCCGTGTTGTCGGGACCAGCGAAGGGAGCTACTCCCCTCTGTCCGCGTGAGTCTACCTTCCGTGCCGCTCGGGCGTCAGTCGCGCGCGCCGAGCCCGGTTCGACCTCGCCGCCGCCGCCGCCAGAGCGCCTGGGCTCCGACCGCCAGGAGCAGCACCGCCAGCGCGACCAGCAACAGCTGGTTGGTGCTCGACCCGGCAAGGATGCCGGGGACTCTCGAGACGCCGCCGGCGGCCGTTACCTGGCTGCTCAACCGCGCCCGGCCGCGCCAGATCACGTGGCTGCCGGTGGTCAGGAGTCCTGACCGACCTCCTTCCGGCACCAGGCGTATAGAGCGTCGTAGAGCGGCGTCTCCAGCCGGATTTTGAGGTGATCGTCCGCGCCGTGGAGGAGGGCGAAGCCGTTGGCGATCGCGTAGAGGCCGGCGGCTTCCGGGCAGATGTCACGATCGCCGGAGACATCGGCTCCGTGCACTATCCGGGCCAGGCGATCGAGGCCGGGATCATCGAGGCCGTACTTGACCATGATCGATTCGAAGCTGCAGCGGCCGTCGACATGACCCAGCTCCACGTCCTTGACGTCATAGGGAGTCGCGTCCTCGCGCTCCGCCACCGTCAGCACCTCTTCGGCGCTCACGTAGAGGAACTCCGCGTCCGGGTCGACGAACCTCTTGATGAGCCAGGGACAGGCGATCCGGTCGACGTTGGCGTTCTTGCGCGTAACCCACTTCATGGCTGTGCCTCCCGTTGGATTGTCTCCGTTCAACTCGGACAGAGCTCGATGACCTGGTCGTCACCCGCCAGCGGGCTTCCTCGGCCGTCGCGGTTGCTGGTCAGGACGTAGAGGCAGTGGCCGGGTCCGGCCACCGCGTCCCGGAGCCGGCCGGCGCCTGAGAGGACGACCTCCTGGCCCGTCACAACACCCGGCTGGCTGGGGTCGATCAGCAGCCTTCGCAGCACCTGGCCCTTCAGCTCGGCGACCAGGAGGGTCGCCCGCTCATCGGCCCGCGGGGAGTAGAAGGTGATGCCGCTCGGGGCCCAGACGTCGGTCCCGCTCTCGGCCATCGGTCCGGTCCTGGCCGGCAAGGTTCCCAGCGGGTAGCTGGTCCGCGTTCCGGCCGCCCAGGCCGGCCAGCCGTAGAAGGCGCCCTGCTGGACCTGGTCGACCTCGTCGTGGCAGCAGAGCCCGAACTCTCCGGTGGGCCCGTTGTTGCTCGCGTAAAGCCGGCCGTCGCTGTCGAAGGCGAGGCCCTGCGGGTTGCGAAAGCCCCAGGCGTAGATCTCCTTCCCCGACCCGTCGGGGTGGATCCGGAGGATCTTGCCGCTCTCGTTGTTCGGATCGGCCGCGCGCGCGGCGACGAAGCCCTCGCCCGTCGTCAGGTAGAGCCAGCCGTCCGGCCCGAACTTGAGGCGGCCGCCGAAGTGGTAACAGGTTCCGCCCGGGATTCCGTCGAGAAGGACCTTCTCGGAGACAAGGTGGTCGCCGTCGATCGTGAACCGGGAGACGCGATCGACGTTGCCGGGGGAGCGAGGAACGTAGTCGAGGTAGACATAGGGCTCCCCGACCGCGATCCCCAGCAGCCCGCCCTCGCAGCCCTCCTGGTTGAACACCGAGAGCGTGAGAGCGGGATCGGCGAGGAGCGTCGCGCCCCGGATCACCCGGACCCGTCCGGGCCGCTCCGTCAGCCACGCCGTGCCGTCCGCGGCGAAGTCGATCGCCCAGGGCGCGACCAGGCCCTGGGCCAACGCCGTTCGATTGAAGGTAAGCGGTCCTGGCGCTTTCAAGGCCGCCGGCGAGGGCGAGCTGGAGGGGCCGGCCGGGCTTGGTCGCGGCGACGCCGGCGTGGTCGCCTTCGGCGCTGAGGCGCAACCGGCGAGCAAGAGCACCGCCAGGCATGCTGCTCCCCGCCGGATCCGGGATCCGGATCGCCGCGGTGGCCTCACGGGTGCCGTGTTCGTCAACCTGGAGCCAGCCTACCGCCCCTGAGAAGGAGTGATCGGCTCCGTCAACCTGTCGCGGGTGGCGCCTTGCTCCTCCACCGCAGGCGCCGAACCGGCGGCAGCAGAAAGGCGCTCAACAAGAGCGCCAGGAGGCAGATGCAGAGCTGCATGGCCACGCTGGCCTGCCAGTACTGCCAGCCCGTGAAAGGGCCCGTCGGCAGCGTCGTCCCGGTGTCCTGGGTCGGAATCGTGAAGGGAGCTCCCCCGGGTATGCCGATCGTGCCGCTCGTTGCGGTCGGAATGCAGGTCTTGACAGCGGAGCCGGTGCCAGTGCAGGTGAACCCTCCGCTGCTGCTCCCTCCGCCCGAGGCGTAGCGGACGCCGTACCCGCCGGTGATCGGCGCGTTGGTGGCGATCGTGAGCAGCGGGACGATCGGGCCGAGATAGGTGACCACGGGCGGAGCCGGCACCGTTGTCGCCTGCGGGTCGGCAAGGGTCGGAAAGAGGAGGCCGTAGACGAGGGTGCCCGCCAGCAGCATGAAGGCGGCCGCATAGGCGGCCACGGTCGCCGGGAGCGTTCGCCGGAGCCAGGTCGAGAAGGCGATCCCGATGGTGCCGAGGGTCAGAGCCGTCACCGCCATCACGACGAAGGCGTAAAGAACCTGGTCCAGCTCGATGCCGCCGAAGAGGAAGACCAGGCTGAAGATGGGCACCGAAAGGAGCAGAAGAAGAAGGATGAAGGAGATCGAGGCGAGGAGCTTTCCCCAGATGATCGAGAAGGGCGGGATCAGGGTCACGAACAGCAGGTCGATCGTTTGCCGCTCTCGCTCGCCGCTGATCGCGCCCGCCGTCAGCGCGGGCGTAACGAAGGCGAGCAGGACCATCTGGAAGACCACCAGGTAGAGAAAGAGGGCCTGTCCGTAGTTCGGCGTGGGGCCGCCGAAGTTGTTATTGGATGTGCTCGCCAGGGAGGCGAAGATTGCCCATCCCAAGCCTCCGATCATGAGGATGTAGATCATCAAGGCCAGGGGCGAACGCCAGCTTCGCATCCGCGAGCGGTACTCCTTGGCAACGATGGGATTCCAGAGGGCTCGGGCGATGACGCTCACGCCGTCTCCTCCGACGTCGCACGGAGGAACGCGTCTTCGAGCCCGCCGTCCAGCGGGCTGAATTCCGACACCCTGATCCCGGCGGACGTCAGCGCCTGGAGGATCTCGGCAGCGGTGTCCTCATCGCCGTCGTAGCTCGCTTCGATGCCGCCGTTGACAAGCTCCACCTGGCGCACCGAGATCAGCGGCGAGAGGAGCGCGACCGCCGCGCTCGGCTTGCCGCGGACCGCGATTCGGAGGCGGCGGCCGCTGGTCAGCGTCCGGATCACCTCCTGCACCGGTCCGGTGACGCGCATCCGCCCCCCGTCGATGATCCCGATCATCGTGCAGAGCTCGGTCAGCTCGGGAAGGATGTGACTCGATATCACTATCGTCTTGCCCATGCTCTGCAGCTCCTTCAGGATTTCCCGCATCTCGACCCGCGCCCTCGGATCCAGACCCGATGCGGGCTCGTCGAGGAGGAGCACCGCGGGGTCGTGGACGAGCGCGCGGGCGAGGCAGACACGCTGTTTCAGGCCGCGGGAAAGCGTGTCGACGGGCTGGTTGCGCCGCTCCACCAGGTCGACCAGCTCGAGGAGGTTGTCGACGACCACCTTGCGCCGCTGCCGGGGCTGCCGGTAGCAGGAGGCGTAGAAGTCCAGGTATTCGGCGACCGTGAGCTGGTCGTAGACGCCGAAGAAGTCAGGCATGTAACCCAGCCGGCCGTGCACGCGATCCGGCTCCCGGCTGACGTCGGCGCCATCGATGAAGGCCCTGCCGGAGGTCGGCTCGAGGAGCGCGGCAAGGATCCGCAGCGTGGTCGTCTTGCCGGCGCCGTTCGGACCCACGAAGCCGAAGATCTCGCCTGCCGGGACCGCGAAGGAGACCTGGTCGAGGGCGATCCGCTTGCCGTAGACCTTGGTCAGGTTCTCGACCGCGATCACTGGACGGTGCCCGCCAGCGTGATCCCGGTCGCCACGAACGAGCCGTTGCTGACGACGACTCGCAGCCGGACCTCGCTGCTTGCCGGATCGATCGCCTCGGCGGGCAAGGCGGTCGTGCCATTTTCCTGGTAAGCGATGGCGACCCAAGCCGAACGCGACCAATCCCAGGCGGCGGCGCTGAGGGTCGCAGCCGATCCGTTCGGCGTGACCGGGCCCTTGATGAAGACCGCGTTCGGTGCGGTGAGGCTTGCACCGGCGAGGTGGACGCCGGCGGCCAACCGGGGCTTGAACTGGACCGTGACGGTGCCGTTCTGGACCACCAGCGTACCCGGCGATGCCTGCTGGGCATCCCCATCGAAGTCAACGATGCGACCGCCGACCAGGCCCGCCGACAGCGGCCCCACACCCACCCCGTCAACCGGCAGGTTCATCGCCACCGCGGTTTCCGAGTGTCCCCGGGGATGGACGCCGTTCACGGTGAGGTCCTGAAAGGGCTGGCTGGTCCAGCCGACCAGAAGGGGTATGACGACAGTCGATGGGATCCCTTTGAAGCCCCCGCCCTGGAGCAGCGACAGTATCTGCGTCCTGGCCTGCCCGACCCGCAGGACCTCACTCGGTTGGTTGGGCGGAGGCCCCATCGCATAGTTGGGGTAGATGCTGAAGACGCCGGGCGGCCCGTTTAAGGTTGTGGCCCTGGGCGCGAAGCCGACCGTTACGGTCGCACCCGGCGCGAGCGCACCGAGCTTTTGGAAGCCGTCGCCGGCGATGACCACGGCGTCGCTGAAGGATGTCGTCGACTGGTTCTCGATCGAGCCGGTCAGCTGTCCGTTGACCATCTGAAGATGGCCGCTCAGCCGCGGGGCGGCGGCGATGCCCTCGGTTGCGAAGCCTCGGAGTGTGAACGCGGTCATGGCCGGGAGCAGGATCTCTCCGTCGTCGAGATTGACGCGGATGTCGGCCCGGCCGGCGCCGCCGGAACCGTTGTAGGAGCTGATCGGGCTGACCAGGCCGGCGCGCCGGCCGACGCCCACCACATAGTCACCCCGCGTGGGGGTCAGCACGCCGGTATAGGTTTCCTGGTAGGCGACATCCGAGCCCGGCTCGACGTGAAGGATGGAGACCTGGTTCGTTTCAACCGACTGTCCCTTGGTCCAGATCCCGCCGGCATAGGCTCCAGCGGCGACCAGCACGGCGACCAGCGGAAGCGTGATCCAGGCCAGGGACCGCCGGTGCAGCGCGCCGAGGACGAAGTAGTTGATGGGACCGACCAGGAGCACGTAGACAAGCACCAGGACGCCGGTCAGCAGGAGTGAGGGAAGGTCGAGGGCGGGGAGGTTGCCGAGCACCGGGCTCAGCGCGCCGCCTCGCTGGTAGGCCGCGCCACCCTGCCCGCCGAACTGCCCGCCGGCGTCCTGCTGCGACTGCTCTCCGAAAAGCGTCCGGACCAGCACCTGGCGCAGCAACGGCCTCGTGCCCGACCAACCGGAGATCGGATCCTGCCTCCAGTCGAAGGCCGCCATGGTGACCGAGCCGGAGCCGACGGTCCAGTCGGCCAGCAGGGGAGTTTCGCCATCGGCCAGCAAGGCGCTCCCACCGACCAACGCGCCGGTCGCGACCTGGACTCCGGTCAGGCCGCCGAGAGCCGGGCTCGACGCCAGTGTGGTGAGGCCGCTCACGTGGATGGGAAGGATCTCGCTCGGCAGCCCGGCCAGGGTTCTCCGCCACGATGGCCCGGTACCGACCAGGAGCGATCCTCCCGTCTTCACGAAGTCGGCGATCGCGGTTTGCTGGCTCGCGGTGAGGCCGTCGGTTGCGATGTCGTCCACCGCGAGCAGGTCGAAAGCGCGGAGCGCGACGGCCGAGTCGACGATGTCGGCGAGCCCCAGGTGCACCACGGTTGCCGCGACGCCGCCCGCATGGACGACGGCGAAATCGTCGAACGCGGTGGAGTCGTCGGAGAGCACACCGACCAGGGTCGCGGCGCTGCGCGTGCTGACCGCGCTCTGTTGGGCCAGGATGCGCCCGTCCTTGACGACCCGGACGCTGATGCTCAGGCCTGTGTCATCGACAACGTAGGTGCGAAAGTACTTGGTCGCGCCCGCGGCAAGAAGCAGGGAGCGCTCGTAGCTTGCCGGCCAGGGCACTCCCGCCCTGCCACCGAGGACGGATTGGACCTCCAGGGTCGCGTCGATTTCGGGGCCGGTGTTGGTGACCGCGATCGAGACGGGCATCCACGCCTGGGCCTTGACGACGTCGGAGTAGCCAACGTGCGCGGTGATGCTCACGGGGTTGGCGGCCGCCTGCGCGTCCACCGCCCAAACGGACAGCGCAAGGCCGGTCAGGAGGAGGCCGAGGACGAGTCGGGCGGGGAGGTGGCGGCGATCGAGGGCCATCTGATTCCTTCCTACGGCCGGGTGGGGCCAAGGGTAACGCGGCCTCTTCGAAATAACCGGCTTCGCGGAGGATCTGGAAGGGTCGCGGGAATTGGTCCCGACCGACCCGCGTCACAGTCCCCGCCGAGGCGAGCAGAAACCCGACCTAGCTTTTCAGAGCTCCGTCCACGGAGTGGGGCTGACGCCCCCCAGGGCGGCCCCCAGGCAGCCCGTGACCGTCAGGTCCGAAGACGGCGTCCAGGTACTCTCGCACCGCGGCGACGCCGAGCTTGTTCAGGCGGTAGCGGCGCCGCACGCCTGGCGCCTCATCAGCCACGAGGCCGGCGGCGCTGAGGAAGCGGAGGTGGCCCGACACCGCCTGCCGGGTGATCGGCAGCTGATCGGCGATCGCCCGGAGCGACAGCGCGGAGCCGGCGAGCAGTTCCAGGATGGCGCGCCGCCGTGGGTTGGCCAGGGCCTCGAACACGTCGGCAGCGATCGCCTCCTCCGTCACGCTAGGAGGCCGCTGAGCTCGGCAGGGTGAACGGAGGAGAGAGCGCGCTCCCTCAAGATCAGAGCACTAGCCGCGCGGCGGGGGGCGCACCTGGCCGGACCGCCTGCGGCCCACGCCAATCCGCCGACCCATCGGCTTCTCGTCAGGCAACATGCCTTCTTTCTAACGCCCTCCTGGCCGCCTTCTTGCGATCGCGGGCGGGCCGCGGAGACGATGAGGCCCCGCTCGTACTTGAGCAAGACCTCATGCGTTGAAACCGGCGTCCTCAGGCGTTGAGCGCCGTGACGATGTTGGAGAAGACATTGGCGATCTGGCCGCCCATGGTAAGAAGAATGACGATGACGACGATCGACACGAGGACCAGGATCAGGGCGTACTCGACCATTCCCTGGCCCGACTGCTTGTTCACTTGCGTTGGTCTCACCTCCCTGGGCTCTGCGGCTCGCATGCCCGGAGTCGGGAGCCCTCTTCCGGCAGCTCCCCGCCCCACACCGCGACTCACCGAGTTCTCTTGCTGAATCAACCACCGGCCGGGCAGGAGTAACGACTTCCGCCAGGCCGCGGCCCTGGGCGGTTCATTGAACCGGGTGTCGACCGTGCCGGCCTGAAATCCGGCGTCGAAGGATATGCGGGATTTCGGCTGACTCGTCGTCATACTTCTGGACCCCGATGGTTGAAGGACGATATGAGCCAGGATCGGTAGCGGACTTCGACCAGCTTTATCGCCGCAGCTACCGGCGCGTCCTCTTCACGGTTTTCGGGATCCTGGGCGATCATGCCGCGGCGGAAGACTGTACCCAGGATGCCTTCGCCAAGGCCTTCAAGGCCTGGGGCGACTGGAAGCCGGATGCTCCCGCCGAGGCGTGGATCCATCGCATCGCTCTGAACGTCGCCTTCACCTACCGAAAACGACGGCGGCTGGGGGAGGTCGGCGAACTGGTGAGAAGGCTCGGGAGCCCCACGCCGGACCGGGATCCGGGAGAGGTGGCCGAAGGTCGGGAGCTGTTCCGGGCTCTCCGCCGGCTGAGTCCCGACCAGGCCGCCCTGATCGTCCTCCGTCACCACCACGGCTACACCAACCGTGAGATCGCCTACGCATTGAAGGCGCCAGAGAGCACGATCGCCTCGCGGCTCGCCAAGGCCAAGGCCCGCGTCCGCGACCTTTTGAAATGGACCGATGCCGACCAGTCGACCCGACCTCGTGGCCCGCTCGTCGTTGGTCGGGCCGACTCGCAGGTTCTATTCACAGATGGCCCAGACACCGTGAGCTTGTCATGACGATCGAGTTCGACACCTGGCTCGAGGCGGAGCTCCAGGCGGGGTATGAGAGCTTCGCCCCGGCTCCGATCGCTCCCGGCGCCCCTTATCGAACCCGGCAGCCGGATCCGGCTCCGCGCCGGTCGGTGGCCAGGGCCGGCACGCGCGCCGTCGTCCTGCTTGCGGCCGTGGTGTCGGGCCTGATGGCGACCGGCGCCCTGGCCGCCGCCGCGGTTACCGGAAGTGCCGACCCCCAGGTCTGGACACAGCAGATCACCAGCGCGATCGGTGCCTGCGAAGCCGCGGGCCCCGGCGGACAGGGCGGGTTCGGCACCTGCGTGGGCGCGATCGTGCACCACCACGGTTCTCGGCATCGTTACCAGCAGCCATCCGCCAGGGCGAAGGCCAGCCGGCCCCTTCCCGCGCCGACCCCCGAAGCGCAACCCGGCCGACCCTCAGTCAAGAATGGCCCGCCGGCCGATACACCGGCGGGGTCCGACAGCAGCGTTCCTCACGGCCGGCCGACCGATCTGCCCAACGGTCCGCCGGCGGCCGTGGCGCAAGGGCCCCCCGCCTTGCCGGCCGCAACCAACACAAATCAGGGAAAACCGCCCACCAGCTCGCCCGCGAAGGGCCACTGATTCCGGGTCCAGGCTCCCCGAACGAATTCTTCGGGTGATGTCGATCCCCTGACCGCGTGTTCTGAAATGAGAAAGCTGATCGCCGCCGCTGTCCTGATACTTGCCGTCGCCGGCGGCGCCTACCTCTACCACATCGCCACCACACCCTTCCGGGCCCTGCCGGCGGTCGAGGTGAACGCCGCCCAGGCCGCCGCCGCCCAACGCAAGGTCGACGCCCTCCGCAGCCTGGGAGGCGGCGGCTCCACCGGTCAGCCGGCAAGGGCAAGCGAGACCTTTTCGGACAGCGAGCTGAGCTCGCTCGCGAACCAGGAGCTTCAGTCCGAGTCGCTCCCACTTGACAACCTGGTCCTCCACGCGACGGCGGATGGCCGGATCGAGGGACTCGGCACGGCGCACTGGAGTGGACAGATCCTCCCGCTCTACCTGCTCGCGACGGTCCAGGTGGTCGACGGAGACCAGCTGCAGCTGACCATCGTCGAGTCGAAGCTGGGGCAGTTGAACGTGCCGGCGTCGCTCGCCGGGCAGATCGACAGCGCGGCGATGCGGAGCGTCAACCTCGGGCAGGCGCTGCAGATGGACGACATCACGATCGCCGTCAGTCAGGGTGCGGTCACCGTGAGCGGCATTGCCAGGACCGGCTGAAAGCAGCCGGTGTGGGGCGAGGGGCCGGCG
>DATCOZ010000071.1:0-4243 GCA_036564345.1 Candidatus Dormiibacterota bacterium | reverse complement strand
CCTCGGGAGCGAGCGCCTCGAGCCGCTCAGCCCGGTTGTCGAGCTCCCGCAGAGCGCCGGCAAAGCGCTCGGCGGCGAGCCGCTGAAGGACGGCGTGGCCCCGGCGCGCGGCGAGGTCGCCGCGGCGGCGGAGCAGCGCGCGCTCGGCCGCCGCGGCCAGCCGGCGGGCGCGCTCTCCGAGCTCGGTCGAACGGCGGCCGAGCTGCTGGGCGGGGCTGAGCCTCCCCAGGTCAGCCGCGGCTCGCTCGACCCGGCGGCGGCGGCTGAGGAAGAGCGCGGGCAGCAGAAGGCCCAGCCGCTCCCGCCGCCCGACCATCGCCTTCGAGCCGGCTTCGACCCGGAGCAGGCCCTCGCGTTCGAGCCGGCGGGCACGGTCGGCCAGCTGCGCCCGCAGCTTCGCCTTCTCGGGCACCACCCGCGCGCCTGCCTCCGTCGGCGTCCGGCACTCCGCGTCGGAGGCCATATCGGCAAGGGTGCGGTCGGACGTGTGCCCGAGCGCGGTCACGACCGGGATCCGCGAGGCGAGGATGGCGCGCACGACCGGCTCCGTGTTGAAGCCGTAGAGATCCTCGAAGCTGCCGCCGCCGCGGGCGATGATGACGACGTCGGCACGGCCGTCGCGGTTGGCCTGGCGAAGTGCGGTGGCGACGCTGCCGGGGGAGCCCGCCCCCTGGACCTGGGCCGGGTAGACGACGATGTCCATGTTCGGGAAGCGGTCCCAGATCGTCTGCTGGAGATCGTGGATGACGGCGCCGGTCGGCGAGGTGACCAGGGCCACCGCGACCGGCAGGAAGGGAAGCTTCCGCTTCCGCTCTGGCGCGAACGCCCCCTCCAGCTCGAGGCGCTGCTTGAGCAGCTCGATCTGGGCGCGCAGCTTGCCGACGTCGTCGAACTCGAGGTAATCGACGAGCAGCCGGATCCGGCCGCCCTGCGCCCAGTAGTCGATCCGGCCCCGGAAGATGAACTCCTGGCCGTCCTCCGGGAGCATCGCCAGGCGGCGGGCGTCGTTGCCGAAGATGAAGGCCTCGATGACGGCGGCGGGGTCGCGGATCGTGAAGCTGTAGTGGCCCTTGCCGGAGAGCTTCATGCCGCTGACCTCGCCCTTCACGAAGACGCTTCGCAGCGGCTGGAGCTCGGTCTGGATCTGGCGGGCCAGCTCGCTGACGGTCCAGGGGCGGCGAGCTTCCTCGGGGTTGCGCATGTCCGGCTCCAGTTTAGGAGCGGTCGGCAGCCTTCTTGGTTTCGCGGAGGTGGTCGCGCGCCATCGCCGAGTAGCTCTGGCGGATCGCCTGCTTCGGGTTGAGGCCGAGCAGCTTGGCGGCGCCGGGCAGCGCGTCGGGCTCGCCCTCGAGCTCGATGAAGAAGCCGAAGTCGAGCGTGTCGAGCGTCACCGAGACGCCTTCCACGAGCCAGCTTGCGCGGTGCTTGTGGAAGACGAACTCGACGCCGTAACCGAGCGATTCGAGGAGGTCGCGGGCGGTGGCGGCGTCGGCGACCTCGACCTCGGTCTCCTCCCGGGTCTTGATACCGCGGTTGAAGCGGGCTGGGCCCTTGGTCGTGATGATCCCCGCCTTGCCGCCGTCGAGGATGCGGAGCCGGAGGCTCACCCTGCTCTTGGAGGGCACCGTGAAGCGGATGTTCTCCTCGTCGTAGGCTCCTTCGCCCTTGGCTCCGATCTCACGCAGCCGGCCCCGGAGCCGGGCGTGGTCGGCGGCGCCGTCGAGGCGGAACTTGAGCTCCGCCTCCAGGCTCCGGTCCCGGCCGGCGTGCTTCAGACGGCGAGTCGCCACAGTGGACGAGCTTAGCCGGGCTTGCCACGGCCGTGGGAGGAAGCGATCATGCTGCCTGCGGCATGGCAACCACCCGACCGGCCCCGGAGAAGGCGACCGCCGGCCAGCACTTCTCGGCCGCGAACCTGACCGGCCACTTCATCGTCTGCGGCCTCGACGAGCTCGGCTTCCGTGCCGCGGAGGAGCTGATGCGCCTGCAGGAGACGGTCGTCGTCGTCACCTCGACGACACAGGGCCAGTTCCAGGGCCGGGTCCATGCCCTGGGCCTCCACACCGTCCATGCCAACTACCGGGAAGAGGAGGGGCTTCGGCGCGCCGGCGTCATGGGCGCCCGGGCGATCATCATCGCCGGCAGCGACGACGTCGGCAACATCCACGCCGCCCTGTCCGTCCGCGAGCTGAACCCGAAGCTGCGCACCGTCGTCCGGATCTTCAACCCGGGCCTCGGCGCGCAGATCTCGGGCCTGCTCCAGGACTGCGCCGTGCTCAGCTCCTCCGCGATCGCCGCGCCGGCGTTCGTCGAGGCGGCCCTCCAGGAGAGGTTCGAGCAGCGGGTGGAGGTGGGCGACCGGGTGCTGGTTCTCCGCCGCGGGCGGACCGACGACCCGCAAGTGCTTCTCCCGGTCGCCGCGACCGACGCTGCCGGCCGCGTCAGCCTGTTCCCGGAGGAGGGCGCGGACGTGCTCTGCCTGGCCGACGCCGGCGAGGAGGATGCGGTCGGGGCGTTGGGAAGGGTGCGCAGCCTGCCCCGCCGGCGGCGCCGCCTGCCCGCCAGCCTGGTCACCATGGGCCAGCTGCTGGGGACACTCGCCGACGGCAGGATGCGCTACGTCCTCGCGGTGGTTGCGGCGATCGTGGTGATCAGCTCGGTCATCCTCCACTTCTTCGCCAACATGAGCGTCCTGACCGCCGTCTATTTCACGGTGTCGACGATCACCACCATCGGCTACGGCGACGTCACCCTCATCAACGCGGCGCCGGCGGTGCTCGTCTACGGCATCTTCCTGGAGCTGGTCGGCGCTGCCGTAATCGCCATGTTCTTCGCCGTCATCACCGACACCCTGGTCGGCACCCGGCTCCGCCAGGCGCTGGGCGGGCTGCACCGGAACATGGACGACCACATCGTCGTCTGCGGCCTCGGCAACATCGGCCACCGGGTGGTGGAGCAGTTCCACCGCATGCACATCCCGGTCGTCGCGATGGAGCTGAGCGAGACTCAGAAGTCGATCGCCCCCGTCCGCCGCTCCGGTGTCTCGGTCCTGATCGGCGACGCGCGCGAGGTCGCCAACCTGCAGAAGCTGGAGGTGGGCCGGGCGCGCTGCCTGATCGTCTGCACCGACGACGACATCAGCAACCTCGAGATCGCCCTCACCGTGCGGACGCTGAACCCGGACCTGAAAGTCGTGCTCCAGCTCCACGATCCCGACCTGGCGGCGCGGGTCCAGCGCGCGATCGGCGTCGGCATCTCCCGCAGCACCTCCGGCCTGGCGGCCCCGGCCTTCGTCTCGGCAGCGCTCGGCCACCGCATCCTCAGCACACTCCCGGTCGGCGAGCGCACCCTGGTCGTCGCCCGAGCGACCGTGGTCGAGAAGGCCGCCGCCGCCGGGAAGGACGTGAAGTGGCTGCTCGACGGACCCTACGCCCGGGTGCTGATGGTCAAGCGCGGGGAGGCGGAGACCTGGCGGCCGGGCCCCGACGTCGTGCTTCTCCCGGGCGATGAGCTGGTCATGGTCAGCACCCGCAAGGCGCTCGACGAGGTCCTCCGCCGGACGGAGGGGGTTAGGGCCTAGCCGCCGATCTGGGACATCGACTTGGCCGGCTTGATAAAGCCCGCCTCGCCGATGTGGTGGCCCTCCTCCTTCTTCCAGACCGCCGCCTCGATGACGCGGGCCACCGAGTCGTCGGAGGCGCCCCCCCGCAGCAGCTCGCGGAGCGGCGTTTCGTGGAGCGAGAAGAGGCACGTCCGCAGGCCGCCCTCGGCGGTCAGCCGGATCCGGTTGCAGGTCGTGCAGAAGGCCTGGGAGACGCTCGAGATGAAGCCGACGCCACCGGGGGCGCCGTCGGCGAAGCCGTAGTTGGCGGAAGGTGCGGGCCGGTCGTTGGCGCGGCCGACCAGCGGGAACTGGTCCTCGATCCGCTCCTGGATCGCCTGCGAGGGCACGACCAGGTCGGGCCGCCAGATGCCGTCGCCATCAAGCGGCATGAACTCGATGAAGCGAACCTCGTAGCCCTTCTCGCGAGCGAGCCGGGCGAAGTCGACGACCTCGTCGTCGTTCTGGCCCTTCATCACGACCACGTTGAGCTTGATCGGCTTGAGACCGGCTTCCTCGGCCGCCCGGATCCCCTCCATCACCTTGCGGAAAGCGTCGACCCGGGCGATCTCCTTGAACCGATCGATGCTCAGGGTGTCGAGCGAGATGTTGATCCGCTTCAGGCCCGCGGCGGCCAGCTTC
>DATCOZ010000051.1:0-9288 GCA_036564345.1 Candidatus Dormiibacterota bacterium | reverse complement strand
GGGCGGGACCGTGGCCGCCGTGAGGACCGGCACCGCCACGCGGGGCGCCTCGCTGCCCGCCAGGGCGGCGCGGACCGCTTTCTGGAGCGAGGCGAAGACGACGCCCTCCTCGCGGAACTTGACCTCGCGCTTGGCCGGGTGGACGTTGACGTCGAGGGCCCCCGGCTCGACCGCGAGGTCGATCACGGCGACCGGGTGGCGTCCCCGCTCGAGGCTACCGCGGTAGCACTCGTCCAGGGCGAAGCCGAGCGCCCGGGAGGCTATCGGACGGCCGTTGACGGCGAGCAGGATGCCGTCCCGCGTCCCGCGGCTCAGCTTCGGCTGGGACACAGCGCCGGCCACCTCGGGCCAATCGAGCGGCAGCATCTCGCGAGCTGAAGCGCCGCCGTGGACGGCGCCAAGGGCGTCGGCCAGGCCAGTGCCCGGCGTCTGGAGCGCCGT
The DNA here is from genome assembly GCA_036564345.1 of Candidatus Dormiibacterota bacterium. Classification (GTDB taxonomy): domain Bacteria; phylum Chloroflexota; class Dormibacteria; order Dormibacterales; family Dormibacteraceae; genus UBA6019. The sequence continues at coordinate 8,847 of DATCOZ010000051.1, read as the reverse complement.
CCGGCCTTCGACGACGGCGCGGAAGCGCAGCTCGGGGTGGAGCAGCGCGTACTGCTGGACCACGTGGAGGCAGGCCGCCGTCTCGGTGGCCTCGCTCTTGAGGAACTTGAGACGGGCCGGCGTGTTCGCGAAGAGGTCGCGAACCTCCATCACGGTTCCTGGGGCGGGACCAGCAGGGCCCTCCTCGAGCACCCTCCCCGCCCGGAGGTGGATGCGACGGCCGGACGTCGTGCACTCGACGTCGGCCACCGCCGCGATGCTGGCAAGCGCCTCACCCCGGAAGCCGAGGGTGCCGATCGCCTCCAGGTCGGCAAGGGTCCGGACCTTGCTGGTCGCGTGCCGCTGGAACGCAAGGGCGAGCTCCTCGCCCGGGATCCCGGCTCCGTCGTCGACGACCCGGACCAGGTTGCGGCCCGCGCCGCGGATCTCGACGGTCAGCCGCCGGGCACCCGCGTCGAGGGCGTTCTCGAGCAGCTCCTTGACGACCGATGCGGGCCGCTCGACGACCTCGCCGGCGGCGATCGCATCGGCGACCTCGGGTGCCAGCGCCCGGATCGTCACGGGAGCCGCGATTTCAGCTCGTAGAGCTTCTGGAGCGCCTCGAGCGGGCTCAACCGGTCCAGCTGCAGGTCCTCCAGCTCGGCCAGCACCGGGTCGGCGGGCACCTGCAGCGGGAGGCCCAGCTGCTGGGCGGCCGGTTCCAGCGGGCGCTGCCGCTCGAGCTCGCCGAGCACCCCGCGCGCCCGTGCGATCACCGCCGGCGGCAGCCCGGCGAGGGCCGCGACGTGGATGCCGTAGGAGCGGTCGGCGCCACCTGCGACCACCCTGTGCAGGAATCGCACGGAGTCGCCCTCCTCGAGGACCTCGACGCGTTCGTTGCGGACCCGCGGAAGCCGGTCCGCCAGCGCTGTGAGCTCGTGGTAGTGGGTCGCGAAGAGCGTCCGGCAGCCGAGCCGCGGCGACTCGTGGATGTACTCGACCACCGCCTGGGCGATCGACATCCCGTCGTACGTCGAGGTCCCCCTCCCCACCTCGTCGAAGACCACCAGCGAGGAGCGGGTGGCGTGGTTCAGGATGTTGGCCGTCTCGGTCATCTCGACCATGAAGGTGGACATCCCGCGGGCGAGGTCGTCGTGCGCTCCCACCCGGGTGAAGATCCGGTCACAGAGGCCGATCGAGGCGGACTGGGCAGGCACGAAGGAGCCGGCCTGGGCCAGCAGGGTGATCAGCGCGGCCTGCCGGAGGTAGGTCGACTTGCCGGCCATGTTCGGTCCGGTGAGGATCACGACCTGCTCGGCGTCGGGGTCGAGGAGCAGGTCGTTGGGCACGAACACGCCTTCCGGGAGGGCTGCCTCCACCAGCGGATGGCGGCCGGCCCGGATCTCCGTCCGGACGCCGTCGTTCACAACGGGACGGGTCCAGCCGTGCGCGGCGGCCGTCGCGGCGAGGCTCTGGAGGGCGTCGATCTCCCCCGCCGCCTGGGCGCTGGCGAGGACCGGCCCGGCGGCGGTGGCAACTCTCGCGCAGAGGTCCTTCAGCAGCTCCGCCTCGCGCGCGACGACGTGCTGCTGAGCGTTGAGGACGATCGCCTCCCGCTCCTTGAGCTCGGGCGTAAGGTAGCGCTCGGCTCCGCTCAGGGTCTGCTTGCGGATGTACTCCGGCGGCACCTGCGCGGCGCTGCCCGCGCTCACCTCGAGGTAGTACCCGAAAACACGGTTGTAGCCGACCTTCAGCGCTTTGATCCCGGTGCGGGCGCGCTCACCCGCTTCGAGCGCCGCGATCCACTCGCGAGCCGACCGCGACGCTTCGTGGATGGCGTCCAGCTGGGAGTCGAAGCCACGGCGAATCGCGCCGCCATCGCGGTTGTGGGGGGGCGGATCGTCGACCACCGCGGCGGCGAGGAGCTCGGCGAGGTCAGGCGCCGGTGCGACCCGGCCGGCAAGATCGCGAAGGGCGAGCGACTCCACCCCGACCAGGGACCCGACGACCAGGGGCAGCGATTCGAGCGCCCGCCGGAGGGCGACCAGCTCGCGCGCCGAAGCGAATCCCTGCGCGGATCGCGCGGTGAGCCGCTCGAGGTCCCCCACTCCCCGCAGCGCCGCGGCGGCGGCCGTGCGGAGAACGGTGGCGCGCTCCAGCTCGGCGACCGCGCCCAGGCGCAGCTCGATCTTCTCGACGTCGCGCAGCGGCGCCCAGAGCCAGGAGCGGAGCCGGCGAGCGCCGACCGGTGTCGCCGTGCGGTCGAGGAGCCGGTAGAGCTCGGGCAGCTCGAGGTTGCGGACGGTGGCCGCGTCCAGCGGCATCGCCGCCTCCGGCGAGTAGGTCATGACCCGGAAGAGCCCGGGCTGGAGCTTGACCTGGTTGGCGCGCAGGTAGTCCAGCAGGACGCCGGCCGCGCCGATGGCGAGGGGGGCCTCCTCGGCGCCGATTGCGGCCTCGAAGAGGATCCCAAGCAGCTCCCGCAGCCGCTCGGCGCCGCGGACGGGATCGAACTTGTACGCCTCGACCTCGGGCGGTTGGAGCAGCTCGGCCGGGTTCAGGCGCTCGATCTCCGCCGGCAGCCGCTCGGCGGGAAGCTGACAGAGCTGGAGCTCGCAGGTCGAGATGTCACAGGCAGCCAGCCCGGCCTCGGAGCCCTTCACCCAGGCGGCGACCAGGAAGTTCGGTGCCGACGGCTCCAGGTAGGCGTCTTCGACGACGGTCCCGGGCGTCAGCACCCTGGTGATCTCGCGCTTGACCAAACCTTTCACGGGGGTGGCTTCGACCTGGTCGCAGATGACCACCTTGCGGCCCGCCCGGAGCAGCCGACCGACGTAGGTCTGCCAGGCGTGGTAGGGAACGCCGGCCATCGGGTGGCGGCCCGCCTTGCCGAGTGGCCGCGAGGTGAGAGTGATGCCCATCAACGGTGCGGCCTGTTCGGCGTCCTCGTTGAAGAGCTCGTAGAAGTCGCCCATCCGGAAGAGGAGGATCGCGTCGGGAAAGCGCTCCTTGGCCTCCCTGTATTGCCGCATCACGGGAGTCTCGGAGACTGCGGTCACATCTACGCCGCCAGGGGACCGGCCAGCTGGCCGGGGAACGCCTCCTCGACCAGAACCCGCACCAGCTGGCCGGGCTTCGCCAGGGAACGCTTGACTATCACCCGCTTGCCCTGGCGGCTGCGCCCGAAGGGGCGGCCCAGCTCATCGGCGCCCTCGACGAGGACCTCGATCTCGCGGCCGAGCCAGCGGGCGGTCTTGCGGCCGGCGATCTCCTTCTGGACGGCGAGGAGGTCGTTGATCCGGCGCTTCTTCTCCTCTAGTGGGACGTCGTCCGGCATCTTGTCGCCCGCATGCGTGCCAGGCCGCGCCGAGTACATCGCGATGTGGACGACGTCGAACCCGACCTCCTCCACCAGCCGCCGGGTGCTGAGGTACATCTCCTCTGTCTCGCCGGGAAAGCCGACGATGACGTCGGTGGCGATCCCGAGGTCGGGCATCAGTGATCTCGCCCGCTCGATGATCGCCCGGTAATCGCCGGTCAGGTAGCCGCGCGCCATCCGCTTCAGGACCCGATCATCACCGGACTGGATGGGCAGCTGGAGCTCGCGGCAGACGACCTCGCTGGCGGCCATCACGTCGAGCAGCTCGGGCTCGAGGTCGCGTGGGTGCGAGGTCATGAAGCGGGCGCGCCGGAGACCGTCGATCCGCTCGACCTGGCCCAGGAGGGCCGCCAGGCCGCCGCGTCCCGCGGGATCCCGGTAGGCGTCGACGTTCTGCCCCAGCAGCACTACCTCGCGCGCTCCCTCGGCCACCGCCACCTGGCAGCGCTCGACCAGGTCGGGGATGGCGAAGCTTCGCTCGCGGCCGCGGACGCGGGGCACGATGCAGAAGGTGCAGTTGTGGTTGCAGCCCTCGATGACGTTCACGTAGTGGCTGACCCCGGTGCGGCCGGCGGCCGGAAGCGGTTCGCCCTGGGAGTAGTCGTAGCGGGCTTCGAGCTCGCCGATGAACCCGTCGTACTCGCCGATTGGGAGCACGGCGTCGAGCTGCGGGAAGCGCTGCGTGAGCCGGTCTCCCTCCTTGCTGCCGAGGCAGCCGGTGAGGGCGATGACGCGCTCGGGCGTCTTCCAGCCGCGCAGCTCGTGGAGCTTGGAGTAGACCTTGTCCTCCGACGCCTGGCGGACGCAGCAGGTGTTGAGGACGGCGACGTCGGCGCGGTCCAGGTCGGTCTCCTGGAAGCCGGCGGCGAGCAGCTTGCGGGAGAGGTTCTCGGAGTCGGCCACGTTCATCTGGCACCCGATGGTCCAGACGTGGAACGTGCGCGCGGCGGGTCTTGGTGCTTTCAGCGGACCTCTACTAGGAGCCTTATCCCAGTGCGCTCCTCACCGTCGATGGAGATGTCGATGAAGGAAGGGATGCACACGATGTCGAGGCCGCCCGGCGCGACGTAGCCGCGGCTGATGGCGATCGCCTTCACGGCCTGGTTGATCGCGCCGGCTCCGATCGCCTGCACCTCGACCCGGCTCTGGCTCCGGATGACGCCCGCGATCGCTCCGGCCACGGCAACGGGCTTGGACGTCGCCGAGACCTTGAGCACCTCGACGGGCGCTCGGCCCTCCCCGGTCATTGCTGAAACTCCTGTCACGTGTGTACTTGATCGATGCGCTGGATTGAAGTGGCCCGGCCGCTGAGCCGATCAATGTTAATCAATACCGAATTGAATGTCACTGCTCCGTCGGCGATCCGCCATTTCTGGGGCACGCCGGTCAGGAAGCGCTTGAGGACGTTCTCCCGGTCCATGCCGATGATGCCGTCGCGGGGACCGACCATGCCGACGTCGGTGCAGTAGGCCGTGCCGCCCGGCAGGACCCGGTTGTCGGCGGTCGGGACGTGGGTGTGGGTGCCGACCACCGCGCTCGCCCGGCCGTCGAGATACCAGCCCATGGCGATCTTCTCCGAGGTCGCCTCGGCATGGAAGTCGCAGAAGACGATCCGGCGATCCGGCTCGGCGGCGAGGATCGCGTCGGCGGCCCGGAAGGGGTCGTCGATGTCGTTCATGAAGAGCCGGCCCATCAGGTTCATCACCAGGACCTCCTCGCCACCCGCCGCGACCACGCAATACCCGGTCCCAGGTGCGCCCGGCGGGTAGTTGTGGGGCCGGAGCACGTTCACCTGGCCGGCAAGTTCGGGAACGAACTCGCGCTGGTCGTAGACGTGGTTGCCGGTCGTTATGACGTCCGCACCCGCCGCCTTGAGCTCTTTGATCGTCTTCACGGTCAGCCCGAAGCCGCCGGCCGAGTTCTCGCCGTTGACAACGGTCAGGTCGGGCCGATGCTCCTCCTTCAGCCTGGGAAGGATCTCCGCCACCGCCTTGCGACCCGGCTCGCCGACCACGTCGGCGACGAAGAGGATCCGGAAGGGTTCGGTCATCCGTGTCGAAGCTTAGGGAGCCCTTGAAAACAAAAGGGGCGACCCCGACTGGGATCGCCCCTTTTCTTGACGGCTACTTGGCGTATTCGATGGCGCGCGTCTCGCGGACGACCGTCACCCGGATCTGGCCCGGGTAGCTGAGCTCGCTCTCGATCCGCTTGGCGATGTCCCGCGCCATCAGCTGGGCGGAGGCATCGTCGATCTGGGTCGGCCTGACGACGATCCGGACCTCGCGTCCGGCCTGGATCGCGAAGGACTGCTCCACCCCCTCGAATGAGTTGGCGATCTCCTCCAGCTTCTCCAGCCGCTTGATGTAAGCCTCGAGCGTCTCCCTGCGTGCCCCTGGCCGTGCGGCCGAGATCGCGTCCGCCGCGATCAGGAGGAGGGCTTCGACGGTCTGCGGCTCCTCGTCGTAATGGTGGGCGCGGACCGCGTGGACCACCGGCGCGGGAAGCCCGTGCCGCTGGATGAGATCCGCTCCGATTACCGCGTGCGACCCCTCGACCTCGTGGTCGATGGCCTTGCCGATGTCGTGGAGGAGGCCCGCCATCTTGGCGATCCGGATGTCGGCACCGACCTCGGCCGCCATCATGGCTGCCAGGTGGGCGACCTCCTTCGAGTGGTTGAGGACCTGCTGTCCGTACGAGGTGCGGAAGCGGAGGATCCCGAGGTGCCGGACCACCTCCGGATGAAGTCCCTGGAGACCGACGTCGAGGACCGCGGCCTCCCCCTCTTCCTTGACCCGCTGGGCAACCTCCAGCCGAGCCTTGGCGACCGTCTCCTCGATCCGCGCCGGATGGATCCGGCCGTCGACGATGAGCTTGTTCAGGGTGACCCGCGCCACCTCGCGGCGGACCGGGTCGAAGCCGCTGATGATGACGGCCTCCGGCGTGTCGTCGACGATGATGTCGATGCCGGTGGCCTGCTGGAGGGCCCGGATGTTGCGGCCCTCGCGACCGATGATCCTGCCCTTCATGTCCTCGGAGGGAAGGGGCAGGACCGATACCGAGGTCTCGGCCGTCTGGTCGGCCGCGATCCGCTGGATCGCCTCGGTGACGATTGCTCGCGCTCGCTTCTCGCTCTCATCCCGTGAGGCCAGCTCGGCCTCGCGGATCTTCCGCGCCGATTCGTTGCGGAGCTCCTGTTCGAGCTCGCTCATGAGGATGGCGGCAGCCTCTGTGCGCGTCATGTTGGCAACACGCTCCAGTTCCACGAGGCGCTGCTTCAGGGCCTCGTCGAGCTGCGTTCGGAGGTCGTCGAGATGCTTCTCGCGGTCCCCCAGGCCCGATTCGCGGCGGCCGAGGTCATCGGCCTTGCGGTCGAGGTTCTCCTCCTTCTGGAGAAGCCGCTTCTCCATCTGGATGGCCTGGGACTTGGTTTCCCGCGCCTCCTTCTCCGCTTCGGTCCGGATCTGGACGGCCTCCTCCTTCGCCTCGAGAAGACGCTCTTTGAGGGAGGCCTCGACGTCGGACTGGATCTGCGCGCGCAGAGCGGCCTCGTCGATCGGTGGGGCGGCGGGCTGGCTGTTCCTGGTGAGTAGGTAGACGACTCCCGCTCCCAGTGCGGCCGCCAGGACCGCGCTGAGAACAATGGGAAGGACGAAATCCATGTTGTTGTTTCACCTCAGATATTTCAGTTGTTAAGGTGCTTGGCTACCCCACGTCCAGCCGGACGCCGGGTTGGCAGAACACTTGGGATACGGCTCGGCGCGGCCGGACCGTAAGAAGCGAATTCTAGTCCGCGAGCCGACCCGCGGCTAGGCCGAGTTCGGCTACCCGGATTCGCCTACCGGCGAGAAGTCGCCCGATTCGCTTAACAGCCTGGCCCTAGCAGCCGAGGGCCCGCCGGCAGGCCTCCCTGACGACGGCCGGCGCGTAGCCACGACGTGCCAGGCGGGGGCCGGCGATGTCGAGCAGCGAACGCATCGAGCCCGGCTCGGCGCGCGCCAGCCAGCGCCGCGCGAATGCCGCCGCTGACTCGATCTCGACCTCGGGGTCGATCTCCGCCACCGCAGCCTGCGCCACCCACCGAGGCACGCCCTTGCTGGCGAGCTCGGCGGCGATCGCCGCTCCGCCCCGCCCGGCGCTGCGGTGGCTGACCAGTTGACGTGCGAACTCCGAGTCATCGAGGTAGCCGCGCTCGACAAGCCGTGCCAGCGCCGAGGCCACGGTGTCGTCGTCGAACCCTCGCCGCTCGAGCTTGCGTCCCAGCTCGACGGCCGAGTGGGAACGCAGGCCGAGCAGCCGGACCGCCACGTCATAGGCCTGGCCCGGGTCGGGTGGCTCCTTACGCTTCGACGGGCGCGTCCTCCGCCTCCGCTTCCACCGGCGCGGGCGCCGCACCGTTCGAAGAGCCTGCCACGCCGCGCGGCTTCGGCATCGCGTCTGCCGCCTTGATCGCCGCCTTGGCACGGACCGACTTCTCGATCTCGACGCAGAGGGTGGGGTTCTCGCGGAGGAAGTTGCGGACGTGCTCGCGGCCCTGGCCGAGGCGCATCTCGCCATAGGACATCCAGGTGCCGCTCTTCTCGATGATCCCGTACTCGATGGCGCCGTCGATCAGGGCGCCCTCGCGGGAGATGCCGTCGGCGAGGATGTCGAACTCGGCCGACCGGAAGGGCGGCGCCACCTTGTTCTTGACGACCTTCACCTTGACCCGGGCTCCGATCGAGTCGAGCCCGCTCTTGATGACCTCGACCTTGCGGATGTCGAGCCGGATCGACGCGTAGAACTTGAGCGCCCGGCCTCCGGGCTGAGTCTCCGGGTTGCCGAACATGATCCCGACCTTCTCGCGCAGCTGGTTCAGGAAGATGACCGCGCAGTTCGATTTCGAGATGGCGGCGGTGAGCTTGCGCATCGCCTGGGACATCAGGCGGGCCTGCAGGCCGACGTGGGAGTCGCCCATCTCGCCTTCGATCTCGGCCTTCGGCACCAGGGCCGCGACCGAGTCGATGACGATGACGTCGACGGCGCCGGAGCGGACCAGCACCTCGACTATCTCGAGCGCCTGCTCCCCGGTGTCGGGCTGGCTGACCAGGAGGTCGTCGATCTTCACCCCGATCCGGGAGGCGTAGATGGGGTCGAGCGCGTGCTCGGCGTCGACGAAGGCGGCGACGCCGCCCTGCTTCTGCGACTCGGCGATGATGTGCAGCGCCAGCGTCGTCTTGCCCGCCGACTCGGGGCCATAGATCTCGATGATCCGGCCCTTGGGGATGCCCCCCACACCGAGCGCGAGGTCGAGCGGCAGCGCTCCGGTCGGTATGGACTGGATCTCACGCTGTGGCCCGGCCTCACCAAGTCGCATGATGGCCCCCTCGCCGTAGCTGCGCTTGATGGTGGCGAGCGCGGTATCGAGTGCTTTGTCTTTGCTTTCCAATCGAATCCCTCCTAACAGGTTGGGGCCAGTCTTCTACGTTGCGGCGACGTGGGGCAAGGTGCGT
>DATCOZ010000035.1:0-8924 GCA_036564345.1 Candidatus Dormiibacterota bacterium | reverse complement strand
GCGTACGGCTCGACCGTCATCGAGTCCCTGGCCCGGTACGTCGGGGAAGGGGAGCGGCCGGTTGCCATCCTTCGGACGGCGCCGACCCGGGTCCGCCGCCCGGTCGAGTCGGCCGCGCAGACGTAGCCGGCGCTTCTCCAGGTCGGGTTCGCTCCCGACCAGCGCGAGCGCCGCTTCGACCACCCGCATCGCGGCCTCCGGCTGTTTGAGCCGCCACTCCAGGACGACGGCCTTGCGCCGGGCGAGGAGGAAGGTGGCGTCGAGGTCGCCGAGGTCGGCGGCGACCCGGAGCGCCCGCCAGCCGGCCGAGCGGCGGCCCCGGCGGAGGAGGTGGCGGCCGAGCGCGTGCCAGTCGCAGGCCTCCATCGCCGAGTCAGCGCCCCGCAGTCGGTGGAGGAGGCGGTGGAGGAGGTGCTGGAGGCTCAGCACGTCCTGCCGGTTGTGCTCCAGGGTCGGCTCCAGGGAGGTGCTCCAGCCGCTCCGCAAGTAGTCGAAGTAGACCTGCGGGATGAGGTGGCCGGGGACGTCGTCCTCCCGCTCGAAGCCGAGCAACCGCTCCTCCACGGCGCGCAGCGTGCAGCTCTCGAGGCGTGGCCGGAGGAGGCTCCGGGCCAGGTGCAGGAGGTCGACGTGGTGACCCTCGCTGAGCTCTCCTGGCATGCGCGCCATCAGCCACCGAGTGCGGAGCAGCGGGAGGTCGAAGGCGAGCCCGTTGTAGGTCGACAGGCCGGGCGTCAGGCGAAGCTCGCCGTCAAGCGCGGCGAGGAAGGCGGGCTCGTCGCTCGGCTCGGCGAGGAAGAGCTGGACCAGCTCGACCCCGTTGGGGTGGGGCCGCGCCACGGCGGCGGTGAAGACCTGGGTGCCGGTCCCGCCCGCGAGCCCGGTCGTCTCGGTGTCGAGGAAGCAGAAGTCGTCGACCTCGAGCCCGCCCAGCTCGGAGCGCGCTTCGGCCCTGTCCAGGCGGCCCACCGGCAGCACCTCGGCCCAGCGCCAGGCGACGCCGTAGTCGTTCTCGACCGGCTCGAAGCCGTGGGGCGGAATCCGGCGGGGAGGCTCGAAGCGGGGGCCGGCGGCCCGGCGGGGAAGCGAACCTAAGCTAGCGAGGCGTTGGCGTAAAGCATCGACAGACACGCTTCCTTGGCTCCTTCGACGTTCTGGAGGGGACCGACGCAGGACGGGCAGCCGGCGGCGCAGGGACAGTCGGCGACGAGCTCGGCGGCCGAACGGAGGAGCTCGGAGTGGAGCTGGTAGAGCCGTGCCGCGTAGCCGACCCCGCCCGGGTAGACCTCGTAGACGGTGACGGTGGGCTTGCCGGTGAAGGGCGAGCGGACCTCGGGGACCGAGCCGAGGTCGCGGGGATCGCACATCAGGCGGAGGGAGGCGACGTGCCGGAGCGCGTGGGCCATCCCCTGCAGCCCGGCCTCCATCTCATCCCGCGTCAGACCGGACCAGGCGGAGTCGTCGAGGCTCGTCCAGTAGGCGGTCGTGTGGAGGGTCTGCTCGGGCAGGCTGATCGGCCCCGATCCGATGTTCTCGTGGGTATGGAAGCGGATCTTCTTGAACATCGTGGCCAGCGAGGTGAGCTTCACCTCCCCGTGCGATCGATCCAGCTCTTCCCCATCGGGGCCCGCGAAGGCCTCCAGCACGCGGATCGAGAGGGAGTTGAGCGCGGTCGTGTAGTAGTCGACCTCGACCGGCCGGAGGTACGCCTTCTTCTCCTCCCAGTCGAGCCGGTCGACGTGGTACTGGGCGCCCTCCTGGAGGTAGATCGCCTCCTCGTGGAGGAGGGTGGGCGCGGAGAACTGGTCCATCTCGCCGATCACATCGGGACGGGGGTTGGAGGTGTCGATGATGACCACGTTGTCCGCCGCCATCCGGCGCAGCGACACCCCCTCGGCCGGGAACGACTCCCGGTTCCAGTACCAGCGGCCCCCCGACTGGCTGGCGACCCCGTCCTCCTGAAACAGGTCGAGCAGCGGCCCGACGTCGGACCGCCCAAAGCGCTCGCGCTCAGCGAAGGGGAGCTCGAAGAGCGCCGCCTGCAGATGCCCGGCCTGGACCAGCAGGTTGTCGGCGTCGATGAGGCCCTCCTCCGGGCTCGAGCCCAGGAAGTACTCGGGATGGCGGACGATGAACTGGTCGAGCGGGTTGCTCGAAGCGACGAACACGGCGACGCTGCCGGAGCGGCGACCGGCCCGGCCGAACTGCTGCCAGGTGCTGGCGATGGTCCCCGGGTAGCCGACCAGGATCGAGGCCTGGAGGCTGCCGATGTCGACCCCGAGCTCGAGGGCGTTGGTCGACACGACGCCGACGACCTCGCCGCTGCGGAGCCCGGCCTCGATCTCCCGCCGCCGGAGGGGCAGGTAGCCGCCCCGATAGCCGCGCACCCTGCGCCTGGCGTCGAGCGCCGGGTGGAGGGAGTGCTGGAGGTAGGAGAGCATCACCTCGACGCTGACCCGCGAGCGGCAGAAGGCGATCGTCTGGATGCCCTGCCGGATCCAGGGCGCCGCGATCCGGCAGCCCTCGAGCAGGCTGGAGCGGCGGACCCCAAGGGCACGGTTGACCAGCGGCGGATTGTAGAAGACGAGGCGGCGCTCGCCCCGCGGCGCCCCGTTGCGGTCGACGAGCGCGACCTCCTCCTCCTCGAGAAGGCGCTCGGCGAGCTCGCGCGGGTTGGCGATTGTCGCCGAGGCGCAGAGGAAGCGGGGCGAGGAGCCGTAGAAGTCGCAGATCCGCTTCAGGCGCCGGATGACGTTTGCCACCTGGCTGCCGAACAGCCCGCGGTAGGTGTGGAGCTCGTCGATGACGACGTACTCGAGGCCGCTGAAGAGCTTCCGCCAGCGGGTGTGGTGGGGAAGGATCCCGGTGTGGAGCATGTCCGGGTTGGTCAGCACGATGTGCCCTGCCTCGCGGATCGCCGTCCGCTGCCCGGCCGGGGTGTCGCCGTCGTAGGTGTGGACGAGGAGGTTGACCGGCAGCCGCGACGTCATCTCGCCCAGCTCGACCATCTGGTCCTGGGCGAGGGCCTTGGTCGGGAAGAGGTAGAGGGCGCGGCTCTCCGGCCGCTCCAGGATCCGCTCCAGGACGGGCAGGTTGTAGCAGAGCGTCTTGCCGCTGGCCGTCGGGGTCACGACCACGACGTGGCGGCCCGCCCTGGCAGCGGCGCGGGCCTCGGCCTGGTGGGAGTAGAGACGGTCGATGCCGCGGCTCCTCAACGCCAGGGCGAGGTCCTCCGGCAGGTCGTCGGGCAGCTCGACGAACTCCGCCGGTGCGCCCGGGAAGGTGTGGTCCAGCGTGACGTCGCCGGGTAGGGTCGCGGGGTCGAAGGGCGGCAGCGCCACTCACGAAAGCTAGTCGAACACTTGTTCGACTGTCAAGCACAATCGACCGCAAGAATTGGGTCGACACGACCTCTGCCAGCCGAATGTGCGTTATTTATGGCGGATGGAGGAGGGCTACCGCCCTGGATCCAGCCTCGACTTCGAGAGGTTGTACCAGGCGACCTACCCCCGGCTGCTGGGAACTCTCGTGCTGATGCTCGGCGATCGAGCCGCGGCCGAGGACTGCCTTCAGGAGGCCTACTTGAAGGCCTTCCGCAGCTGGGCGCGCTGGGAGCCGTCGGCCCCGGCGGAGGCGTGGCTGCACCGGATCGCGGTCAACCAGGCGCTCTCCTATCGGCGCTGGGCGAAGCTGCGCGAGGTTGGCGAGCTGGTGCGCAGGCTGGGCCGGCCGGCGGAGTCCGACCCTCAGGCCGAGGGCGCCCTCTCGAGCGACTTCATCAAGGCCCTTCGCACCCTGCCTCCCAAGCAGCTCGCCGCCATCGTCCTGCGCCATTACCACGGCTACACGAACCGCGAGATCGCCCAGGCCCTGGAGATCCCCGAGCGCACCGTCGCATCGCGGCTCGCGGCCGCCCGCGAGCGCCTTCGGCGCGAACTCGGAGGCGAGTTTGCGCTCCCCTCGGGTACAGAGGACCCGGCCGGCGTTACTGCTCACGAAGAGGTCCTGGATGTCTGACCCGTTTGAAGCCTTTATCGAAGCGCAGCTGAACCAGCACCTGGGACCGCTGGTTGGCTCGGCGATCCCGCCGGCTGCCGGTCGCTTTGCGGCTGCCGCCGTTGGTGCCGGGATCTCCGCCTCCGCCGGTTCGGGCCTGCTGGCGGCCATCACGACCAAGACGGCTGCCGTCTTCGCGGCGCTCGGCATCGCCGCCGGCGGCGGCGGCGCGGTGGCGGCGACGGTCGCCACGGGCAGCAGCAACCCGGTGGTCTGGGAGCAGCAGGTGCGGGCGGCCGTCACCCAGTGCAAGACGGAGCTGTCACCCGGCGAGCGGGGCGTCGGCCACTGCGCCAGCCACGTAGTCACAGCGCAGCAGGACCTGCTTCCGTCGCCCACGCCCACCGCTCAGAGCTCGGACATGGTCATCGGTGGCAGCGTCGCTCCGCCCACCCCCAAGCCCACCGCGAAGGCCGCACCGACGGCGACTCCGAAGCCGCGCTTCTCGGGCGGTCACGACGGCTCTCCGCCGACCAGCCCCGCTCCCATCAGATAACTTCCCTCCTCCCTACGAGAGGCCCGGTCCCAATACGGGATCGGGTCTCTTCTTTTCAGCGGCCGAGCATCCTGCATCCGAGGTTATGCGAGTGAACTGGATGCTTCACTTGACCTCCCTGTCAGCACCCAGCAGCTTGTTTCGCAGCGCGTAGGCCGGGTTTATCCCGGCCGAATGAGTTGTCTAAATCGAAGCCGAAGCGTTGCGCCGAGTGGGGGTTCCGGAAGCGCCTGGATAGGGGGCCCCGCCCCTGGCGGGGAATGCGGACCTGCTCCCCTTTGCACCCTTTCGATTCCGAGCTCGCTCGAGCGGGGACAATGATTGGTCACCATGAACCAGGAAAGAGCGCCGCGGACGGCGCAGGACCGGCTGCGGGAGCTTCTCGCCGAGCGGATCCTGATCCTCGACGGCGCGGTCGGGACGATGTTCCAGCGCGAGCAGCTCACCGAGTCGGACTACCGGGGCGAGCGCTTCAAGGACCATCCGTCCTCCCTCCAGGGCGACGCCGACGTGCTCAGCCTGACCCGGCCCGACCTTGTCGAGAAGCTGCACCGCGCCTACCTCGACGCCGGCGCCGACGTGGTCACCACCAACACCTTCACGGCAACCCCGATCTCCCAGAGCGACTACGGCCTGGAAGGCTTCGTCTACGAGATGAACCGGTCGAGCGCGGAGATCGCGAGAAGGGCCGTCGCCGGGTACCCGGACCGCTTCGTCGCCGGATCGCTCGGTCCCACCAACGTCACCCTCTCGATCTCACCCAAGGTCGACGACCCCTCCTATCGGACGATCACCTACGACCAGCTCTACGAGGGTTATGCCGAGGCGGCGCGGGGTCTCCGCGACGGCGGCGCAGACTTCCTGCTGGTGGAGACGATCTTCGACACCCTGAACGGCAAGGCGGCGATCGCCGCCGCCCGATCGGCCGCGCCCGAGCTGCCGCTGGTGATCTCGGTCTCGATCGTGGACCGAAGCGGTCGCAACCTCTCCGGCCAGACGGTCGAGGCCTTCTGGATCTCGGTCGAGCACGCCGATCCGCTGGCGGTCTGCATCAACTGCTCGCTCGGGGCAGAGGAGATGCGGCCCTACCTGGCCGACCTCGCGCGGGTGGCCACCGTCCCCGTCTTCTGCTATCCCAACGCCGGGCTGCCCAACGCCTTCGGCGGCTACGACCAGCAGCCGGCCACGACCAGCGAGCTGCTCGGCGAGTTCGCCGAGGCCGGCTTCGTGAACGCTGTCGGCGGCTGCTGCGGGACGGGACCCGAGCACATCGCGGCGATCCGCCGCGCCGTCGAGGGCATCGCGCCCCGGACCATCCCCGAGCTGCCCCGGCGGCCGCGGTTCAGCGGCATGGAGCCCTTCGAGATCGGGCCGGACACAAGCTTCGTCGTGATCGGCGAGCGGACGAACGTCACCGGCTCCGCCAAGTTTCGGCGGCTCATCGAGGCGGAGGACTACGGCGCCGCCCTCGACGTTGCCCTCGAGCAGGTGCGGGGCGGGGCGAACCTGCTCGACGTCAACATGGACGCCGATCTCCTCGACTCCGACCTCGCCATGACCCGGTTCCTGAACCTGGTCGCGACCGAGCCCGAGGTGGCCCGGATCCCGATCATGGTCGATAGCTCGCGCTGGTCGACGATCGAGGCCGGTCTCAAATGCCTGCAGGGCAAGGGCGTCGCCAACTCGCTCAGCCTGAAGGAGGGCGAGGAGCCCTTCCTGGAGCAGGCCCGCAAGGTGCGCGCCTATGGGGCCGCCGTGGTCGTGATGGCATTCGACGAGGAGGGCCAGGCGGACACCGCGGAGCGCAAGGTTGCGATCTGCGAGCGGGCCTTCAAGATCCTGACCGAGAAAGCCGGCTTCCCGCCCGAGGACATCATCTTCGACCCCGCCATCCTGGCCGTCGCGACCGGCATGGAGGAGCACGCGGGCTACGCCAAGGCCTTCATCGAGGCGGCGGCCGAGATCAAGCGCCGCTGTCCTGGCACCCGGATCTCGGGCGGCGTCTCCAACCTCTCCTTCGCCTTCCGCGGCAACGACCGGGTGCGCGAGGCGATCCACTCCGCCTTCCTCTTCCACGCGATCCGAGCGGGCCTCGACATGGGCATCGTCAACGCCGGCCAGCTGGCCGTCTACGAGGACATCCCGGCCGACCTGAAGGAGCTCGTCGAGGACGTGATCTTCGACCGGCGCCCCGACGCCACCGAGCGGCTGGTCGACTTCGCCAAGAACGTGGCCGGCGAGGGCACCCGGCGCGAGGTCGACCTGGCCTGGCGCGAAGCCCCCGTCGAGCAGCGCATCTCCCACGCGCTGGTGCACGGGATCGTCGACTTCATCGAGGTCGACGCCGAGGAGGCGCGGCTCAAGTACGGGCGCCCGCTGTCCGTGATCGAGGGGCCACTGATGGACGGCATGAAGATCGTCGGCGACCTCTTCGGGGCGGGCAAGATGTTCCTGCCCCAGGTCGTCAAGAGCGCCCGCGCGATGAAGCGCTCGGTCGCCTACCTGCAGCCCTACATGGAGGCGGAGAAGGACGCCGCCGACCGCCAGGCGCGGGGCCGGATCGTGATGGCCACGGTGAAGGGCGACGTGCACGACATCGGCAAGAACATCGTCGGGGTCGTGCTCGGCTGCAACAGCTACGAGGTGATCGACCTCGGCGTCATGGTCCCGGTCGACCGGATCCTCGACACCGCCATCGCCGAGAAAGCCGACGCGATCGGGCTCTCCGGACTGATCACGCCTTCGCTGGACGAGATGGTCAATGTTGCCAAGGAGATGGAGCGAAGGCACCTGGACATCCCGCTCCTGATCGGCGGCGCGACCACCTCCAAGCAGCACACGGCGGTCCGGATCGCCCCCGCCTACAGCCAGCCGACCCTGCACGTTCTCGACGCCTCCCGCGTTGTCGGCGTCGTCTCCGACCTGCTCGACCCGGTCCGCAAGGCTGCGCTCGACCGCGAGAATCGCGCCCTCCAGGGCAAGCTGCGCGACCAGCACGCGGGGAAGGCCACGCGGCCGCTGCTCGCGGTCGACAAGGCGCGGCAGAACGCCGCCCGCCTGGAGTTCAGCGACCTGCCGGTGCCGGAGTTCACGGGTACCCGGCTGGTCGAGCCCGACCTGGCGACGCTGCGCGAGTACGTCGACTGGACGTTCTTCTTCCATGCATGGGAGCTGCGCGGCCGCTTCCCGGCCATCCTCGACCATCCCGAGATGGGCCCCTCCGCACGCGAGCTCTACGAGAACGCGCAGACCCTGCTCGACGAGATCATCGCCGACCGCTCGCTGACGGCGCGCGGGGTCTACGGCTTCTGGGGCGCTCGCTCGGATGGGGACGACATCCTGCTCGAGAGCGGCCTGCGGCTTCCGATGCTCCGCCAGCAGGTCGAGCACGGCGAGGAGAGGCCGTACCTGTCGCTGGCCGACTTCATCTCCCCGGCGCCCGGCGACCACCTGGGCGCCTTCGCCGTGACCGCCGGCATCGGCGCCGACGAGCTGGCGGGCCGCTACCAGGCGGAGGGTGACGACTACCGCTCGATCATGGTCAAAGCACTTGCCGACCGCCTCGCCGAGGCCTTCGCCGAGTACCTCCACGAGGTCGTCCGCAACGAGTGGTACGACGACACCAGGCTGCCGAAGGAGGACCTGGTCGCCGAGAAGTACCGCGGCATCCGACCCGCCTACGGCTACCCGGCCTGCCCGGACCACAGCGAGAAGGGCAAGCTGTTCGACCTGCTCGGGGCAGCCCGGGCGGGCATGCGGCTGACGGAGACCTACTCGATGCTCCCCGCCGCCGCGGTCTCCGGCCTCTACTTCGCCCACTCCGAGGCGAAGTACTTCGCGGTCGGAAAGCTCGGCCGCGACCAGGTCGCCGACTACGCCCGGCGGAAGCGGATGACGGTCGTGGAGGCGGAGCGCTGGCTCTCGCCGAACCTGGGCTACGAGAGGGATTGAATTTTCCATTGCTTGACAGGACCCGTCGTAGGGCGCTCACCGAGCAGTTCCAGCAAGCGGCTCCCGAGGCCGGTGTCTACCGGATCGTCAACCGAGAGACCGGCAGGCAGCTGCTGGGATCGACGATCAACCTCACCGGCCTTCGCAACCGGTTCGAGTTCGCCCGCTCCAGCAACTCCGCGTCAACCCTCGATCAGAGGCTGCGCGAGGACGTCGCCAGGTTCGGCGTCGACTCCCTGTCGTTCGAGGTCCTCGACAAACTCGAGGTCACGCCGGCGATGACGCCGGAGCAGATCGCGGCGGACCTGGCGACCCTGGAGGCGCTCTGGCGCGAGAAGACGGATCCCTCGCTGCTCGATTGAGCCCCGGTGCCGTAACCGCGAGGCCGCCGCGCCGCAAGCCGCCGGCGCGTCGCGGCCGG
>DATCOZ010000026.1:0-8588 GCA_036564345.1 Candidatus Dormiibacterota bacterium | reverse complement strand
GAGCTCGCCGAAGCGCGTCGCGGCGGCTTCGGAGGCGTGGAGCGGGCGGTCCCAGCCCGACTCCTCGTAAAGGCTCGTCGCGAGCTCCTCGGCCGCGCCGGCGCGGAGGATGGTCGGGCCCACCGAGCCGAGCGCGACCCGCACCGCCTTCCGGGTGCGGTCGACGACCATCGCGAGGTTGGCGACCGCGATGACCATCGCGTTGCGGGTGCCCGCCTTGAGGAAGACCTGCGACGGCCCCGCGTCCTCCCACTCGACCGCGTAGACGACCTCGCCCGCCCTCCTCTCCGACTTGCGAGGCCCGAACATGAAGGCCGAGAAGGGCACCCTTCGATCGCCGCCGGCGGAGCGGAGCAGGATCGTCGCGTCGAGCGCGGCGAGCACCGGCAGGGTGTCGCCGGCGGGTGAGCAGGTGCCCAGGTTGCCTCCCATCGTGCCCGCGTTGCGGATCTGCGGCGAACCGATCGTCCGCGCCGCCTGGACCATCGCCGGGCTGCGCTCCCCCAGCGCCTGCAGCATCCGGGTGTAGGTGACGCCTCCGCCGAAGGTCAGGCGGCCGTCGACCGCGACCTGCTGGAGCTCCTCGAGCTGCCGGATGGAGACCACGTGCTCGGGCCGCTCCCGCCCGAAGTTGATGCCGACCATGAGGTCGGTGCCGCCGGCCAGGAAGGTGGCGGTCGGATCGGCAAGGGCTTCCTCAAGGCTGGCGGCGACGGTTACCTTCACCCCGCCTCCAGCGGCAGCAGGCGGAAGTTCTTCACGTCGACGAGCCCGCGGTCGGTCAGCTTGAGGTCGGGGATGACGGACAGGGCCAGGAAGCTGATCGACATGAAGGGCGACTTGAGGGTCACCCCCATGGCGAGCAGCATCGCCTCCATCCGGGCCAGCCTCTCATAGACCTCGAGCAGCGGCCGGTCGCTCATCAGCCCGGCGACCGGCAGCGGCAGCTCCGCCGCGACGCCGTCACCGTCGACGATCACGACGCCGCCGCCGATCTCGCCCAGCCGGGTGACGCAGGCAGCCATGGCAGCGTCGTCGACGCCGAGCACGACGATGTTGTGAGCATCGTGGGCGACCGTCGACGCGAAGGCGCCTCGCTTCAGCCCGACGTCGCTGACGAAGCCGAGCCCGACCCTGCCGGTGGCGTGGTGACGCTCGACGACCGCGATCTTGACGAGGTCGCGGTCCGGGTCGGCGACCAGCTCCGCGCCGCGCACCGACGGCTCCATCAGCTCGTTGCCAGTCAAGAGCTGTCCGGGGATCACCCGGATGACATGGATCATCCGGCCGCTGCCGGTCACCCGGAAGGACGCGGCAGTGACGGGAGCCGCGTTCATCGAGCGGGTGACCCACTCCGGCACCGGTGTCGCGGCGACCTGGGCGATGGGTAGGCCGCGCTTGAGCACCAGCCGCGGTCGGAAGGTCGTGAGGTCGTCGAAGACGAGCAGGTCGGCCTGGTAGCCGGGAGCGACCGCACCCAGCCGGTGAAGGCCGTGCTGGAGCGCCGCATTGTGGCTGGCCATCGTCAGCGCGTCCTGTGGCCGGATCCCGTTGGCCACCGCGACCCGGACCATCTGGTTGATGTGGCCCTCCTCGACGATGAAGCCGGGCTCCCGGTCGTCGGTGCAGAAGCAGCAGTGCTCTGGCCCGTGCTCCTTCACCAGCGGCAGGAGGTCGACCAGGTTGCGGGCGATCGACGCCTCGCGGAGCATCACCCCCATCCCCAACCGTCGCTTCTCGAGGGCTTCGGCGTAGGTCGTCGCCTCGTGGTCGGAGCGGATGCCCGCCGCGAGGTAGGCGTTGAGCGGCTTGCCCCGGACGCCGGGCGCGTGGCCGTCGAGGTGGTCGCTCAGCGCAGCCTTGGCGAGCTCGGCGGGCGAGCCGGCGATGACGCCCGGGAAGTTCATCATCTCGGCGATCCCGAGCACCCGGTCGCGCTTCAGGAGCTCGGCCAGCTGCTCGACCGTCACCGGACCGCGGGGTGACTCGAACTCGGACGCGGGCACACAGGAGGAGGCCATCACGAAGACGTCCAGCGGCAGGTTCTCGGTGACGTCGAGCAGCCAGTGGATCCCCTCCACGCCGAGGACGTTCGCCAGCTCGTGCGGGTCGGCGACGACCGCCGTCGTGCCCTGTGGCAGGACAGCCCGGGCGAACTCGTCGACCATCAGCTTGCTGGACTCGATGTGCATGTGGGCGTCGATGAAGCCGGGAGCGACCCATGCGCCTGAGGCATCGATCCGCTCGGCGCCCTGGTATCCCGGGGCCACGCCGACGACGTGCCCGTCCACGATCGCCACATCGGCGTCGAGCCATTCCCGGGTGAAGACGCTGAGGACCTTGCCGCCCGCGACGACGACGTC
Organism: Candidatus Dormiibacterota bacterium; assembly: GCA_036564345.1. Classification (GTDB taxonomy): domain Bacteria; phylum Chloroflexota; class Dormibacteria; order Dormibacterales; family Dormibacteraceae; genus UBA6019. Next base: position 6,225 of record DATCOZ010000026.1, on the reverse strand, counting down.
GGCGGGCTCGGCGCCGCGGGCCACGGCCATCCAGCGAGAGGTCGGCGCCCTCACGCCACGTGCTTGTCGAAGAACCCGAAGATCCGCGCCCAGGCGTCCTCCGCCGCGACCTCTGCGTAGCCGGCGGCCATCGGATTGGGAAGCTTCTCGAGGGCCTTCTGCCAGCCGTCGTGCTGGTTCAGGAAGGAGTGGCCGGCGCCGGGGTAGACCTTGACGTCGTGCTCCACGCCCGCCTTCTCGAGGAGCTCGACCAGCCGGGCGGCCTGGGGCACGAACAGCTTGTCCAGCTCACCGTAGGACCCGACCACCGGGCAGACCCGGGAGAGGTCGCCGGGGGGCACCATGCCGTAGTTCACCGAGACAGCGTCGAAGTCGGCGCCGGTAGCCGCGTGCCCGAGCGCGAAGCCTCCGCCCATGCAGAAGCCGATGATCCCGGCGTGCTCGACTCCGTGCTGGTCGCGCATCCAGTCGCGCCAGTCGTCGAGCTCTCGCCCGCGCGCCTCCTCGCGAAGCGTGCGGCCGAGGCAGCGCGGGCCGCCGAAGAGGGCGGGCGCGACGGCGACGTAACCCTCCCCTGCAAAACGCCCGGCGATCCGCCGGATGTCGTCGTTGAGGCCGAAGGCTTCGTGGAGCACCAGGACCCCGCGTCCACGTGGCTTCTCGGGTACGACGACGTGGGCGCGGCAGCCGCCGCGGCGGACTTCCATGGTTAGCGGTCGAGTGTAGGACAGCGGCCGGGGCGACGGAATTCCTTCGTCGCCGAACATCGCTCACACCCGACTTGCAAGCGGAGGGATGAGATCGGAGAATGCCGCCATGAGCCTGGTCAGCCGGATCATTGCTCGGGCCTGGGGGCTGCCTCCGGCGAGGAACAGGGTTGCGGTGGAGCGCGATCTCGAGGTGCCGATGCCGGACGGCGCCGTCCTGCTTGCCGACCACTACGCACCGGTGGCGACCGGACCCTTCCCCACCATCTTGGTTCGGTCGCCCTACGGACGATCGGGCGTCTTCGGCTTGCTGAACGGCCGGCTCTTCGCGGAGCGCGGCTACCACGTTCTGCTCCAGAGCTGCCGCGGCACCTTCGGTTCGGCGGGCAAGTTCTACCCGGTCCGCGACGAAGCCGTCGACGGCCGCGCCACGATCGAGTGGCTGGCAGCCCAGGATTGGTTCGACGGCCGGCTGGGCACCCAGGGCGGCAGCTACCTCGGCTTCACGCAGTGGGCCGTCGCCGCCGATCCTCCGGTGCGGATCCGCTCGATGGCCATCGAGGTCAGCACCTCGAGGACCCAGGATCGAACTTTCCGTGGCGGTTCCTTCAGTCTCGCCGACAGCCTCGGCTGGGCGTTCCTGATCGCCAACCAGGAGACGTCACGGCTGGCGGCCTTCACGACCATGGTCACCTCCGCCCGGCGCCTTGCGCCTTTGTGGAATCACCTTCCGCTGGTGGACCTCGACCGGCTGGCGATCGGCCGGACGGTCGAGCACTACCAGGACTGGCTGGAGCACTCCGAGCCGGACGACGCGTTCTGGGACCCGATCGACTTCCGCCGCGGCCTGGGAGCGAGCACCGCGGAGTTCCACCTGGTCGGTGGCTGGTACGACATCTTTCTACCGGACACGGTCGCCGACTACCTGGAGCTGCGCAGGCTCGGCCGCCGGCCGCGACTCGTCATCGGTCCCTGGAAGCACACGCAAGCGCTGAACGGCCTCGTCATGCGCGAGGTGCTGGAGTGGATGGATCGGACGCTGGCCGATGGCGGGGAGCCCGACGACCGCCCACCGGTCAGCCTTCAGCTCGGCGGGAGCCGCGAATTGCTGGAGTTCGACGACTGGCCGCCCGTCGCCGAGCTGACCGCCTGGCGCCTGCAGGCGAACGGGGGCCTTTCCGAGCAGCTGCCATCCGCCTCCGAACCCGACCGCTACCGCTACGACCCTGCCGACCCTACACCGGCGGTCGGCGGCGCCCTTCTGAATCCGCAGAAGAGCGGACCCAAGGACAACCGGCAGCTCGAGTCTCGGCCCGACGTCCTCGTCTACACGAGTGATCCGCTGACCGAGGACCTGGACGTCGTCGGCCCGGTCGCCGCCGAGCTCTTCGTCCGCTCCAGCCTCCAACACACCGACTTCTTCACTCGACTCTGCGATGTCGACGGCCGCGGCCTTTCCGTCAACGTGAGCGACGGACTGCTCCGGCTCCATCCCCAACCCGGAGCCGACGGCATCCGCCAGGTAAGGATCGAGATGTGGCCCGCGGGACACCGCTTCAAGCGGGGCAACCAGCTGCGGCTGCAGGTGTCGAGCGGCGCCCACCCGCGGTTCGCCCGCAACCTCGGAGCGGGAGAGCCCCTCGGTACCGGCACGACGCTTCACGCCGCCGACCAGGACGTCTTCCACGACCCCGAACACGCGTCGGCAGTGCTCCTGCCGGTCGTGGGGCGCCGCACCGAGAAGGAACCGGCCTAGCCGCTCTCTCTTTTCGTCATGCCGGCTATGGCGGGGGCGGCCAGTGGGCCGCGCCGAGCTCCCGCGAGATGCCTCGGGCGGCCTCCAGCACCGCCGTGTTCAAACCTCGGGCGATGCCGTGGGGAAAGATGACCTCGGTCGCGTCGACGATCCCGATGGCTCCTACCGCGTGGCCGACGTGGTCGAAGATCGGCGCGGCGACGCTCGACTCGCCCAACACCGCCTCGTCCCGCTCGGTCGCCAGGGCCTGCTCGCGGATCACCTTGAGCTCCGTTCGGAGCGCCGCGGCCGTCGCGGTCTTCTTGGTCAGGCGGGGCGGCGGCTCGGCGAGGAAATCGTCGGTGTCGGCAGCGGGCAGAAAGGCCAGGATCGCCTTGCCCAGCGCGCTCGCGTGGAGGGGCAGCTGGAGCCCGACCTCGAGGACCTGGAACGTGGCCGCGGGGCGGAACACGTGGTGGATCACCACCACGCTGGCGCCGTGGCGGACGCCCACCCGCACCGCGGCCCCGGTCCGGTTCGCCAGCTGGTCGGCATGGCCGATGGACCGGGAGCGGAGCTCGTTGAGGTCGAGGTAGGAATAGCCGAGCTGGAGCAGGCCGGCCCCCAGCTGGTACTTGTCGGAATGCCGGTCCTGCTCGACGAAGCCGTTGGCGAGCAGCGTCTGGAGCAATCCGTGGACCGTCGGCCGCGCCAGCCCGAGCCGGTCGGCCAGCTCACTCACCCCGAGACGGCGCGGTCCCGAGGCGAGGAGGCGGAGGATCGCGGCGGCCCTGTCGATCGACTGGATCGACGCCCGGCGATCTATCTGGGCCATTGACGATTCGGCATTGCTGAATTCCTGTCGGGATGGTAGACTGCCGCCACGCTCAAATCTCGGCCCCAGCTGAGGGGCACAGGAGAGAAAACTTGGTCGGGATTGTACTGGTGTCACATAGCGCCGAACTGGCCCGCGGTCTCACCGCCATCGCCCGCCAGGTGGCCGGCCCGGAGGTGCGGATCGAGCCGGCCGGCGGCGGTCCGGGGGGCATCCTCGGCACCAGCGGCGACCTGGTGCATGACGCGATCGAGTCCGCCGAGCAGGGCGACGGCGTCGTGATCCTCTGCGACCTCGGCAGTGCGATCCTCACCGTCCGGCACGTTCTCGAGGGGAACGGGCACGGCGGTCGGGTCCGGCTGGTCGACGCACCCCTCGTCGAGGGCGCGATCGCGGCAGCGGTGGTATCCGCGGCGGCCCGGCCGCTGGAAGAGGTCGTCAGGGCGGCGGAGGAGGCTCGTGGCGCAAACAAGCTCTGAAGTTGTCGTGCGGCTGCCCGAGGGTGTGGCACTTCACGCCCGCCCGGCGGGGCTCTTCGTGCGGACGGCGATGCAGTTCCAGGCGCGGATCACCGTCGCGGCGGGCGATCGCCTCGCCGACGCCAAGAGCATCCTCAGGGTGCTCGCGCTGGGAGCCACCGGCGGCACCCCCCTATCCCTCCAGGCGGAGGGCGCGGACGCGGAGGCGGCGCTGTCAGCGCTAGCCGACTGCGTCGCCAACCTGAGCGACTAGCCCCGCCACCTGCGCCGCGCCGGAGGCCTCGAGGGCCAGCCCCGCCAGGCGCTGCGTCTCAGCGAAGCGGAGCCTGCGCACGGCCCGGCGTACGCCGCCGACCCGGGAGGCGCCGACGCTGAGCTCGTCGACGCCGAGCCCGACCAAGAGGGGCAGGGAGATCGGGTCGGAGGCGGCCTCGCCGCAGACCTCGACCGGTATGCCTCGGTGGGCGGCTCCAGCCACCGTCGACGCTATGAGCTGGAGCACCTCCGGGTGATGTGCGGGCGCCTCGCCCGGCCGGGAGCGGTCGATGCCCAGCTGGAGCTGGCTGAGGTCGTTGGTGCCGATGCTGAAGAAGTCACAGACCTCAGCCAGCGCCCTCGCCCTTCTGGCCGCGAGCGGAACCTCGATCATCGCTCCGAGGCTGGCCCGAGGGGTGCCGGACCGCGCCTGCTGGAGCTCTTCCAGGAGTGCCCGCACGGCGCTCACCTGGGCCGCCTCGGTCACCATCGGCAGGAGGATGCGCAGACTCGGCGCTCGAAGGCTCACCAGCGCCTCGAGCTGGGCGCGCAGGGCAGCCGGCGCGGCGAGCAGGAGCTCGATGCCGCGGCCGCTCTCGCCGTGCAGGAAGGGCGGCGTCTTGTCTCCCCCGAAGTCGAGGAGGCGGACCGTTGCCGGGCGCTCGCCGATCCGGTTCAGGAGGGGGCGGAGCAGCCGCTGGTGGGCCGCCGTGTCCGGCCAGCCGGAGGCGTCGAGGAAGAGCAGCTCGGTGCGTAGGAGGCCGACGCCCTCGGCGCCCTGCTCGAAAGCCTCGCGCAGCTCGGGCAGGCTGCCGGCGTTGGCGAAGAGCCGCAACCGGCGACCGTCCAGCGTCTCGACCGGGAGGTCTCTTTCGGAGCGGGCCTGGGTCCGGTCCGCCCGTGCTTCGCGAACCGCGTCGCGGGCCGCCGCAAGCTCACGCTGGTCCGGATCGAGGCGAACCTGGCCGCGATCACCGTCGACCACGACCAGCGCGGAGGAGGGCCAGGCGAGGAGCTCGGCGCCGGCGCCGACAACCATCGGGATGCCGAGCGAACGGGCCACGATCGCGGCGTGGGCGCGCGATCCTCCGGCCGACAGCGCCACGGCGACCACCTCGGGGCCGAGCTCGGCGACGTCGGCGGGGCCGAGCGACTCGGCGAGCACCACCACGCCCTGCTTCGCGGGCGGCCCGTCGACGAGCCCGAGCGCCTGCCGGGCCGCGCGGCGGCCGAGGCTGCGAACGTCGTCGGCGCGCTCGGCAAGGAGCGGGTCGGGCAGCGTCGCGATGCTGTCCGCGAACTGCGCGGTCGCCGCGAGCAGGGCGCCCGCGGCCGGTGATCCTTCGCTCAGGATGAGGCGGGCCACCTCGGCGTCCAGCTCGGGATCGGCCGCCATCAGCGCGCCGGTGGCGACCATCTCCGCATCCTCCTCACGGCCGGTCTCGTGGAGGCGCCGCGCCAGGCGCTCCAGGTCCTCGGCGGCCATCGCCAGTGAGCGGCGGGCAGCCAGCAGCTCGTCCTCCCGCAGGTCGGCGGCGGTGGGGTCGGAGCGCAGCTCGGGCAGGACCCCGAGGTGGCGAGCCTCGCCCGCGGCCAGCCCGGGCGACGCCGAGACGCCGGCAAGGAGCCGGGCGGACATTCTCAGGCCGCCCCGGCGGTTGCTCTCCGGAGGGCGCCGATGATCAGCGTGGTCGAGGTGGCGCCCGGGTCCTGGTGGCCGATCGAGCGCTCCCCGAGGTAGGAGGCCCGGCCTTTGCGCGCCTGCATCGGGATGGTCGTCCGCATCCCGGCGCCGGCGGCCTCCTCGGCTGCCGCCAGGGCGTCCGCGAGCGGCCGGCCGGCGGCGACGCCGGCGCGGAGGGCATTGATCGCCGGCTCCAGCGCATCGACCATCGTCTTGTCGCCGGGAGCGGCGGCGCCGAGGTCGCGGACCGCGGCGAGGGCGGCCGCCAACGCCTCGACCAACTGCTCCGGCGCGACCTCGGCGCGATCGCCGAGCGTGCGCCCCGCCGCCCGCAGCGCCGACCCCCAGAGGGGGCCGCTGGCGCCGCCGACGGTCGAGACCAGCGTCTTGCCGGACAGGATCAGGAGCCGGCCCGGAGTCGCGTCCGGCTCGGCGCCGATCGCGACTTCGACGGCGTCGAAGCCGCGCGTCATGTTGATGCCGTGGTCGCCGTCCCCGATCGCGGAGTCGAGCGCGACCAGGTGGTCGCG
>DATCOZ010000024.1:0-22830 GCA_036564345.1 Candidatus Dormiibacterota bacterium | reverse complement strand
CCGCCGGTCCGGCACCAGCGCCGGCACCGCCCGAGCCAACGCCAGGCTGTAGGCGCTGGCCGACGTACATGTCCATCCGCGCCCGGCGAAGGAGTGCCTCGGCCGTCTTTCCGTCGCCGGGAAAGACGGCGACGCCCATGCTGATCTTGACCTGGAAGCCGGCCTCGCCGAGGTGGAATTCCGGCTCCAGCGTCGCCAGCAGACGCCTCCCGACGCCGGCCGCGAGATCCGCCTCGTCCACCTTGCCAAGGACGACGGCCAGCTCGTTGCCGCCGGTGCGGGCCACCGAGTCTGACGGGCGCACCCGCTCCTGGAGCCGGGCGGCCATGTAGGCAAGCAGCTTCTGTGCCGAGCCGGTTCCTTGCAGCTCGTCGATCGCGGCAAAGCGGTCGATCTCGAGGGCCAGCACCGCCAGTTTGCGGCCGGCGCGCCGTGCCGTGGCGATCGAGTGGGTGAGCCGGCTGGCGAGGAGCGCCGAGTTGGCCAAGCCCGTCGCCGGGTCGCGGAGCATCGCCCGCTCCAGCGCGGCCTCCCCCGACTTGAGCGCGGTGAGGTCCTCGACCGTGAGTATCAGGGAGTCCGGCACGTCGTCCGCACGACGGGCGATCGAGATCGTCGCCCGGCCCAAAACCTCGGAGTCGCCGGTGTTGAAGCGAAGCTCAGCCTGGACGCGGCCGGACTTGAGGCTGGTGAGCCGGCCCGCCCGGACCGCATCCGCGTCATCGGGATGGACGAGGTCGAGGAGCCGGCAGCCGGCGAGGTCGGCGGCGGGGCGGCCGAGGAGCCTCCCGAAAGCCTGGTTGACATCGATGATCCGTCCCTGCCGAGTCAGCCGCGCGAGGGCGACACCGGCGGCGGCGTAGGCGGAGCGAAAGCCCTCCTCACCCGCCGTGAATCGAGCGGATCCCTGCGCGCCGGCGACGGCGGGCGAGACGGCCGGGTTCCTCCGGTGCGTGTCGCGGGCCTTACGGCCAGCGCGAGCCCCCCCAGGACTGTTCAAGTGGTTGTCCGGATCTCCCCCCGCTTTGCGGGGAGGGCAGGGTGGGGCCAAGGGCGGGCCTTTATGCGGCGCGTCAAGTGGATTGTCACCGGCCTCTGTTTCGCCTCACCCCTGGCCCTCTCCATCAACGGAGAGGGATACCGACCTGGTGAATGGCGACGCCATGGAAAACTGGTGCGAGCACTTCTCGGCACATGCTTCCGGTAAACGTGTTTCGATCTCAATACCTGCACCGGCGAGCCGCGTTTCCTGGACGGTCGCGGAGCCGGCTCGAAATCAGGAGTTAGCGGAAGGACGCGCGGGCGGCTTCGATGGCGGACGCCATCGCCGCGGTGGGCTCCTCCAGCACGTCGCCGTGGCCGACGGCGAGGCGGGTCGGCTGGAGCTTGCTCAGGGCCTGCCCGCTGGCCAGCGCGGTCGGCTTGTGCCAGGTGGCCATGGCTGGAAAGGGAAACAGTGGGCGGATCACGCCCGACACCGCGATGCCGCCGCGCGTCTGGTAGGCGTCGCCGGCGATCAGGCTGCGATCGCGGCTGTCGAGGAAGGCGAGGTGGCCGGGCGTGTGCCCCGGCGATGCGACGACCTCAAGTGATCCGACCCGGTCGCCCGGCTTCAACAGCTGGTCGGGCTTCCAGGCAACCTTGCTGAAGAATCCCTTGGCGGGTGCCTGGGGTTCATCCGCCGAGGGCGTCAGGTCGCCTTCCAGCAGCCGCGCTTCCCGCTCGCCGATCGAGATGGGCAGGTCCGGGTAGCGTTCCCGAACCCCGGCTACGCCGCCCACGTGGTCGCCATGGGCGTGGGTGAGGACGATCCGCCGGAGCTGGAGGCCGAGGTCGCCGGCAACCCGGGCGACATCGTCCGCGGGCGAGGACATCGTGCTGTCGACGAGGGTGAGGCCGTCGTCCTCGAGCACGAGGTAGCAGTTCATCGGAAAGACGGCCGCGTATCGGGTGAGCTGGACCAGGTGGTCGCCGTGGCGGGTGATTCTCATCGGAAAGGAAAATCCTAGCCCGGTGCGAGTGGGGACGGCAGGCAGCCCTTGACGGTGAAAGCTTGCCGGAATTCGATACCGGGGCCAGAGACGAAAATTCAGCTAGGAGCGGACCACCGCCAGCCGCGGCCCGCGTCGCAGCGGGGGCTTGAAGTTCGCCCGCTTCGACGCGACCCCGGCCGGTATCCGGATCTGGAAGGTGCTCCCGCCGGGCGTGGAGGCGACAAGCACGAGCTCTCCTTCCATCAGCTCGACCAGCCGCCGGCTGAGAGGCAGCCCCAGCCCGGTGCCCTCGGTCGTCGATTTGCCGCCCTGCGCGTACCGCTCGAACACCGCGCTCTGATCCTCCACGGCGATACCGCAGCCGTTGTCGATGATGTCCAGCTCGACAAAGGTTCCCGCGCGGCGAGCGCTCACCCGGATGGATCCATCTTCGGGGGTGAACTTGATCGCGTTGCTCAGAAGGTTTATGAGCACCTGCGTGAGGCGCAGGCGATCCGCCCTGGCCCACAGTGCGAAAGGGTCCACCGTCAGCTTGAGGGACTTTGCGTCGGAGAGCGGGCGGAGGATCTCCTCGGCATCGCGGACAACGACGGCAAGCTCCACGTCTGATATATCGAGGTCCATCCGGCCGGCCTCGATCTTGGACAGGTCGAGCACGTCGTTGGTGAGGGCCAGGAGGTGCCTGCCGGCACGGTCGATGTTCAGGACGTACTTGTCCTGGCGCTCGGTCAGTGCTCCGAAGCCGGGCGTGCGGAGCAGCTGGGTGAAGCCGAGCACGGCGTTGAGAGGGGTGCGCATCTCATGGCTCATCGAGGCCAGGAAGGTGGATTTCAGCTCGCTCACGCGAGCCGTCTCCTCGCCCCTCCGTCGCTCCTCCGCGATCGAGTCGAGACTTGCCGTCAACCTGCGGCGCCAGCGTTCGGCCAGCAGCAGGACGGGGATCATCGACAGGTAGAGCAGGAGGAGCCCGATCGCCAGCAGCACGTACAGGTGCTGCGACTCCTGGTCGATCTGCGCCGCCACCGGGGCCCACGGCAGGTAGAGCTCGAACGCTCCGGCAGGAACCTGTGGGTCGTTCGCGAAGTAGATCGGAACATAGACGGAGAGGAACTTGCCGCGGAGGTTGTCGGCTCGGTTCTCAGGCGAGGTGGCCTCGCTGATCTCGCTCGCGGTCTGCCCGGCCAGGGCAGCGTTCAGGTGCTCGTCGGGCGGAAAGGCGTGACCGACCAGGCTGCGGTTGTCCGAGTAGACGACGACGTTCTGGCGGTTCCAGATCTTCAGCCGCGCGACCACCTTGCCGAAGGCGACGCCGCGGAGGCTGTTGTCCAGCTGGTCCAGCCGAGCGCCGCTGATGCCGCCGGTCAGGTCCTCCGGGACGAGCAGCGGCTGGATCCCGGCCTGGGCCAGGATGTTGGCGTTGCGGTTGGCGTCGGCAAGGTGCTGCTGCTGCACGCCGCTGCTGACGACTTCGCCGAGGCCGATGCCGAGCGCTACCACCGGGAGCAGGCTCAGGAGGGCGAAGAAGCCGATGATCGCACCCGTGCCCGTGCCCGTCCCGCCGGAAGGGGAGGAGGGCTTGGGGAGCATCGCAACCCATCAGATACCTCGGCTCGCGCATCTCGCCGTCCTCAGGGCGACAGTTCGCCGTTCGGGCGCGTCGAGTTCACCACTCCGCTTCCAACCGGTAGGTTTCCAGCGTGAGGGGTTTCGTCGCCGGGCTGCTTCTGATCCCACTCCTGGTCGTCGCCGTACTCTCGATCCGGCCGGGCGGCCTGCGCCGGCAGCTGCGACAGGCCGGCCGGCGCTTCCGGATCGCCCTCACCCTGGCCGGGGCCTACTTCGTCGCTGCCGCGATCATCCGGCTCCTCTTCCCGTCAGGCCCCGTCTCCGACTACGGTCCGCCGGTCGTTGCGGCCGTCCTCGCCGCCGCCTACCTGGGGCTCGCCCAGGACACGGTGTCAGGACCCGGTTCCGGCCCCTGAGCCGACCAGCTCGTCCAGCGCGAGCGCGAAGTCCACGTCGAAGCGGCTGAGCCCCCCGTCGGCATGGGAGTAGAGCTCGAGGTGAACGAAGCACCACTCGTGGACCAGGATGTTGGGATGGTGCGCGACGCGCTCGGCGAGGTCGGCCACCTGGTTCACGAACGCGATCGCCGCCGTGAAGTTCTTGAAGCGGAAGTCGCGGTACAGCCGCGACCGCTCCACCACCCAGAGGGGATGCTGCTCCAGCTCGGCGGCGGCGGCTTCGGGTGCGATGGGAGAGTTGCGCCGGGCCGGCATCTCAGGCTCTCTCGCCGGCGAAGGCCGGCGCGGTGAAGGCGCCACCCTGGGTGTCGAAGGGCTCGCTCCGATCCTCGGCCACCTCGTCCGCGAAGGCCTCGGCGTTGTCGCGGGGCCGGTAGCCGAGCGCCCGGGCGCTCGCCAGGTCCCACCAACCTCGCGTGTTGGCGGAGATGCCGTAGACGATGCTGAACTGAACCGGTGCGTCAAGGGCCGCGCTGAAGAGCGCGACCGCGTCATTCGGCGACAGCCAGGTCGACAGGTGCCGCCGGTCGAGCGGCCGCTCGATGCAGGTGCCGATCCGGATGCAGACGACCGAGACACCCCACTTCTCGGCGTAGAGCCGCCCGAGCGCCTCGCCGAAGGCCTTGCTGACGCCGTAATAGGTGTCGGGGCGGATGGGCGCCTCGGGTCCGATCCGGTCCGACCGTCCGTACATCCCGGTGACGTGGTTGCTGGACGCGAACACGACCCTCTTCACGCCGCACCGGCGAGCAGCCTCGAGCACGTTGTGGGTGCCCCTCAGGTTGTGCTCGAGAATGTCCTCGAAGGGCGCCTCGGTCGGGATAGCGCCCAGGTGGATGACGGCGGCGATGCCTTGGAAGGCGGCTTCGACCGCCGCCAGGTCGCGAACGTCGAGCACCTCACAGCCGGGCGCGGGACGGATGTCGAGCAGGCGCAGGTCGCGGCGCAGGCCACGCGCCAGGACGGAGCCGACGCCTCCGGCGGCGCCGGTGATTGCGACTGTCGAATGCGAGGCCGCCTTCGTTGACATCGGGCTCCACTAGACCATAGGTTGATTCCCGCGTGTCCGTGACCCGGCTCGTCAGGCTCTGAAACGAATGCGCTAGGTTTGGGGAGAACAGCATGCCGATCCCGCACGCTCGCTTCGGACGCACGGACCACCAGAGCACGCGAGTGCTCTTCGGCGCCGCGGCCCTCGGCAACGTCACCCAGGACGTCGCCGACCGCGTCCTCGACGTGCTCCTCCAGCACGGCATCAACCACATTGACGTCGCGGCGAGCTATGGCGACGCCGAGCTGCGGATCAAGCCGTGGTTGAAACGCGAGTCGGGCCGCTTCTTCCTCGCCACCAAGACCGACGAACGCAAGGCGAAAGGCGCCCGCGAAGATCTTCACCGGTCGCTCGACCGGCTGGGCGTCGACCACGTCGACCTCTGGCAGCTGCACAACCTCGCCGATCCGATCGAATGGGACACCGCGCTCAGCCCGGGTGGCGCCATCGAGGCCGCCATCGAGGCCCGCGAGCAGGGCCTTGTCCGCTTCATCGGGGTGACCGGTCACGGAGCCCAGATCGCCGCCAACCACCGCCGCAGCCTCGAACGCTTCGACTTCGATTCCGTCCTGCTGCCGTACAACCGGATCACGATGCGGCTTCCCTATTACGCGGAGAACTTCGAAGCCCTCGCGGCGACCTGCGCGGAGCGCGACGTGGCGATCCAGACCATCAAGTCGATCGCGCGCGGCCCCTGGCTCGGCCGGGAGCGAACGAGCTCGACGTGGTACGAGCCGATGACCGAGCAGCGCGACATCGACCTCGCGCTGTGGTGGGCGATGGGCCGGCCCGGCGTCTTCCTCAACAGCACCGGCGACGTCGACCTGCTGCCCCGCTTCCTCGACGCCGCAAGCAGGTTCGCGGCACGGCCGAGCGAGGCGGAGATGGACGAACTGGTAGCCAGGGCGCACCCGCGGCCGCTCTTCGTCTAGGGGTCGCTCTCGTCAAGAGGTGATCGGGGAAAGCCCCCTCGCCGCCTCCGGCGGCACTCCCCCACGCAGGGGAGCAAGACTAGCCCCAAAGTTAAGAGCGGCAATTCGTGCCTATCGCGGCACGGAGCCTTGCCTCCCCACCGTATTGAGGTGGCGCCGCGAAGCGGCGACGGAGGGGCTGAACGCCTCAGCAATCGATGAAACGGAGGAAGTTCTCCGGTTGACCGCGAAGGTGTCTCGAAACTACAGTAGCCGAGCGATATGGTATCGATTTCTATTGGCAGCGCTAGGCATGAGGGGTCGGCGTCAGCCGGCTCGGCGTACTTGCGCCGCCGGTCGGGCGACCGACTCGCGCTCGACCAGCTCGACGGGGAGCACGATGACCCGCGGCGGGTGGTCGCGGCCGCCAATCGCGATCTCCATCGAACGACGGCCCATCTCGCGCATCGGCACCCGGATGGTGGTGAGCCGCGGCATCACGTCGCTAACCGTCGGGATGTCGTCGAAGCCGACCAGGGAGACATCCTCGGGTACGCGCAGGCCGGCCTCGCGCAGAGCCGCGAGCGCGCCCACCGCCATCAGGTCGTTGGCCGCATAGACGGCGGTGAAGTCCGCCCCCGATGCGAGCATCGTCCGGGTGGCCTGGTAACCGCTTTCGCGGGTGAAGCTGCCGTGGATGGCAAGCGACGGGTCGGCTTCGACACCCGCTTCGGCGAGTGCTTTGCGGTGGCCGGTCGAGCGTTCTTCGGTGGTCGAGAAGTAGGGTGGTCCCATGATCTCCACGATCCGGCGATGGCCATGCTCGACGAGGTGTCTCGTCAGCAGCTCGCCACCGTGCCGGTTGTCGGGCACGACCGTCGGGGTGGTCACCGACGAGTAGCGGCCGCAGATCACCATCCGAGCGCCCTGCTGTTTCAAAGCGCTCGCGTCCTGCCGGATCGCGCGCAGGTAAGCCGCATCCTCGATGGCGCCGCCGGTGAGGATGATGGCGTCTACTCGCTGTCCCCGCAGAAGCTGCACGTAGCGCAGCTCGCTGGCCGGCTCACGGAGCGAGTTGCAGAGCACCACCAGGCGCTGGTTGGCGGCGGCGACCTCCTGGATGCCGGCGACGATCTCGGAGAAGTAAGGGTCGGCCACGTCGTGGATGATCACGCCGACCACGCCGGTCGAAGTGCCGCGAAGAGCCTGGGCGTGCGCGTTGCGGATATAGCCGAGCTCCCGGACGACCTTCTCGACCTGCAGCCGGGTGGGCTTGGCGACCGGGTAGCCGCCGTTCAGGACACGGGACACGGTCGTCGCCGAGACGCCCGCGTTGGTGGCAACGTCGCTGATCGTGACGTTGGTTCCCCGGGTGGCTCGCCGCACCATCGCGCAGCACAGGATAAGGGGAAAGAGACCGCTCAAGGAGAGGGGCTGAAAACGATTTCAGGTCAGGCGAAACGGTGAGGGACGTGAAGGCGGCTTTGACCGATACGAAGCAAGGGACGGCGGCAGACGGCGCGCAGCGGGTCCGGGTCGGCGTGATCATGAACGGCGTCACCGGCCGGATGGGGACCAACCAGCACCTGGTCCGCTCCATCCTGGCGATCCGCGAGCAGGGCGGCGTGCCCTTGCCCGACGGCCGGGTCGTATGGCCGGACCCGATCCTGGTCGGGCGCGACGAAGGCAAGCTCCGGCGGCTGGCGGCCGAACACGGCATCGAGCGGTGGAGCACCGACCTCGAGCGCTGCCTGGCGGATCCGACGGACAGCGTCTACTTCGACGCCCTCACGACCCAGCTCAGGCCGGCCGGCGTGCTGGCCGCAATCGCAGCCGGCAAGCACATCTACTGCGAGAAACCGGTGGCATCCGACCTCGCCACCGCGCTCGAGCTCGCCCGCGAGGCGCGGAGCGCGGGCGTCAAGAACGGCGTCGTCCAGGATAAGCTCTGGCTGCCGGGGCTGCGCAAGCTCAGCCGCCTCATCGAGGCCGGTTTCCTCGGCCGTCTCCTCTCGGTCCGGATGGACTTCGGCTACTGGGTCTTCGACGGCTCCGAGGCACCCTCACAGCGGCCCTCCTGGAACTACCGCAAGGAGGAGGGCGGCGGAATCGTCCTCGACATGTACTGCCACTGGCGTTACGTCGTCAACGGCCTCTTCGGCCCCATCCGCTCGGTCCTCGCGCTGGAGGCGACGCACATCCCCGAACGCGTCGACGAGCGGGGCCGCGTCTACCCGACCACCGCCGACGACGCTGCCTACGGGATCCTGGCCCTCGACGGCGGCCTGGTCGTCCAGATCAACTCCTCCTGGTGCACGCGGGTGCGACGGGACGACCTGCTCACGGTCCACGTCGACGGCACCGAAGGCAGCGCCGTGGCCGGGCTCCGCGAATGCTGGGTCCAGGACAGGGCGAGCACGCCCCGGGCGACCTGGAACCCCGACCTGCCGCAGCCGATCGACTTCTACCAGAACTGGGACAAGGTCGCCGAGGACGACCATTTCGACAACGCGTTCAAGGTCCAGTGGGAGCTCTTCCTCCGCCACGTGGCCGCCGGCGAGGACTTTCCCTGGGATTTCCTGGAAGCCGCCCGGGGCGTCCAGCTGGCTGAGCTGGCCGAGCGCTCGTCAAGGGAACGGCGGTGGCTCGACGTCCCGGAGCTGGCACTGTGAGCGGGATCGCCACCCGGGTCCGGCTGCCCGGCCCGGACGGCAGGCTGGTGCCCTACCAGCTAGGTCCGGCGAGCGCCTTCCAGCGACCGGCCGGCCCCCTCCGGAGCAGGGTCGCGTTCGCCGCCGCCCACGTGGTGGCCGACCCGCTGGCCGAGAACCTCCCGGGCGGTCCGGCCCACCTCGACTGGGAGGCGACCCTCGCCTACCGGCGCCACCTCTGGTCCTGGGGCCTGGGCGTCGCGGAGGCGATGGACACCGCGCAGCGGGGCATGGGCCTCGACTGGCCTGCCGCCGCCGAGCTGATCCGCCGCAGCCTCCGGGAGGCGAAAGCCGGCGGTGGCGCTGTCGTCGCCGGCGCCGGCACCGACCACCTCGTCCCGGGCGCGGCGAGGTCGATCGACGAGATCGCCGGTGCGTACGAGGAGCAGTGCGCGGTCGTCGAGGCGGAGGGGGGCAGGGTGGTGCTGATGGCGAGCCGGGAGCTGGCGCGCCTCGCCACCGGTCCGGAGGACTATGACCGGGTTTACGGCAGGGTCCTCGGCGCCCTTCGCGAACCGGTGATCATCCACTGGCTGGGCGACATGTTCGACCCGGCGCTGGCCGGCTACTGGGGAGATGCCGACCTCGACCGCGCGACCGCCAACTGCCTGGCCATCATCCGCGCCAACGCCGGCCACGTCGACGGCATCAAGGTCTCGCTCCTGGACGAGCGGCGTGAGGTCGAGATGCGGCGCCGCCTGCCCGCCGGCGTCCGTCTCTACACCGGCGACGACTTCAACTTTCCGAGCCTGATCGCCGGCGATGAGAGGGGCCACAGCGACGCCCTGCTCGGCATCTTCGACGCCATCGCGCCGGCGGCGTCGGCGGCGCTCCAGGCACTCGACACGGGGGACACCGACCGCTACCGAGCGATCCTCGAGCCGACGGTCGAGCTCTCCCGCCACATCTTCCGGGCGCCCACCTTCCACTACAAGACCGGCATCGTCTTCCTCGCCTACCTGAACGGCCACCAGCGTCACTTCCGGATGCTCGGCGGGGAGGAGGCCATGCGCTCGGTCCCTCACCTCGCCGACCTCTTCCGACTGGCCGACCGCGCCCATCTCTTCTCCGACCCCGAGCTCGCCTGCGACCGGATGCGCCGGCTGCTCGTCCTGGCGGGCGTGGACTGAGGTGGCGGAGGCGACCCGCACGATAACGGCCGCGCCGCTGCGCGACCTGAGCCGGATCAGCCTCAACCAGATCACCACCAACCGCTGGACGCTGGCGGAGGCCGTCGACGGCTGCGCCCGGCACGGGATCGGCTGGATCGGCCTCTGGCGGGAGAAGGTCGCCGACTGCGGGCTCGACAAGAGTGCACGCCTGGTCCGCGACGCCGGCCTCCGCGTCTCCAGCCTGTGCCGCGGCGGCTTTTTCCCGGCCCGCGGCGCCGCGGCGCTCTGTGCCCGCCGCGAGGACAACCGGCGGGCGGTGGACGAGGCGGCCGCACTGGGGACCGAGGTCCTCGTCCTGGTCTGCGGCCCGCCCCTCGATCGGGACCTCGAGGGAGCTCGCGACCAGGTGGCGGAAGGGATCGCGGACCTGGAGCCCTACGCCGCCGCCGCGGGTGTGAAGCTCGGTATCGAACCGCTCCACCCGATGTTCGCCGGCGACCGCTCCGTGATCGTGACGCTGGCCCAGGCGACGACGCTGGCGGAACGGTTTCCGCCCGACCGGGTCGGCGTGATCGTCGACGCCTACCACGTCTGGTGGGACCCCGAACTCCGGGCCCAGCTGAGCCGGGCCGCCGGCCGCATCCTCGGCTACCACGTCTCCGATTGGCTCGTCCCGCCACCCGACATGCTGATGGGTCGAGGCATGATGGGCGACGGCATCGTCGATCTCCGCGCCCTCCGTGGAGTGGTCGAGGCCGCCGGCTACCAGGGGCCGATCGAGGTCGAGATCTTCAACAGGGCGATCTGGGACGCACCTGGCGACGACGTGCTGGCGCTTATCAAGGAGCGATCGCTGGCCCACGTCTGAAAGAACTGTCCAGACGCCGGCGGATCGCAGCGTGGGAGGCGGGCAGGCGCCAGATGTCGGCGGAAACTTCACCTGGCCGGAACCGATTTGGAGGCCGCGACCCCGCCCCAGAGTTGCGCTATGCATCCCGGTTGTGGCTGACTGTTAGGTCATGGCTGAGATGGCGGATCTGAAGAAACGACCGCACGACCCTGGCGAGGACGCACTCCTGGTACCCAGCGGGGCCCCTCTTTACGAGTCCCTGAGCGCCCGGTTGATCGCTTTCGATCGCCTGGCCTCGACCCTGGGCCAGGGCGGTTACTCGGGCTTCATAAGGGTCCTGGGCAAAGGGGTGAACGGCATCCTCCTGTTCCGCAAAGGGAAGATGATCGACTGCCTCTGGCGCGACCACGAGGTGCTGCTGGAGGGCGAGCCGGCCGAGGCGAGGGCCCGGAACCTGTTGGAGTCGGGCGAGGCAGTGGTCGACATCGTCGACCTCCAGGTCGAGCTGGTCGACAGCCTCCATCACCTCGCTTCCGGCGACCCGACCTACCCGGAGATGTTCGCGTCCTGGGTCAACTTCGAGGGGCTTGTCGCGTTCCTGAAGCAGCAGGCCTTCACGGGAACGATCTCGATCAAGTCGAGCTCCGGCGGCGGAGTCCTGATGCTTCGCCACGGCGAGCTGGAGGGGGCGTTCACGACAAACTCGCGGGAGCTGTCCGAGGACGAGGCCGAGGTGGTGGCCCTGGCCGCCGACCCCGAGGCCCGGATCGAGGTTCGCAGCGCTCACCCGGAGCCGATCCACGCGAGACACCCCGAGCAGGCGGTGGAGCCGGAGCCGGTGTTCTCCGAGGTGAACCGCTGAGCGGCTAGCTCCCGTCGACCTCGAAGACCACGCCCTGCGCCAGCGGTAGGTCGGGGCTGAAGTTGACAGTGTTAGTCTGCCGTCGCATGTAGGCCTTCCAGGAGTCGGAGCCCGCCTGCCGGCCGCCCCCGGTCGCCTTCTCGCCGCCGAAGGCGCCGCCGATCTCGGCGCCCGAGGTCCCCGCGTTGACGTTGGCGATGCCGCAGTCCGAGCCAGCCGCCGAAAGCCACGTCTCGGCCGAGCGCAGGTCGGTGGTGAACAGGCCGCTGGAGAGTCCCTGGGGCACCGCGTTGTTGACGGCGATCGCCTCCTCCAGGTCGGTGACCGTGATCGCGTGCAGGATGGGCGCGAAGATCTCCTCGGCGACGATCGGCATCTCCGACCGGGATGCGAAGATCGTCGGCTGGACGAAGTAGCCCTGCCTGCCCGACATCGCCTCGCCGCCGCAGAGCAGGTCGCCGCCCTGCTCGGTGATGGCGTCGACACCTTTGCGGTAGTCCTCGACCGCCGCCTCCGAGATGAGCGGCCCCATCAAGGTCGCGTCGTCGAGCGGGTCGCCGATCCGGACCGTCCCATAGGCCTTCACCAGCCGCTCCAGAAAGGTTTCCGCGATGCCCTGCTGGAGGATCAGCCGGCGGGTGCTGGTGCAGCGCTGTCCGGCCGTGCCGACAGCGCCGAAGAGGACCGCGCGCAGCGCGAGGTCGAGGTCGGCGTCGTCGAGGATGACCACCGCGTTGTTGCCGCCCAGCTCGAGGATCGCCCGCCCGCCCCGCTTCCCGAGCGCCGACGTCACCCGCTCCCCGAGGTCGCAGGAGCCGGTCGCCTGGATGAGTGGCAGCCGGCCGTCCGCGAGGAGCGCCTCCCCGACGGTGCCGCCCGAGCCGATGGCGAGCCCGAAGACGCCCTCCGCCTCGGTCCCGGCGGTCACCTCGTGGAAGACCTGCTGGGCTGCGACCGAGATCAGTGGCGTCAGGCTGGAAGGCTTCCAGAGGACCGAGTCGCCGCAGACGAGGGCGAGGGCCCAGCCCCAGCCCGGCACCGCGACCGGGAAGTTGAAGGCGGAGATGATGCCCACCACGCCGAGCGGGTGCCACTGCTCGGTCAGCCGGTGGCCGGGCCGCTCGGAGTGCATCTGGTTGCCGTAGAGCTGGCGGGAGAGGCCGACCGCGAAATCACAGATGTCGATGACCTCCTGCACCTCGCCGCGTGCCTCGCTGAGGATCTTCCCGTTCTCGAGGCTGATCAGCCGGGCGAGGTCCTCCTTGCGTTCGCGGAACGCTTCGCCGAGCCGCCGCACGATCTCGCCCCGGCGCGGAGCCGGCACGCCGCGCCAGCGGAGGAACGCGTTCTGGGTCGCTTCAGAGGCTGCCGCAAGGTCGTCGAGGCCGGCGGTTCGGATGCTGGCGAGCACCGCGCCGGTGGCCGGGTTGAAGGTCTTCAGCTCCGGGCCGCTGGGAGCCGTGACGAAGGCGCCGCCGTACGCCGCGCCCGAGATGGTCCCTCCCGCGGAGATCTCGAACGCCGCGAGGATGGCGTCCGCCCGGGCCTGGGCCTCGACCTGTGCCTGCCTTGATGCGACCTGCATTGCAGTCGGAAAGCCTACTCCTCAGCCCGTGTTCTGGAGCCCTGCGGCGACCCCGTTGACGGTGAGGAGGACGAGGTCGGCCAGGCGGTCGGCCGCCGCCTGGCCGGCGGTGCCGCCGCGGAGCTGGCGGAGGAAGCGGAGCTGCAGGAAGGAGAGCGCGTCAACGTACGGATTGCGGAGGTCGACCGCCTGGCGGAGGATCGGGTGCCCCTCGAGCAGCCGGGCGTTCCCGGTGATCTCGAGCACGAGGCGGCGGGTGAGGCGGTACTCCTCCCTTATCACACCGACCAGGTCGGGCCGGTTGCCGAGCTCGAGGTAAAGGCCGGCGATCAGGGGGTCCGCTTTGGCCAGGCTCATCTCCGCGTTGTCGAGGAGCGACTCGAGGAACGGCCAGTCGCTTCGCATACCGCGAAGGAACCCGATCCCCTGACCCTCGGCGACCGCCTGTAGCCCGGTCCCCAGCCCGAACCAACCGGGAAGGTTGCAGCGGTTCTGGGTCCAGGCGAAGACCCAGGGGATGGCGCGCAGCCCTTCCAGGTCCCGCTTGCCGTCCGGCTCCCGGCGTGCCGGTCGGGAGCCGATGTGGAGCCGGCCGATCTCCTCGAGCGGGCTGACGCTGGTCAGGAAGTCGGCGAACCCGGGCGCTTCGACGAGCTTGCGGTAGGCCAGCTCGGATTGCTCGGCCATCAGCTCGGCGGCTGGCGCATAGCGCTCGCTCGCCGCCGCAAGGCGGGCCTCGTGCTGGGGCGTGGAGGCGACGAGCACCGCGCTGATCACCTGCTCCAGGTGGCGGAGGCCGATCGCCGCGTTGCCGTAGCGGCCGAAGATCACCTCCCCCTGCTCGGTGACCTTGAACCGGCCCGCAACCGAGCCGGGAGCCTGGCTCCGGATGGCCCGGCCGGCAGGACCACCACCGCGCCCGACGGCGCCGCCCCGGCCGTGGAAGAGGGTCAGCTGCACGCCGTTGCGCCGTGCCCACCCGGCAAGCCCTTCCTGGGCTCGGTAGAGGGCGAGGTTGGCGGCCAGGAAGCCGGCGTCCTTGGCCGCATCGGAATAGCCCAGCATCACCTCCAGGCGGCGATCTCGACCCTCGAGCCAGGCGAGCCAGCCGGGCAGCTGGAGGAGGGCGTCGAGGATGTCGGGGGCCGCCTCGAGGTCGGCTCGCGACTCGAAGAGGGGGACGACGTCGAGCTGCAGCGAGCCTTCGGGAACGGCGAGGCGGGCGAGCTCGTGGACAGCCATCACATCGGCAGCCGAGCGTGTGAAGCTGACGACGTAGCGCCGGCAGGCCTCGGCGCCGTAGACCGACTGAAGCTCAGCCATCGTCCGGAGGGTGGCGAGGACCTCCTCTGCGCGCACCGAATCTGGATTCTCGAGGACTTCGCGGTGAACGTCGGAGTGCTGCCGCACCTCGAGCGAGGCCAGGTGGAAGCCGAAGGTCTCCACCTGCCAGACGAGGGTCTGAAGGTCGCCCGAGGCGATCCGGCCGGCCTTCGATCCGCGCAGCGACTCCTGGATCGTTCGCAGGTCGGCCAGGAACTCGGCCGGACCCGAGTAGCGACCCGCGGCTCCGTTGCGGGTCGCTACCAGCCGATCGGCCGCGAGGAGCAGGAACTGGCGGTGGGGCTCGCCGGGCGATCGCTTCTGGAACGCCTCCGCCTGGTCCCCGAGCGCGGGCAGCGCAATCCGGAGGGCGGCGACCAGGCGCTGCGACGGAGGCGTCGATTCCTCCGAGAGTGTCAGCGAGCGGCCGATCCGCCGCGACGCGATCTCGAGCCCGCGGAGGACGTGCTCGGCGTAGATGTCCATCGCCACCCGGGTCACCTCGTGCGTCACGCTGGGGTTGCCGTCGCGGTCGCCGCCGACCCAGGTGCCCCAGGCGACGACCGGCCGCCCGATCGCCCGCTCGGGGGTCGCCAGCCCGGCCGCTCCGAGCGCTCTCTCGAGCTCGCGGTGGAGGCTCGGGATGAGGAGGAAGAGCGACTCGTCGAAGACCGATGTCATCGTCCGCACCTCGTCCAGCGGGGTCGGCCGCTGGCGCCGCAGCTGGGCGGTCCGCCAGAGCACGCTGACCTGCTCGGTGAGGCGGCGCTCGGCATCCTCCTGCTCGGAGGCCGCGAGGCGGGGATCGCCCAGCCTCTCCGCCTGGTCCGCGATCCTCGCCAGCGCGTCGACCACGGCGCGGCGCCTTGCCTCGGTCGGGTGGGCGGTGAGGACCGGCCGGACCTCGAGCTGGTCGAGCAACCGGGCCAACTCCTCGTTTCCGAGCTTCCCGCCCAGCTCGGCGATGGTCGCGCTGAGGGACTCGGCGACCGCGCCCGGCTCGTGGCTGCGCCGCCTGAGGATCCGCACCCGCTGGCGCTCCTCGGCGAGGTTCACGAGCTGGAAGTAGACGGTGAAGGCCTGGGCCACTGCCTCGGCCCGGTCCGGCTCGAGGCCGTCGACCAGCTCGACCACCTGGCGGAGCCGATCCTCCGCATCGTGACCGCGGCTGCGGCGCAGCTCGATGGTCGCCCGCCGCAGGCTCTCGACGTCCTCCAGCAGGCTCTGGCCGTGGGTCTCCTGGAGCACCTGGCCGAGGATCGAGCTGAGCAGCCGAACCTCCGCCCGCAGTGGCGCGGACTGCGCTTCCAGGTCGGGCGCGGTGGAGCGGCTCACGGCGGGTTAGATGGTCGCAGCCCGCGGCTGTGGCCGCCGCGCTATTTCGGCTTCTGAGTAGCCTTCGAACGGGCCAACCGCGACCTGGCCGGCGCATGGGTCAGCTGGTAGACCTCGTCCCGCAGGCGATCGAAGACCGCAGCCTTGAAGCGGATCTCGACCTCCGGGTTGGAGACCAGCGAGTTGAACTGCCTGTGGCTGGCCACGAGCGCCCGGACATCCGTCCGGGCGACTGCGTCGGCCGTCGAATCGAGCCGCGTGAACATGCTCGGCAGGCCGATGACGTCTCCTGGCTTGAGGACCTCGCGGACCCGGCCCCCGATGGTCAGCTCCACCTCGCCCTCGAGGAGGATGAAGAAGGTGTCATTGCTGCGGCGTTCGGTGATGAACCGCTCGCCCTTGGGGATGTTCACCTCGTCGAGGTTGG
Source organism: Candidatus Dormiibacterota bacterium (assembly GCA_036564345.1). Taxonomy (GTDB): domain Bacteria; phylum Chloroflexota; class Dormibacteria; order Dormibacterales; family Dormibacteraceae; genus UBA6019. Next base: position 6,645 of record DATCOZ010000024.1, on the reverse strand, counting down.
TCGCCAGCGTCCGCAGCGGGGCGGGTCCCAACCCGGCGAAGATCGGGAGCTTCTTCAGCTCGGTGATCTTCGGGTTCGTCGCTCGGTGGGGGATCCGGATCATTCCCGCCGAATCGTAAGGCCTGCCGGGGTGACGCGCGTTACCTTAGCGCGGTGGTCGAATTGAGCGGGACCGGGCTTCGCCCGGAGGAGGTCGTCGAGGTCGCCCGCTTCGATGTTCCGGTCCTTCTCGGAGCGGCGGCTCGCGAGCGGATGGAGCGCAGCGCGGGCATCGTCGCCCGGCTCGCCGCGTCCGAACAGCCGACTTACGGCGTTTCGACCGGTTTCGGCTCGCTCGCCAACACGCACATCCCGGCGGAGCGGCGCGAAGAGCTGCAGCGAGCGCTCGTCCGCTCCCACGCCGCGGGCATGGGCGAGCCGGTCGAGGTCGAGGTGGTGCGGGCGATGCTGCTGCTCCGCGCCCGGACCCTCGCGATGGGCTTCTCGGGCGCGCGGCCGGCGCTGGCCGACGCGATGCTGGGGCTCCTCAACGCCGGCCTCACCCCGGTCGTCCTCGAGCACGGCTCGCTCGGCGCCAGCGGCGACCTCGCGCCGCTCGCCCACTGCGCCCTGGTCCTCATCGGCGAGGGCGAGGTGTGGGATCGGGGGGGCAGCCGGGTCGCCGCAGCCGGGGCCCTGCGCGAGGCGGGGCTGACGCCGCTGACGCTGGTCGCAAAAGAGGGCCTGGCGCTGATCAACGGCACCGACGGCATGCTTGGCATGCTCCTCCTCGCCCTACACGACCTGCGCCGGCTGCTGAAGGCCGCCGACCTGGCCGCCGCGATGTCGACCGAGGCGCTGCTGGGCACCGACCGGGCGTTCGCCGCCGACCTCCAGGAGCTCCGGCCGCACCCCGGCCAGGCGGCCAGCGCGGCCAACCTGCGTCGCCTTCTCGCCGGCTCGGCCATCGTGGCCAGCCACCGTGAGGGCGACAGCCGGGTCCAGGACGCCTACTCGCTCCGCTGCTCGCCCCAGGTCCACGGCGCCGCCCGCGACACCGTCGCCCACGGCGAACGGGTGGCGGCGGTCGAGCTGGTGTCGGCGATCGACAACCCCATGATCCTGCCCGACGGCCGGGTCGAGTCCTGCGGCAACTTCCACGGCGCGCCGCTCGGCTTTGCCTGCGACTTCCTCGCCATCGCGGCCGCCGAGGTCGGCGCCATCGCCGAGCGACGCACCGACAGGCTGCTCGACGCGAACCGGTCGCAGGGTCTTCCGCCCTTCCTCGCCGAGGACGCGGGCGTCAACTCGGGGGTGATGATCGCCCACTACACGCAGGCGGCGATGGTTGCCGAGAACCGGCGCCTGGCCGCCCCCGCGAGCGTCGACTCGCTCCCCACCAGCGCGATGCAGGAGGACCACGTCTCGATGGGCTGGGGAGCGGCGCGGAAGCTGCGAGTGATCGTCGCCAACCTGACCCGGATCGTCGCGGTGGAGCTCCTCTGCGCGTCCCGCGGCCTCGAGCTCCGCTCGCCCCTGAGGCCGGCCGTGGGGACCGAGGCGGCGCGGGCGCTGGTCTCGTCGATGGCCGGCAGCCCGGGCCCCGACCGCTGGCTCGCACCCGAGCTGGCCGCCGTCGAGCGCCTGGTGCGTTCGGGTGAGGCGGTTGCCGCGGCCGAAGCCGCATCGGGCCCCCTCGCGTGAGCCATCCCGGCGCCCGACCGGTTCGAGCGCCCCGCGGCACCCAGCTGAGCTGTCGCGGCTGGCCCCAGGAGGCGGCGCTCCGGATGCTGATGAACAACCTCGACCCGGAGGTGGCCGAGCGGCCCGACGACCTCGTCGTCTACGGCGGCACCGGGCGCGCGGCACGGTCGTGGGAGGCCTTCGACGCAATCGTCCGCTCGCTCCGGACGCTGGCCGATGACGAGACGCTGCTGGTCCAGTCCGGCAAGCCCGTCGGCGTCTTCCGGACCCATGAGTGGGCGCCGCGGGTGCTGATCGCCAACTCCAACCTGGTGCCGGAGTGGGCGACCTGGGAGGAGTTTCGCCGGCTCGAGCAGCTGGGACTGACGATGTACGGGCAGATGACCGCCGGCTCCTGGATCTACATCGGGAGCCAGGGCATCGTCCAGGGCACCTACGAGTGCTTCGCGGAGATCGCCCGGCGCCGCTTCGGCGGCTCGCTCGCGGGCACCATCACCCTCACCGCCGGGCTCGGCGGGATGGGCGGTGCGCAGCCCCTCGCCATCACCCTCAATGGTGGTGTCGCACTCTGTGTCGAGGTCGACCCCGCCCGCATCCAGCGCCGGATGGAGAGCCGCTACCTGGATGAGGTGGCGGACGACCTCGAGGACGCGGTCGCCCGCTGCCGGAAGGCCAAGGCCGAGCGGCGCGCGCTCAGCGTGGGGCTCCGGGCGAACGCGGCCGACGCGGTGCCCGCGCTGCTCCGGATGGGCTTCGACGCCGACATCGTCACCGACCAGACGAGCGCCCACGACCCGCTCGGCGGCTACGTCCCCAACGGCCTCTCTCCGGTTGAGGCAGAGCGCCTCCGCGGCAGCGAGCCGGTCGAGTACATCTCCGCCTCGCGCGCCGCGATGGCCGCCCACTGCGAAGCGATGGTCGGCTTCATGGACCGCGGTGCCGAGCTCTTTGACTATGGCAACAGCCTGCGAGCCGAGGCCAGGCTGGGCGGCTATCAGCGGGCCTTCGACTACCCCGGCTTCGTGGCCGCCTACATCCGTCCGCTCTTCTGCGAGGGCAAGGGCCCATTCCGCTGGGTCGCTCTCTCGGGCGACCCCGCGGACATCGCCGCCACCGACCGCGCGGTGCTGGAGGAGTTCCCGGAGGACGAGGCGCTGGCCCGCTGGATCGGCCAGGCGAACGAGCGGATCGCGTTCCAGGGCCTGCCGGCGAGGATCTGCTGGCTCGGCTACGGGCAGCGTGACCGGCTCGGCCTGCGCTTCAACGAGATGGTCCGGCGGGGGGAGCTGAAGGCTCCCATCGTGATCGGGCGCGACCACCTCGACGCCGGCTCGGTGGCCTCTCCCTACCGGGAGACCGAGGCGATGGCCGACGGGTCGGACGCGATCGCCGACTGGCCCCTCCTCAACGCCCTCGTCAATACCGCCGCGGGCGCCACCTGGGTGAGCATCCACCACGGCGGCGGGGTCGGCATCGGCCGCTCGATCCACGCCGGGATGGTCTGCGTCGCCGACGGCACAGCCCTCGCCGCGGAGAAGCTGGCCCGGGTCCTCACCTGCGACCCGGGGACAGGTGTCATGCGCCACGCCGACGCCGGCTACCCGCGCGCCGAGGAGGTCGCGCGCGAGCGCGGCGTCCGGATCCCCATGGACGAGGGCGCGACCTCTTGACCCAATATTGGTGCGAGCTCGCCTGGCTGGGGGGAGAGAAAGCGGAGCCGGGAGTCCTGATCGAGGTCGGCGATGATCGGATCGGCGCGGTGACCGCCAACCTGCCCGAGCCGCCGCCGGGAGCCGAGCGCCTGGTCGGGCTAACCCTGCCCGGCCTTGCCAACGCACACTCGCACGCCTTTCAGCGCGCGCTGCGCGGCCGCACCCAGGCCGGCGCCGGCTCCTTCTGGACGTGGCGGGAGCAGATGTACGCGCTCGCCGACAGCCTCGACCCGGACCGTTACCTGGCCCTCGCCCGGGCGGCGTTCGGCGAGATGGCGCTGGCCGGTGTGACCACCGTCGGCGAGTTCCACTACCTCCATCACGGCCCTGGCGGCGTTCCTTATGCAGATCCGAACGTGATGGGTCGGGCCGTGATCACCGCCGCCGGCCAGGTCGGGATCAGGCTGACGCTGATCGACGCCTGCTACCTGGATGGCGGCATCGCGACGCCGCCGGAAGGCGCCCAGCGGCGGTTCTGCGACAGCGACGCGGAAGCCTGGGCGGCGCGCGTCGATGCGCTGGCCGACAGCACCTCGGTGCGGATCGCGGCCGCCATCCACAGCATTCGAGCGGTGCCCCCGGCGGCCGCCAGGGTGGTCGCCGCCTGGGCCGCCGGCAAGGCCTGCCCGCTGCATGCCCACGTCTCCGAGCAGCCGGCCGAGAACGAGGCGTGCATCGCCGCCTACCAGGGCACGCCAACCCAGGTGCTCGCCGGGGCGGGGGCGGTCTCGTCGCAGTTCACCGCCGTCCACGCGACCCATCTCGAGGAGGCCGACTTCCTTCGCCTGGGCGAGAGCCGAGCCTTCGCCTGCCTCTGCCCGACCACCGAGCGGGACCTGGCCGACGGCATCGCGCCGGCACGCCGCCTCCGCGACGCGGGGGCCCGGCTCTCCCTCGGCAGCGACTCCAATGCGTTCATCGACCTCTTCGAGGAGGCGCGCGCGGTGGAGCTCGACGAACGCCTGGCCAGCCACGAGCGGGGCGGCCACGGACCGGTGGAGCTGCTCCGCGCGGCCACCGCCGCCGGCGCCGAGTGCCTTGGCTGGCCGAGCGGGGGCAGGATCGAGACGGGCGCCCTGGCCGACCTCGTCGTGGTCGGCCTCGACAGCCCTCGCCTCGCCGGGACAGCTGCCCAGGACGCGCTGGCGGCGGTCGTCTTCTCGGCCTCGGCGGCGGATGTGCGGCACGTCCTGGCGGGCGGCCGGTGGATCGTTCGCGACGGCGCCCACGCGACGCTCGACGTGCGTCGCGAGCTGGCCGACGCGGTTGCCGCCGTGACACCGGCATGAGCGCGCTGGTCATCGACGGCATCGGCCTCCTGGTCACCAACGACCCGTCGCTCGGAGAGGGCCCCCTGGGTATCCGGCGGGATGCCGCACTGGTCTTCGACGGCGGAATGGTCACCGCCGTCGAGCGCGCCGGCGCGGCCGGTGACGAACGCTTCGACGCCGGCGGCCGCTGCGTCATCCCGGGCTTCGTAGACAGCCACACCCACCTCGTCTTCGCGGGCGATCGCGCCGAGGAGTTCGCGGCCCGGATGGCCGGCCGTCCCTACGAGGCCGGCGGGATCCGGGTGACAACCGAGGCGACGAGGTCGGCGACTACAGCCGAGCTGACCGCGCTCACGCGCGCTAGGCGCGCCGAAGGGATCCGAGCCGGCATCACCCATGTCGAGATCAAGTCGGGATACGGCCTCGACGTGGCGAGCGAGGAGCGCTGCTGCGCGGTCGCGTCAGGCTTCACCGAGGACGTGACATTTCTCGGCGCGCACGTCGTCCCGGCGGAGTACCAGGATCGGCCGGATGCCTACGTCGACCTCGTCTGCGGCGAGATGCTCGCCGCCTGCGCACCCCTTTCCCGCTGGATCGACGTCTTCTGCGAGAAGGGCGCCTTCGACGCCGAGCAGTCGCGCGCGGTCCTGGCGGCGGGCAGAGCAGCCGGCCTCGGGCTGCGCGTCCACGGCAACCAGCTCGGCCCGGGTCCCGGGGTACGCCTGGCGGTCGAGCTGGGCGCCGCCTCGGTCGATCACTGCACCCACCTCGAAGATTCCGACATAGAGGCGCTGGCCGGCGGAGACACGGTGGCGACCTTCCTGCCCGCCGCCGATTTCTCCACCCGCCAGCCCTATCCCGACGCTCGTCGGGTCGTCGACGCCGGTGCGCCCTACGCGATCGCCACCAACTGCAATCCCGGCTCCAGCTACACGACCGCGATGAGCTTCTGCATCGCGCTCGCGGTCCGCGACATGCGGATGACGATCGAGGAGGCGCTGCTGGCGGCCACGCTGGGAGGCGCCCGCGCCCTCCGCCGCGACGACCTTGGGCGCCTGTCCCTGGGCAGTCGCGCCGACGCGGTGCTGCTCGACGCGCCCACCTACTCTCACATCGTGTACAGACCGGGTGTCCCGCTCGTCGCAGCAACCTGGGTCGGCGGCAAGAGGCAGCATGGCTAGAGCGTCGCTGCGGCCGCTGGGCAGCTCGGGGATCAGCGTCTCCAACCTCTCGCTCGGTTCCTGGCGGACCTTCGAGCGGATCCCCCGCGAGGTTGGCATCGCGGTCATGGAGAAAGCGCGCGAGAGTGGCGTCAACTTCCTCGACGACGCCCGCTACAACGACGAGACCGGCACCGCGCCGCTCAAGACGGGCTACTCGGAAGTCGTCTTCGGCGAGCTCTTCCGTGCCGCCGGCTGGAAGCGCGACGAGGTCGTGCTGGCCAACAAGTTGTGGTGGGAGTTCTGGCCCGAGGAGGATGCCGCGGCCGAGCTGGAGGGATCGCTCCGCCGGATGGGCGTGGACCACCTCGACCTGGTTTACGCGGAGCGGCCGCCCGAGGGCCTGAGCCTCGACGAGGTCGTGCGCGAGGTCGGCGGCCTCCTCCGGGCGGGCAAGATCCGCGCCTGGGGCGTCCTCAACTGGCCCGTCGCCCAGATCGCGAAGGTTGCGGGCATCGCGGCCGAGCAGGGGGTGGCGAAGCCCTCCGCGGCCCAGCTCGCCTACAGCGTCGCCATACGGTCACCCGTCGAGGACGCCGAGACGGTCGCCGCGCTCGAGGCCTGCGGGGCGAGCGTGGTCGCCTCATTCGCGATGCTCGGCGGGGTGCTCACCGGGAAGTACCTGGATGAAGGCGCCCAGGGGCGCTGGACCGGCGAGCTCGAGGATCCCCGGCTCCGGGCCGGACACGAGGCCGCGGTCGCCCTCCGAGGGCTCGCCTCCCGAGCCGGTACCACACCGGCCGCGCTCGCGCTCGCCTT
>DATCOZ010000018.1:0-4702 GCA_036564345.1 Candidatus Dormiibacterota bacterium | reverse complement strand
GTACCTGGATGAAGGCGCCCAGGGGCGCTGGACCGGCGAGCTCGAGGATCCCCGGCTCCGGGCCGGACACGAGGCCGCGGTCGCCCTCCGAGGGCTCGCCTCCCGAGCCGGTACCACACCGGCCGCGCTCGCGCTCGCCTTCCCGCTGCTCAACTCGGTCGTCGCCAGCGTCCTCTTTGGCGCCACCAGCCCGGAGCAGGTCGCGGCCAACGTCGAGGCGCTCGAGGTTGCCGCCAACCTGGCGCCAGGCCTTCGTGCGGAGCTGCTGGCGATCGGCTCCTAGCCCTAGTCGGTTGAGATGAAGATGTTCTTCACCTCGGAGTAGCCGTTCATCGCGTGCATCCCGAGCTCCCGGCCGAAGCCGGACTGCTTGAAGCCGCCGAACGGGGTGACGACGCGGACCGAGCTGTTCGAGTTGACGGAGAGCGCGCCCGTCTCCATTCCGCGGGCCACCCGCAGCGCCCGGGCGCCGTCGCGAGTCCAGATCGATCCGGACAGGCCGTAGGGCGTGTCGTTGGCGATCCGGACCGCTTCCTCCTCGTCCGCGAAGGGGATCACCGAGGCGACCGGTCCGAACACCTCCTCGCGCGCGATCCGGTCGCTGTTGGTGGCCTCGACCAGGGTGCAGGGATACCAGAAGCCGGGGCCCTCGGGCACCGATCCCTGGAAGAGCGGCCTGCCTTCGACGAATGACGCGACCTTCTCGCGGTGCGAGGCGGAGATGAGCGGGCCCATCTCGACGCCGGGCTCCTCCGGGCTGCCGACCTTGAACCTCTCGGTCGCGGCAACCAGCAGCGTCAGGAAGCGGTCGTAAACCGAACGTTCGACGAGGACCCTCGAGCGCGCACAGCAGTCCTGACCCGCGTTGCCGAAGACGGCACTGGGCGCGGCGGCCGCTGCCTTCTCGAGGTCGGCGTCGGCGAAGATGACGTTGGCCGACTTGCCGCCGAGCTCCAGCGTCACCCGCTTGATGGTGGCGGCGGCGCCCTCCATCACGGTTCGCCCGACCTCGGTCGATCCGGTGAACCCGATCTTTGCGACATCGGGGTGCTCGACCATGCGCTGGCCGGCCACCGAGCCGGGCCCGACGACCACGTTGACCACTCCCTCCGGCAGCCCCGCCTCGAGCGCAAGCTCGCCGAAACGGAGCGCCGTCAGCGGCGTCAACTCGGCCGGCTTCAGGACGACCGTGTTCCCGCAGGCGAGGGCCGGGCCGAGCTTCCAGCTTGCCAGCATGAGGGGAAAGTTCCAGGGCACGATCAGGCCGACGACGCCGAGTGGCTCGCGGAAGGTGAGGTCGACACCGCCGGCGACGGGGATCGTTTCCCCGTAGTGCTTCTCGATCGCCCCGCTGTAGAAGTGGAAGACGTCGGCGACCATGCCGACCTCCCAGCGCGAGTCGCCGAGCGGCTTGCCGACGTTGGCGCTCTCCAGCTTGGCCAGCTCCTCGCCGTGCTCCTCGACCAGGCCGGCGAGCCGGCGAAGGAGCCGCGCCCGGTCGGCCGGCTTCACCGCCCGCCAGGCGGGATAGGCGGCGAGCGCCCTGCCGACCGCACGGTCGGTCTCCTCCACGCCGGCTCTCTCGAGCTGCGCGATCGGCCGGCCGGTGGTCGGGTTCAGGACCTCGAGCGTCATCCGCGTTCGAAGAGCCGCTCGCGCTCGTAGCCGGTGACCACGCCGTCGAAGAGGCTCTGCTCGGTGCGCGCGTAGTTGAGGTAGTGGTCGACGACGTCGTCGCCGAGCGCCTGGCGTGCCATGGTTCCCCGCTCGAGCGCCGCGATCGCGTCCCGGAGGGTGTTGGGGAAGCGTTCCACGTCCGACTCGTAGGCGTTCCCGGTGAAGGCGGGCGGCAGCTCGAGCCGGTTCTCGATCCCGTCGAGCCCGGCGGCCAACAGGGCGGCAAAGGCGAGGTAAGGGTTGGCGTCGGCGCCCGGGATCCGGGTCTCCGGCCGGAGGCGCTGGCCGTGTCCGACGATCCGGAAGCCGCAGGTCCGATTGTCGTTGCCCCAGGCGAGGGTGGTCGGGGCCCAGGTACCGGCGGCATAGCGCTTGTAGGAATTGACGTTGGGGGCGAGGAAGATCGCCATCTCGGAGGCGTGCGCGATCTGGCCGGCAAGGTAATGGCGGAAGGTCGCCGACTCGCCGTCGAATGCGTTGCGGCCCTTCTTCCAGAGGCTCGAGTGGATGTGGCAGGAGCTGCCGATCCAGCGATGGTCGGGCTTGGCCATGAAGGTGACCGAGCAAGCGTGCTGGTGGGCGAGCTCCTTGATCCCATTCTTGTAGATGACGTGCCCGTCGGCGGTGGTCAGCGCGTCCGCGAATCGAAAGTTGATCTCCTGCTGTCCCGGCCACGCCTCGCCCTTGGAGCTCTCGACGGGGATGCCGGCGGCCTTCATGGAGGTGCGCACCGCGCGGAGGAAGGGCTCGTCGTAGCTGGTCGCGAGGACGTGGTAGTCGAGGTTGTAGGGCACCGACGGCGTGAGGTCGAGGTAGTGCTTGGCGTACGCCTCGGCGAAAGTCTCCTTGAGCAGGTAGAACTCGAGCTCCGACCCGAACATGGCCTCGAAGCCGAGGGCGCGAGCTCGCTCGACCTGGGCCCGGAGCACCTGGCGAGGCGAAGGTCGAACGGGGTTCCTGTCGTGCCAGGCGACGTCGCAGAGGACGAGCGCGGTCGCCTCCAGCCAGGGGATCAGCCGCATGGTGGCGAAGTCGGGGACCATGTCGAAGTCGCCGTAGCCGCGCTCCCAGCTGGCCATCTCGTAGCCCGCCACGGGCTCCATCTCCATCTCCAGCGCGAGCAGGTAGTTGCAGCCTTCGACAGCCTCCCCCCTGTCCGCCGAGGAGAGGAAGTACTCGGCGTCGAGCCGCTTGCCCAGCAGGCGCCCCTGCATGTCGGTGAAGGCCGCGATGACGGTGTCGACGGACCCATCGCCGACCGCGGCGCTGAGCTGTTTGAGGCTCAGCATCGGTCGCGCACTCGGCCGACGAAGCGCTCGAACAGCGATCTCGCCCAGGCCAGCTCGCCGGTCAGCTCCTCGGGATGGCACTGGACGGCCACGATCAGCCCGTCCTCCGATTCGATTCCCTCGATCGTGCCGTCCGGGCCGAGGGCGGTCGTCCTCAGGCCGGGGGCCAGAGTCTTCACCGCCTGATGATGGAGGCTGTTGACCTCGATCGTCGACCCGCCCGCGGCGCGGCCGAGCTCGGACCCGGGGTCGACCTCGACCCTGTGGCCGAGGTGTGTCCTTCCCAGATCCCGAAGCTGGTGGTCGTCGATGTGCTGGAAGAGCGAGCCGCCCATTGCCACGTTGATCAGCTGCTGGCCGCGGCAGATGCCGAGGACCGGCAGGCCGCCGGCGCGGGCCTCCCGGAACAGCCTCAGCTCGGTCCGGTCCAGCTCCTGGTCGACCGGGCCGACCCCGTCCACCGTCTCTTCGCCGTAGAGCGCCGGGTCGACGTCCCATCCGCCCGGGAGGAGGAGGCCGTCGACGGCGCCGAGGGCGTCAACACCGGCGGATAGGACCACCGGCTCGGCGCCGGCGGTCTCGATCGCCCTCAGGTAGGCCCCGTAATACGCAGTCCCCTTCTTCGGACTGACGGTCACTCCGATCTTCGGCCGCTGGTTGCCGCTCAGACGACGAGCTCGGCCTCGATCCGGGCGAGCTCTTCCGCCGACCCCTGGACCTTCGGACCCTTGAACCAGTTCTTCGCCGAGACCACCCACGCGACCGAGGTGCCGATGAGAACCACGCCCACCGCGATGATCGCGTAGTTGAAGTTGAGCGGCGTGATCGGCGCAGCCTGGGGCAGTACGAAGAGGATCGCGATGAATGCGATCCAGATCACCGCGATCGTCCCCACCGGGCGGCTCCAGCGGCCCAGGTGCCAGGGCCCGCGCACGAAGCTGTCGCCGGCGCGGAGCCGGAGGAGGATCGGTATCCCGTAGGCGATGTAAAGGCCGATCACCGCGATCGACGTCACCGCCGCGTAGGCGGTGTAGTTCACGAGGTAGGGCAGGCCGAGGAGGAAGGCGCCCACCGTCGCCAGCCAGATCGAGTTGGTCGGGGTGCGGGTGCGCGGGTTGATCTTGTGCCAGAACGCTGAGCCGGGTACTGCGCCGTCACGGGAGAACGCGTAGATCATCCGCGAGTTCGCGGTCACCGAGGACATGCCGCAGTAGAACTGGGCCCCGACCACGATGACCATCAGGAAGACGGCGAGGTTGTGCCCGACCGCGTCGACGAAGATCGCCGCCGGCGGCACGACCGCTAGCACCTCTTTGTCGTAGTTCTGGATCGCCTGCGTCACGCCGATCAGCAGCAGCCAACCGGCGAAGAGGGAGACGACGATCGAGAGCACGATCCCCCGTGGCCCGGCGACAGCCGCGTTGCGTGTCTCCTCGGTCATGTGCGCCGACGCGTCATAGCCGGTGAAGGTGTACTGCGCCAGCAGCAGCCCGATCAGGAAGACATAGGGCGGGATTCCTATGCCGGTGTTGTTGACGAACTTGAAGAGGAACGACGGCGGCTGATGGTGAACGCCCGGCCAGAAGAAGAGGACCCCCACGATGATCAGGACTCCGAGGAGGTGCCACCAGACCGAGATGTCGTTGAGCAGCGCCACCAGCCGGACGCCGAAGGTGTTCAGCAGGCCGTGGATGAAGAGCACGATGGCGTAGATCAGGATCACCCAGGGCGGGTCG
>DATCOZ010000011.1:0-12489 GCA_036564345.1 Candidatus Dormiibacterota bacterium | reverse complement strand
CATCAGCATCACCTGGCGCGCGGTGACGCCGGAGGAGGTCGGCACCACGGTGCAGCCGACCCGCTCGGCGCCGATGTGGAAGCCGAGGCCGCCCGTGAAGAGGCCGTAGCCGTAGGCGTTCTGCATCACGTCGTGCTCGGTAACCTCGCCCATCCGCAGCACCCGCTCCATGCAGTCGCCCCAGATCTCGAGGTCAGCCCGGGTGTAGCCGGTCATTGCGGGCTTGCCGGTGGTCCCGCTCGACATGTGGAGCCGAACGACGTCGTCGAGCGGCACCGCGAAGAGACCGAAGGGGTAGTTGTCGCGAAAGTCGTCCTTCAGCGTGAAGGGGACCTCGGCCAGCTCCTCGAGGCTCGTCAGCGGTTGCTCGGGCAGGCGGGTCGCGTAGAAGGGGACTCGCTCGCGGAGGTAGGCCAGGAGCGCGTTGAGCCTCTCGAGCGTCGTCTCCTTCGCCACTGACACGAGCCAAGATTATGATCGCGGGATGGCACGATCTGACCGCCGACTCTACCCGTGGGCCGTACAGGGCAAGATCGCCCCCCTGACCGTCACGCGCGCGAAGGGCAGCTACTTCTGGGACTCCGGCGGCAACCGCTGGCTCGACATGTGCGGCCAGCTCGCCTACGTCAACGTCGGGCACGCCCATCCCCACGTGGTCGACGCCATCAAGCGGCAGGCGGAGACGATGCCGGTGATCGCGCCCGACCACACCAGCCCGCCCGCCAGCCGGCTGGCCGAGATGCTGGCCGAGGTCAGCCCCGGGCGGCTCTCGCAGACCTTCTTCACCAACGGCGGGGCCGAGGCCAACGAGCACGCGATCCGGATGGCCCGCACCTTCACGGGGCGGCAGAAGGTGGTGACCCGATACCAGAGCTACCACGGCGCCACCCTGGCCGCGATGGCCGCGACGGGGGACAACCGGCGCATCTTCTCCGAGCCGCACATGCCGGCGGGCTTCGTCAAGACGCTCGACCCATACCGCTATCGCTGCCGCTTCTGCACCGGCGAGGCGAAGTGCAACCTCAACTGCGCCGACGCGGTCGAGGAGACCGTGCTCGGCGAAGGGCCGGAGACGGTGGCGGCGATCCTGGTCGAGCCGATCACCGGCTACAGCGGCATCGTGGTGCCGCCGGACGGCTACCTGAAGCGGCTGCGCGACCTCTGCGACCGCTACGGGATCCTGCTCATCTTCGACGAGGTGATCGACGGCTTCTGCCGGACCGGCAAGTGGTTCGCCTCCGAGCACTGGGGCGTGGAGCCGGACATCATGACCGTCGCCAAGGGCATCACCTCGGGCTACGTTCCGCTCGGTGCGGCGATCGTGTCGGACCGGGTCGCCGGCTACTTCGACGACCATTACCTGGGCTCCGGCCTCACCTACGCCGCCCACCCGCTGGCCTGTGCGGCGGGCGTGGCGACGCTCGAGGTCTACCTCGAAGAGGAGCTCGCCGACCGCGCCGCCCGGATGGGAAAGAAGCTGATGAAGCGGCTCGAGGAGATGGCCGACAAGCACCCGAGCGTCGGCGAGGTGCGCGGCCTCGGCATGCTGGCGGCGATCGAGCTGGTCAGGGACAAGGCGACCCGCGAACCGTTCACCCCGCAGCGGGTCGAATCCCGGAACGCCGAGATGACCGAGGTCGTGAAGGCGGTCTGGGAGAAGGGCTCGCGGCCGGCCTTCCGCTGGAACCTCGTCATCATCGCGCCGCCCTTGACGATCTCCGAAGACGAGTTGGACGAAGGCCTCGACGCCATCGAGGCGGGCTTGGAGGTGGCCGATCGCCATGTCGCAGCAGCCGTCTAGCCAGGGGGTCCTGGTCACCACCACCGAGCGGCCGGCCGGCTACGAGGTCAAGCAGGCGCTCGGCCACGTGTTCGGCGTCGTCGTCCGCAGCCGCGGTATCGGCGGCAACCTGCTGGCAGGCCTCCAGGGCCTCGCTGGAGGCGAGATCACCCAGTTCACGAGGCTCGTCGAGGACACCCGCCGCCACGCTCTCGACCGGATGATCGAGAACGCCCGCGCGATGGGCGCCAACGCGGTGGTGATGATGCGCTTCGACTCCTCCGAGCTCGGCCAGACGATGACCGAGGTGGTCGCCTACGGCACCGCCGCGATCGTCGAGAAGAGCGCCGGATGAACCTCCAGCTCGCGATCTACGCCGCGATCATCGTCTTCGCGATCGTCGGCTACTTCGTCTGGGATCGCCGCTACCGCGGCCACAAGGAGGGCGCCTTCAAGCCGACCGGGGAGGTCTTCAAAGACCCGACGACCGGCAAGCTGACGCGGGTCTACGAGGACCCGGAAACCGGAAAGCGCCAGTATCGGGACGAGACGTAGGCCGAAGCAATCTAGGCTGCGGTTCAGCTCTCCTTGCGCTCCGTGCTCTCGGCCGCCGCCTTGTCGGCCACCTGCTTCAGCACCGCGTAGGGGTGCGCGCCCATGACCAGGTAGCGGAGGCCGAAGACGTGGGCCGGGATGCCGTTGATGCCGACCTGGGTCGCCTCTCGCCGATTGGCGTCGAGGAGGTCCTCGTAGCGCCCGGCGTCCAGCTCGGCTTCCATCGCGTCGGCGTCGAGCCCGACCGCGGTGGCGATGGCCTTCAGTCCAGCCACGGTCGCGATGTCACCGGTCTGCTCCCAGTAGGCCTTGAACAGCGCCAGGTGCATCTCATCGAAGAGACCTTGTTCGCGGGCGAACTCCGCCGCGGATAGCGCCAACCGGGTGTTGATGAGGCGAGTGCCGCGCTTCATGACCAGTCCCGCCTCCTCGGCGAGCGGCAGATAGGGGGCGGCCTCGATCCGGCTCAGGTAGTGGGCCGGGAAGTAATCCTTATAGCTCATCCCCTCGAGAGGGACTTCGGGGTGCAGCTCGTAGGGAAGCCAGGTGACGTCGACGATCCCCTCCTCTGCCAGGCGCTCGACTCGGACCGAGTCGACGTAGCACCACGGTCAAACGTAGTCGGAGTAGACCAGAAGCGGTACCGCCATCGAGTTCCAGAACTAGAAGTAAGGCCCCGGCGGAATTGTTCCCGCCGGGGCCCTTCGCATTCCGCTGCGGGAGGCCGTTCTAGGCCGCGCGCACCCTGGTCGCGCGGGGGCCCTTCTGGCTCGCTTCGACCTCGAACGTCACGGCCTCGCCGCCGTTCAGCGAGTCGAAGTTGAGTGAGCTGTCCAGGCCGCTGCGATGGAAGAAGTATTCCTTCCCATCCTCCGCGGCGATGAACCCGAAGCCGCGGTCGTTGACGACCTTCTTGACGGTTCCGTTCGGCATTCTGAGACCTCGCACCCTTCTCTTGATTCCTGGCTCTCGAACCGCGCGCGTCTGGAGAGAAGGACACGGACCGCGGCGCCCGTCGCCCGACAAGTCGAGCGAATGAGGCCACTCTAGCAAACGTTGTGGCGGCGGCGGAACCCCCCGCCGGAACAGGGGGAGCGCTGCGGAATGCTAGCCTCAACGTGCAATGACAGCGCTGGTCGCCTGCCTCAGTCCGTACAGCGAGGAGACGGTCCGCGCGATGTTCAAAGGCCGGCACGAGGTGGAGGTCGTGCTCGTCCCCGAGGCGCCCGCCCAGCAGGCGGTTCTCGACGCGACGCACGCGGCGCACCTGGTGATCGCCGACAAGCGGCACCGGCACCGGATCGACCGCCGGGTCCTCGAGAACATGCGCAACTGCCTGCTCATCCAGCAGGCGGCGGTCGGCTTCGACAGCATCGATCACCGCGCGGCGGCCGATTACCGCATCCCGGTCGCGAACGCCGCCGGCTACAACCGCGAGGCGGTCGCCGACTGGACGATCCTGGCCATCCTCAGCCTTCTCCGCCACGGCTCCTGGGGCGACCACCAGATGCACGCCGGATGGTGGGGACGGGACGAGATGATGGGGCGCCAGCTCGGGTCGATGACCGTCGGGATCGTCGGCCTCGGAAACGTCGGCGGGACCGTCGCCCGGCGGCTCACCGGGTTCGGCTCGCGGGTTCTCTTCACCGACCCGGATCCGACCCGAGATTTCGCGGACGCGAAACGGGTCGCGCTCGACGAGCTCCTGCGCACAGCCGACGTCGTCTCCATCCACGCTCCGCTCGACACCGACACCCGCGGCCTCATCAATGCCGAGAGGCTGGCCGCGATGAAACCGGGAGCCATCTTGATCAACGCCGCACGGGGCCCGATCGTGGACGAGGACGCGCTCCTCGCGGCGCTCCAGGAAGGAACCATCGCCGGCGCCGGCCTCGACGTATTCACCACCGAGCCGCTGGCGGCCGAATCACCGCTGCGGGGCTTCGACAACGTCTACCTGTCACCCCATTGCGGGGCGGCCACGGAGGAGGCGGAGGCGCACCTGCTGGAGGTTGTCGGCGACAACCTGCTCCGCGTCCTCGACGGGGATCCGCCCGTCAACGTCGTCAACCAGGTGCTGGCGGCCCAGCGGTGAGCGCCTCGCTCACCCGCCTCCGCGACCTCTGGGACGGGAGGCCGACGTATGGAGGCTGGTGCACCATGCCGGGGTCGGTCAACGCCGAGATCATCGGCCGCGCCGGCTACGACTGGGTCTGCGTCGACACGCAGCACGGGCTCATCGGCTATGACTCCATGCTGCTCATGCTGCAAGCGCTCAGCGCGGCGGGGAGCCCGACCATCGTTCGCGTCCAGTGGAACGAGCCCGCCTCGATCATGAAGGCGCTGGATGCGGGCGCCGAGGGCGTGATCGTGCCGATGGTGAACACCGTCGAGGACGCCCAGGCCGCAGTCGGCGCGTGTCGCTACGCGCCCAACGGCTATCGCAGCCTCGGTCCGATCCGGCCCCGGATGCTCAACCCCGCCTACACGGTGGAGAGCGCGGCGGACGTCGTCTGCGCGGTGATGTGCGAGACCGTCGAGGCGATCGCGAACCTCGACCGGATCCTCGAGGTGCCCGGCATCGACGCGGTCTTCGTGGGCCCCAACGACCTGGCCACATCGATGGGCATCCGGGGCTCGAGCTACGCCGGGCAGAACCCCGAGCATCGCGCCGCGATGGAGAAGATCGTCGCCGTCTGCGCCGCGCGGGGCATCATCGCCGGCATCATGTGCGGCACGCCCGAGGTCGCCGAGCAGTGGCGGCGGGCGGGCTACCGGATGCTCGCGATCGACTCCGACGCGAGCATGCTGACAAAGGCCGCGCAGGCGGACGCCCGGCGCTGTCGCGAGCTCGCCGTCGAAGGCGCGCCCGCTTCGTGATCGACGCCAAGCTGCTGGCCACGCTGGCCAGGTACGACTCGCCGACCCTGAGCAACGCGATCGAGACCTTCGACGTGCGCAACCGCGACGAGGGCTACACCACCTACGAGATCCTGTGCATGTTTCCCGACCTGCCGGCAGTGGTCGGGTTCGCCGCGACGGTGGCGATCCGGAGCCACGAGCCGCCGCTCAACCCGCTCGAGCCGGTGCACCTCTGGAACCACGTCCAGTCCGTCCAGGGCCCGCGGATCCTGGTCGCCCAGGACCTCGACGACCCGAACGGCTCGGGCGCCATGTGGGGCGAGGTGCAGGCCACCATCTTCAAGGCGCTCGACTGCCTGGCGATCGCGACCGACGGCGTGGTCCGCGACCTCGACGAGGTTCATGCAATGGGCCTTCAGCTCTACGCGGTGGGCACCACCGTCTCCCACGCCTACGCCCACTTCGAGTCGGCCGGCCACGGGGTCAGCATCGGCGGACTGGTGGTGCGGCCGGGCGACCTGCTCCACGCCGACCGGCACGGGATCCTGCTCATCCCCACCGATATCGCGGACAAGCTTCCGGCGGCCGCCGACAAGATCATCGCGACCGAGCAGAAGCTGATCGCCTGGATCCGCTCCGAAGACTTCGATCCAAAGAAGCTGGACGAGATGAGGAGGGTCGAGCATTGAGCCAGCTTCCCAGCCGCCGCTTGCTCGAGGGCCAGGAGGGTGTCGGCGCGGAGGCTGCGCCGAGCACGGACACGAGGGGGGACGTCCCCCCTCCAAAATTGCCCTTGCCCAGCCGGAGGCTGCTGCAAGGCAAGGATCGCGCCGCCGCGCGGGCGATGCTCAAGGGCATTGGGTTCGACGACAAGGCACTCGCCCAGCCGCAGGTGATGGTCGCCCACGCCTGGATCGAGACGATGCCCTGCAACTACAACCACCGCGACCTGGCGGCCGCGGTCAAAGATGGCGTCCGCGCGGGCGGCGGCACCCCGATGGAGGTGAACACGATCGCCATCTCGGACGGGGTGACGATGGGGACCGAGGGCATGAAGACCTCGCTCGTCAGCCGCGAGCTGATCGCCGACTCGATCGAGCTCGTCGCCCGCGGCCACTACTTCGACGCCGTCTGCTGCATCGTCGGCTGCGACAAGACGATCCCCGCCGGCGCGATGGCTCTCGCGCGCGTCGACCGACCGGGGATCGTGCTCTACAGCGGGTCGATCGCCTACGGACATTGGCGGGGTCGCAACCTGGCCATCGCCGACACCTTCGAGGCGATCGGTGCCGAGGCGGCCGGCAAGATCAACGCCGCCGAGCTGAAGGAGATCGAGGACGTCACCTGCCCGGGCGCCGGCGCGTGCGGCGGGCAGTACACCGCCAACACGATGGCGATGGTGATGGAGGTGCTCGGGCTCTCCCCCTTCGGCTACAACACGATCCCGGCCATGGATCCCAAGAAGGCAGGCGCGTCGACCGACGCCGGACGCCTGCTGATGGACGTGCTCGCGGCCGATCGGCGGCCATCCTCCATCCTCACCCGGACCTCCTTCGAGAACGCGATCGCGGCTGCGGCAGCATCGGGCGGCTCGACCAACGTGGCCCTCCACATCCCCGCCCTGGCGGCGGAAGTCGGGATCGAGATCACGATCGACGACATCGACAGGATCAGCCGGCGGACACCACTGATCGCCGACATGAAGCCGTGGGGGAACTACTTCGCGGTCGACCTCTACAACGCCGGCGGGATCGGGCTGGTGACCAAGCGGCTGATCGAAGGCGGCTTCATCGACGGCTCCTCGATGACCGTCACCGGCCGGCCGCTCGGCGAGGAGGTCGAGCGGGTCGTCGAAGCTCCCGGGCAGGACGTCGTCCATCGGCTCGATGACGCGCTGGCCCCGGAGGGCGGCCTGGTCATCCTGCGCGGCAACATCGCGCCGGAGGGCGCGATCGCCAAGGTGACCGGTCACACGATGCGCACCTTCGCGGGTACGGCGCGGGTCTTCGACGACGAGGACGGTGCGCTCGAGGCGGTGCTCCACGGGAGCATCAAGCCCGGCGACGTCGTCGTCATCCGCTACGAGGGGCCGCGCGGCGGCCCCGGCATGCCGGAGATGCTCTCGGTCACAGCCGCCATCGTCGGCAAGGGCTGGGGGGAGCAGGTCGCCCTGGTGACCGACGGCCGCTTCAGCGGTGGAACCAACGGGCTGATGCTCGGGCACGTCGCGCCCGAGGCGGCGATGGGCGGTCCCCTGGCGGCCGTCCGCGAGGGCGACCGGATCAGCATCGACGTCGACAACCGCCGGGTCGATGTCGAGGGCGTAGACATCGCGGAGCGGATGAAGGAATGGCGGCCGCGGGTCGCCCCTTACGCGACCGGCGTGATGGCGAAGTACGCGGCCCTGGTCGGTTCGGCCGCCAAGGGCGCCGTCACCCGCCCGCCCGAATAGCGCGGAATCAGCCTCGCTGCGTCGGCGGTTGTAGAAGGCAATGGCGAGATTTCGAGTCGGCTACCAGATCCATCCCCAGCACTGCACGACCGACCAGATCCGGGAGGCTTACCGCAGCGCGGACTCCCTCGGCGTCGACGTCATCTACGTCTGGGACCACATGTACCCGCTCTACGGTGACCCCGAAGGCCCCCACTACGCCAGCACCCCGATCCTCGGTGGGATCGCGGCCGAGACGAAGCGGGCGCAGTTCGGAACCCTGGTCTCCTCGGTCGCCTACCGCAACCCGGAGTTCTACGCCTACGAGGTGTGGATGCTCAACCGGCTCAGCCACGGCCGGGCGATCCTCGGCATCGGCGCCGGCTGGTTCGAGCGCGACTACCAGGAATACGGCTACGAGTTCGGTGACGCGCCCGCCCGGCTGCGCGAGCTCGGAAAGGCCCTGCCCCGGATCAAAGAGCGGCTTCGCAAGCTGGACGCCGCCCACGGTGACGGCAACATCCCGATCATGATCGGCGGCGCAGGCGAGAAGGTCACCCTGAAGCTGACGGCGCAGTACGCGGACCTCTGGAACACCTTTCCACCCGTCGACACCTGGAAGCACAAGAACGAGATCCTCAACGATTGGTGCGCGAAGGTCGGACGCGACCCGAAGGCGATCGAGCGGACCTGCTCTGTGAACGCCGACAACCTCGGAGTGGCCGACGACCTCCTGGCGGCGGGTGCCCAGCAGCTCATCATCCGCGGCATGCAGCCCTTCGACATGAAACCTGTCGAAGAGCTTTTGAAGGTCTCTGGCAGATAGGGCGCTGCCAGCCCCCTCCCCGCCTTCGGCGGGACTCCCCCACTGCATAAGGGAGCAAGACTGGCCTCCTCGGAGGTGTCCCAATCAGTCGGGTCTTGCCTCCCCACGTAGTGGGGAGGTGGCCCCGCGCAGCGGGGACGGAGGGGCTTTCCCCGACCACCACCTGCCGCACATGCTCCCCCGAGCGGGCTAGAGGATCGCCTTCTCCGTCTCGACGTCGAAGAGGTGCAGGCGGCGGGTGTCGACGCCGAGGCGCACCCGGTCGCCGGGCTCGACCTTCAAGTTGGGATCGACGCGCGCGGTGATCGCGTCAGCGCCGACAGTCCCGTAGAGAAACTGGTCGGAGCCGAGGATCTCGACCACCTCGACCTTCAGGTCGAGTCCCGCGTGGCCCTCCTTCGGCCGCTCAGTCAGCGCCTCGGGCCGGATCCCGAGCGTCCCTTTCTCGACGCCGGGCGCGCGGGGCAGCTCGAGCTCAAGACCGGATGCTTTGACAGTCGTGCCCTGGACGGTGACCGGGATGAAGTTCATCGTCGGGCTGCCGATGAAGCCGGCCACGTACATGTTGGCCGGGTTCTCGTAGATGTCCCGGGGTGGCGCGACCTGCTGCAGGATGCCGTCTCGCATGACCGCGATCCGGTCGCCCATGGTCATCGCCTCGACCTGGTCGTGGGTGACGTAGATGAAGGTCGCGTGGAGGGCCCGATGCTGCTTCTGGAGCTCGATCCGGGTCTGGATCCGGAGCTTGGCGTCGAGGTTGGAGAGCGGCTCGTCGAGGAGGAACACCTGCGGCTCGCGGACGATCGCCCGACCCAGCGCCACGCGCTGGCGCTGGCCGCCGGAAAGCTGGCGTGGCTTGCGCTTGAGCAGCGGTCCCAGCTCGAGGATCTCAGCCGCGCTGTTGACGCGGCGCTCGATGTCGGCCTTCGGCGTGCCGCGCATCTTGAGCCCGAAGGCCATGTTGTCGTAGACGCTCATGTGGGGGTAGAGGGCGTAGGACTGGAACACCATGGCGATGTCGCGATCGCGGGGCGGCATGTCGTTGACCACCCTGTCGCCGATCTTGATCTGTCCCTCTGTGATGTCCTCGAGACCCGCCAGCATGCGGAGGGCGGTGGACTTCCCGCAGCCGGAGGGGCCGACCAGGACCATGAACTCGGTGTCTTTGATATCGAGGCTCAGGTTGTTGACTGCCAGCGTGTCACCGGCGAACCGCTTGGTAACGTTCTCGTAGCTGACAGATGCCATCAGGTGCGGGTAATCCTAGGGCACCCGGGCGAGCACCGACCACCCCACATTGGCTCGACGCTTCACCCTTTCACGGCTCCCGCGGTCATCCCGGCGACGAAGTACTCGACGAAGAAGGAATAGAGCAGGGCGACCGGGATCGAGGCCAGCAGGGCGGCCGCCATCAGCTGGCCCCAGAAGAAATCGTCGCCACGGATCAGCTCCTGGACGATCCCCACCGGCAGGGTCTTGGTCTGGGTGTCGTTCATGAAGATCAGCGCGTATAGAAACTCGCCCCAGCTCAGCGTGAAGGCGAACATCCCCGCGCTCAGGATGCCAGGCAGGGCAAGCGGTATCACGACGCGGACCATCGCCTGGAGGCGGGTCGCCCCGTCGACCAGGGCCGACTCCTCCAGCTCCCGCGGGATGCTCTTGAAGTAGCCGATCAGGAGCCAGGTGCAGAAGGGGATCAGGAAGGTCGGGTAGGTGAGGATCAGCGCGAACAGGTTGTTGAAGAGGTGGAAGGTCTTGATCAGGAGCGCGAGGGGCAGGAAGAGCAGCGTCGGCGGCACCAGGTAGGTGATGAAGATGCCCCAGCCGATCGAGTTGGCGCCCTTGAAGCGGAGCCGGGCGAGCGCGTAGCCGGCCAGGATGCTGCAGAAGAGCGAGATCCCGGTCGAAGCGAACGCGATGATCGTCGTGTTCAGGAGCCATTGGGCGAAGTGGCTCTCGAAGAAGAGGAACTGGTAGTGGTGGAGTGTCGGCACGACCACGAACATCGGGTTCGCGTTCTGGTCGAGCAGCTCCTGGTCCGATTTGAAGGAGGTGACGATCATCCAGTAGAACGGGAAGAGCGTGATCAGGATGAAGAGGAAGAGGGGGATGTAGATCCGGATCCACCTTCCGGCAGTCCGGTCCCAGATCGGCTTCTCGTACTTGGTTTGCCGGGTCCGCGCTGCTACCGCCATCTGCTCACTCCTTGCTCCGGAGTGAGACCAGGACCCCGGTGATCGCAACAGCGAGCAGGGGGAACAGCACCAGGGAGATGGCCGCGCCGAGGCCGATGCTGCCGCCGGGGACGCCGATGTTGAAGGCCCAGGTCGCGAGCACGTTGGTCGAGTTGTAAGGCGCCCCACGGGTGAGCACGTAGGGCAGCTGGAAGTCGGCGAAGGTCAGGATGGTGGAGAGCATCAGGACCACCAGCAGGACCGGCCGGAGCAGGGGCAGCGTTATCTCGCGGAACTGCTGCCAGCGGCTGGCCCCGTCGACCCGCGCCGCCTCATAGAGGTCGGGCGGGATGGTCTGGAGACCGGCGAGCAGGGAGATGCCGTAGAAGGGGGCACCGCGCCAGATGTTCACGATGAAGATCGACGCCAGGGCGGTGTTGGTCGTTCCCAGCCAGTTGACGCCGCCAGTGTGGAAGGAATGCATCAGCACCCAGTTGAGGATGCTGAAGGTGGGGTCGAACATCCAGCGCCAGGCGAGCGTCGAGAGCACGCTGGGGATGATCCAGGGCAGCAGCAGGGCAGCCCGTGCGAAGCGCTGGAGGGGAAAGACCTGGTTGAGCAGGAGGGCCATCGACATCCCGAGCCCGAACTTGAACACGGTCGTGATAGCCGTGTACGCCATCGTGTTCCAGAAGCTCTGGACGAAAATCCTGTCGCTCAGGTTGTAGACGAAATTGCCGATGCCGACGAAATGGCTCGAGTCGTTGCCGATCTCGGCATTGCTGACCGAGAGCCAGATTCCCCAGAGAAAAGGCCAGGCGAGGAAGACCAGCAGCATGAGCATGGTCGGTACGAGCAGGGCGTAGCCGAGGGTCGACTCGCGCTGCAGGACGCGGTTGTGCAGCCGGCCCCGCTTCGGCGTCCCCGCGACCTTGGGCAGCGTTATCGAGCTCATGAGCTGCCGCCGCGTCCTGCCATAAGGTCACCGGATGTCATCGAGCAGCCTTTTGCGTGGCGCGTAGGCCGAGTTCACCCCGGCCGGGTGAGTTGTTTTGAATCGACACCAGTGCGTCGCGCCGCGTGGGGGGGTTTTGGAAGGCGGAGCCCGACCCCCCTTGCCCGTCAGGCTTTTGCGTGGCGCGTAGGCCGGGTTCACCCCGGCCGGGTGAGTTGTTTTGAATCGACACCAGTGCGTCGCGCCGCGTGGGGGGGTTTTGGAAGGGGGAGCCCGACCCCCCTTGCCCGTCAGGCCGGCTTCCCATAGATCCTGTTGAGCTTCTGCTCGGCGTCGGCGATCGATCCCTTGGCGTCGCCGGAGGTCACGGCCTTGGCGAACATGTCCACGATCGTGAACTGCACCTGTGAGTTCGCGGTCGCCTTTCCGGGCGTCACCGGCCATCCTGGCCACTTGCCGTTGGGGACCACGTCGTGGAAGGGCTTCAGCTTCGGGTCGTTGTTCCAGACCGGGTCGTTGGTGAAGGAGGCGTACGGTCCCGCGTTGTAGCCCGCCGCCACGCCCATCCACTTCGAGTACTGGGCCGGGTCCATCGCCCAGAGCAGGAAGGCTCGAGCTGTCTCCTGCTCGGGCGACCAGCTCATCACCGCATGGTTGAAGATCAGGTTGAGGGTGTTGAGGCCCTTGGGCCCTGACGGCATGCCGGCGTTGTCGGTGACCTGGTCGTACTTCTTGTTGATCAGCTTCTCCTTGAGGTAGATCGAAGCCCCGTTGAGGGTGGCGCTGATCAGGCCGGAGTGGTAGGCCTGGTTGTTGTCGGGATCGAGCCAGCTGAGCGTGGTCTGGGAGATCGAGTTCGACTTCCAGGCGTTGATCGCCCAGGTGACCGCGGCGAGGGTCTCCTTG